>NZ_JAUEUL010000010.1:0-263961 GCF_032487575.1 Bradyrhizobium sp. SZCCHNRI1009 | reverse complement strand
CCAGCCTTGAGGCCGGCCGATCACCGGTCTACAAAAAAGACAGTTGCTCCCCGGGGACCGGCTTGATTGCCCCCGTCGTCAACGCAGCGCGGAAGCGCTGGCGTCGACTTGACCTCGGCACCGGGAGGTCAGGACCACACGACTTCACGTCCGCAAGCTGCCGTTCGTCCGCGTAGCAAGCTACGCTGCGGCACCTCGCGGCCATCGCCTCCCCGCCTCGCGTGTCGTGACGATCGCGCGCAACGCCCCTCCGAGTGAGGCGGGATGCGTGGGAACATCGTCCTGATTTGCCCGACGACACAAGGCCGCAACGGTGCGGCAAACTGGCTCGACGGGCAGTTCACGCAGAGCTGTCATGAGCAGATTGCCCGTCGGGCAGTCATCGCCCCTCACCGCGCAGGCGCGCGGCCGGAGCTATTCCACGCGCGCACCGAACAGCGCCACGAACCTGTCGATATCGTGCTCACGCAGGCCGAACAGCCAATAGCGCACGGGAATCTCCGGCGTTCCGATCCGCACGAGCCGCCCCGACGCCAGCCACGGCTGCGCGGCGCGATCCGACACGAAGCCGATATGGCGGCCGCCAAGCAGCGCCGAGATCACCGCCGTGCTCGACGACAGCTTGAGGACGGGATGCGCCACACGCTCGGGCTCGACCCGGTGAGAGACGAGCGCCGCGGTCAGCGTCTGCGTCAGCTCGCCGTGCTCCCACAACAAGGGCGCCTGCTCGGCCAGCGACTTCCAGCTCAGATCGGCCGGCACGTGCTGCGCCCGCTCGGGATGAGCGCATAGCACCAGTCGGTCGGCGAACACGGCGACCTGGCGGAACTGCGGGTGGCTCGGCATGGCGCTGGTCACCCCCGCATCCGCCGTTCCCCGCATCACATAAGCCGCTACCTCGTTGACGCTGCCACGGACGAGATCGACACCGAACGCGCCGGGACCATTGTCCCGCGCCAGAAGATGCGGCATCCAGAAGTCGTAGGCACTGGCGGTGCATGCCACCAGCGCGGACGGTGAGGCGGGACGCCGGCCTTCGACACGGCGCATCGTCAGCTCGATGTCACGCAGGATCCGCTCGGCCTCGTTCAACAGCACCTGTCCGGCCTCGGTCAGCATCAGCCGGCGCCCGGAGCGGTCGAACAGCGGGACGTCGAGCTTCTCCTCCAGCTTCTTGATCGAGACGCTGACCGCCGATTGCGTGAGGCCCAGCCGCTCGGCAGCATGGGTGAAGCTGCCAAAATGAGCGGCTTCGAGGAAGATCCTCATTTGCTCGAAGGTCATGGACTCTCCTGGGCCTCGGCGACGTCCGGCTCGCCGCCGAATGCGCTCCCACGGACAAATTCGAACCAGTTCCCGAGTCGGCCTGCCGTCAAACCAGTCACTCCCATCGCTTTCGATGAATTCGTTTCATCCTCGCAGGGACCAGCATCAAAAGCGGCGCCGCATCATTCATACACTTCAGTGCGCATGAACTGAATGAATAAGTAGTTCCGATCTGCTTTCGCCGCAGGCACTTCAGGACGTTTTATCGATCAATCACGCCGCTATTTTCAGCACCGACCGCATACGCCTGCGCGCGACCCGGTTTGGCAAGACGCTTGCTAATTACTTCGCACGAAGGCTTTCGAGCGAGGACAGCGAGGATATGCCGCCTGCACCTTCTGCGACACCCACCGACGAGGCACCGATCCATGATCGTGCTCCGCGCGCCTCCTTCGCAGCATGCGGGGTCGCGTGATGGAGTTCGGCATCTGGCTTCCCGTCTATGGCGGCTGGCTGCGTTCGCTGGACGCACCGACCGGCCCTGACGTTGCCGCCTGTCTCGCGATCGCCCAGCAGGCCGAAGCGCTCGGGTTCGACTTCCTTTACGCCTCGGAGAACCTGCTCAACTGCATCCATGGCCCGAGCGAGAGCGTCGCCGACGCCTGGAGCATTCTGGCGGCGATCGCCGCCGTCACCAGCAAGGTCGGGCTTTGCGGCGCCATCAAGCCCGGCTTCCGCTCGCCGTTCCTCGTCGCCCGGATGCTCGACACGCTGTCGAAGATCGCGGAGCGCAGGCTCGGCATGAATATCGTCTGCGGCTGGTGGAAGGAGGAGTTCGACCTGTCCGGCGTCGACTGGCTGGATCATGACGGACGTTACGACCGCGCCGGCGAATTCCTGCGCACGCTCTATGGCCTGTTTCAGCCGCCTGCCGAAATTGCCGGGACGGACGCTCCGCCTGGAGAGGCGCAGCCGGTCGAGCTCAAGCAGCCACCGACCTATGGCCTGGACCAGAACGCCCTGCCGGAGGTGTGGATCGCCGGCCACTCCGGCCGCGCCATGCAGATGGCCGCGGAATGGGGCCATTGCCTGTTCCTCAATGGCATGGGCGACGAGGAGCTGAAACGGCGCATCGAGGCGGTGCGTCAGGAGGCCAACAGCTGGGGCCGGACCATCCTGATCGCGGCGAATGCCTACGTCATCGCGACCGAGACGACCGAGCAGGCAAGGCAGCGCTGGAAGACGGTCGTAGGTCGCCGCAATTCACAGACGATCGACTTCTTCCGCAAGGTGATCGGCAGCTCCGGTGCCGCCGCCTGGGCCGCGCTCGGCGAGGAACAGATGGTCGATTCCAACGCCGGCTTCGAGCTCGGCCTGATCGGTTCCTTCGAGGACATCCGCAACCGCATCCCCCAGCTGCAGGCCTTGGGCCTCGATCGCATCGTCTGTCAGTTCGACGACCCGATGCGTGACGCCGGTCCGTTCATGAAGCAGGTGATCCGCCCGCTCAGGGACAATCGCACACTCGCTTTCGAAGGTCAGATGTCATGAGCGCGCTCGAAGCCACGATCACTTCCGCCGGCGACATACGACAGGGCTTCAAGGACGTGTTCAGCCAGCTCGCATCCGGCGTCTGCATCGTGACGTTCCGGCGCGGCGGACAGCTCCATGGCTTCACAGCCACCTCGGTCACGTCGGTCTCGTTGCAGCCGCCACGGGTGTTGTTCTGCGTCGCGCAGAACAGCCAGAGTTACGCCTGCCTCGGCGTCGGTATGAGCGTTGGGATTTCCGTCCTCAGCGCCGGCCAACGGGCATTGTCCGATCGCTTCGCGAGCAAGCTCGCACCCGGCTCCTATGATGACGTGGCGACGATCGAAGGCGCCGGCCAGGCGCCGCTGATCGCGGGCGCTCTCGGACAGCTGGGCACTGCCATCGTCGACCTGATCCCGTCCGGTGACCACGCCATCGTGCTCTGCAACGTGACCTCCGCCCATGCGGGCGGCGGCGCGCCGCTGCTCTACCACGCCCGCAACTATCACACGCTTCACCAGAGTTCCTGAACCCCGGAGAAATCGCAATGGACAAATCGATCTTTGCCGCGATGCCGAGCCTGACGCCGACCCTCGGGTATGCGTCGATGATCGGACTAGGCCTGTTCTCACTCGCCCTGTCCTATGCCGTGAAGACCCTCCTCGTTCGAAACACTCACGACTTCATCATCGCCGACCGCCGAGTCGGCTTCGGTTTCGGCGTCGGTTCGGTGATCGCCGTCTGGACCTGGGCCATGGCGGTGATGATGAGCTCGGCGATGACGTATCAATGGGGCCTCTCCGGCCTGTTCTGGTTCGTGGTGCCCAACGGCTTCGCGGTCATGGCGATGATCCCGTTCGCCCGCATCCTGCGCAAGAACATGCCGGAGGGCTACACGATCTCCGAGTTCATCGAGTACCGGTTCGGCAGGTCGAAAGCCGCGACCGCAATCGTCACCGTGACGATGATCTTCGGAATCATCCTGGAGATCCTGATCAATCTCAAGGGCACCTCCGTCGTCGTCTCGACGGTGTTCGGGATCGACTGGAAGGTGGCGACCGTCGTCGGCATCATCTGCGTGCTCGCCTATTCATACTTCGGAGGCTTGTGGACGAGCGTGATGACCGGAACGCTCAACACGCTGATGATCACCGTGCCGGCGGCGATTGTCGTGGCCGCGGTGTATGCCGCGATCCCGGGCGGATCGGAAGCGGTCTTCAACGCCGCCGGCGCGGCCGATGCCCGCAACCTGTCGGTGCTGCGTCCCGATGCCGCCGCGGGCTTCGGCATCACGCTTGCGTTCGGCCTCCTCGCCGCAACGGTCTCGGACCAGACATTCTGGCAGAAGGTCTGGGCCATCAAGAGCCGCGACGTCGGCCGCGTGTTCCTCTGGTCGGGCGCGCTGTTCTATCCGATCCCGATCTGCCTGGGCATGCTCGGCCTGGTCGGCATCGCCTATGGCCTCAAGCCGGCCGATTTCGGCGGCGACATCGTCGCGGTCGGCCCCTACATCGTCTCCCATATCGGCCTCGGTCTGACCCTGGTCCTGCTTTACGTGCTCGTCATCCTTGCCGCCTGCTACTCGACCATCGACGGCGCCAGTGCCGCGCTGTCCTCGGTCGTCGCCGTCGACATCGTCAAGCGCTACTTCCCGCAGACCTCCGAGAGCAGCCTGTTCGTGATCACCAAGCTTTCGGTCCTGCTCGGCGGCATCATCGCGACCCTGATCGTGCTCTCCGGCCTCGACTTCACGACATTGGTGCTGACGACCTATGCGCTGAAGACCTCGATCCTGCTGCCGCTGGTGCTGTCCATCCTGTGGCCGAAGACCAACATGATCGGCTTCGTCGGCGGCATCGCGCTGGCGATCGGCGTGGGCATGCCGATCTACGCCACGGCCGGCGAGCTGATCGGAACGCTGTCGATCGTCGCGATCAGCGGGCTGACCGTCGTCATCGCGGGTCTGATCGGCGGCGAGAACTTCGACCTCACCGGCCTGCAGCGTATCGGCGACGAGGTCTCTGCCCCGGCCGAATAGCTGCGCGAGGCGCGCCGGTCCTCGGCGCGCCCGTCCCTCTGACATCCCAAAGGAGCCAACCATGTACGTCCTGATCACCATCGTCGGCATTCTCGTCACCCTGTTCTTCCTCGCTGGATTCTGGCGCGGCCTGCAGAACGCCATCGCCGAATATCGCAGCGGCGCCGCCGAGCCGACCGACGTGCCCGACTATGGCTATGGCGGGCTGGCAGCGATCTCGGTGATCGCGTCCGCCGTCATCATTGCCGGCGTCGGCTTCACCCCCGCGATGATCTATGCCGGCCCGCTGCTTGCGCTGGTGACGGCGGCTGGATGCGGGCTCGCCTTCTTCGTCGAGCAGAAGAGCGCCTGATCACCGACCACCCGAAGTTCATGACGGACTGGACGAGTTTCGGACGCAAGGAGAGCATTGCATGACGACGACCACGAGGAAGAAGGCTCATCTTCTGGGATTCATCCAGCACGGCGTGAACAGTCACGCCACCGGAATGTGGCGCCACGTCAAGGACAAGATCGGCTGGGATTTCGCCCGGCCGGAATACTGGCAGCACATGGCCCGCACGATGGAACGCGGGATGTTCGATGCCATGTTCATCGCCGATGAGCTCGCGCCCTACAACACACACGAGGACAGCTCCGACGCGATCGTGAAATGGGCTGTGCAGTGCCCGACCCACGAGCCGTCGACGATCGTGCCGATCATCACCACCGCGACCAAGCATCTCGGCGTCGGCGTCACCCTGTCGACGGCGTTCGAGCATCCCTATTCGATGTGCCGCAGGCTCTCGAGCCTGGATCACCTCTCGGGCGGCCGCGTCGCCTGGAACATCGTGTCGTCCTACTCCAAGAGCGAATGGGATGCCTATGGTCACACCATGACCGAGCGCAGCGGCCGCTACGACCGGCTCGAGGAATACATGGAGGTCTGCTACCAGCTGTGGGATTCCTGGGAGCCGGATGCGATCATCGCCGACAAGGTGTCCGGCATCTATGCTGATCCCGCCAAGATCAAGGTCGTGAACCACGAGGGCAAGTACTACAAGTGCCATGGCCGGCATTTTTGCGCGCCCTCCCCGCAGGGACGGCCGGTGCTATGGCAGGCCGGCTCATCCAACCAGGGCCGCGACTTCGCCGCCAAGCATGCCGAGGCGATCTTCGCCGTGCATCCGAACGTCGACCGCATGAGGCAATATGCCGGCGATCTGAACGAGCGGCTCGCCGGCAAGTTCGATCGCAAGCCGGGTTCGGTGAAGCTGATCTACGGCCTGCAGACCGTGGTCGCGGAAACACGCTCGGAGGCGCAGGAGAAGTACGCGCGAATCAAGGAGTGCATTCCGCCGGAGGGCGCGCTGGCCTGGATGTCCGGCCATTTCGGGCTGGATTTCTCCAAGTTCGACGGCAATGCCATCGTGCAGAACATCGAGGTGCCGGGCATTCAGGGTCTGTTCGAGTCGATCATCTACGCCAAGGGCGGCGCGCCGGTGACCGTGAAGGAGGCGGCGATGATCTACGCGCAGGGCATGGGCATGCCGGTCGCGGTCGGCACCGCCAAGGACATCGCCGACCAGATCGAGCACTACATGGATGACGGCGGCGCCGACGGCTTCATGCTGGCGGCGACCTACACGCCCGGCTGCTTCGAGGAGTTCGCCGATCTCGTCGTTCCCGAGTTGCAGCGGCGCGGCCGGTTCAGGACGCGATATACGGGCACGACCTTGCGGGAGAATCTGCTGGAAGATTGAGTCTGGTGAGCCCCGCCGCCGGGCCGCCCTTCGAGATGCCAGCTTCCGTCATGCTGAAGAGTGCGGCTTGCGGCGCGTCTCGAAGGCCCCTGCTCAACGGCGCGCGGCTCAAGCGCTCAGCGCGCGCATCTCCGCATGCAGATCCGACTTGCCCTCGAAGCCGATGCCGGGGAGTTCGGGCATGGTGATGTGGCCGTCGATGACGTCAACGCCGTCGGGGAAGCCGCCATAGGGCTGGAACAGGTCGGGATAGCTCTCATTGCCGCCGAGGCCGAGGCCGGCGGCGATGTTGAGCGACATCTGGTGGCCGCCATGCGGGATGCAACGCGACGGCGACCAGCCATAGGTCCTGAGCACGTCGAGCGTGCGCAGATATTCGCACAGGCCGTAGGACAGCGCGCAGTCGAACTGCAGCCAGTCGCGGTCCGGACGCATGCCGCCATAGCGGATCAGGTTGCGGGCGTCCTGGTGGCTGAACAGGTTCTCGCCGGTCGCCATCGGGCCGGGATAGAAATCGGCGAGCGTCGCCTGCAGATGATAGTCGAGCGGATCGCCCGCCTCCTCGTACCAGAACAGCGGATAGTCGCGCAGCATCTTGGCGTAGGCGATCGCTGTCTCCAGGTCGAAGCGGCCGTTGGCGTCGACGGCGAGCTGGTTGCTCGGACCGATCTCGTCGAGCACGGCCTCGATGCGCTGGCGATCCTCCTCGATCGGCGCGCCGCCGATCTTCATCTTGACGACGTTGTAGCCGCGCTCGAGATAGCCGCGCATCTCCCGGCGCAGCGCCGAGAGATCCTTGCCGGGATAGTAATAGCCGCCGGCGGCGTAGACGAACACGCGCGGATCGGCCTTGCGGTTGTGGCGCTCCGCGAGCAGACGGAACAGCGGCTTGTCGGCGATCTTGGCAACAGCGTCCCAGATCGCCATGTCCAACGTGCCGACCGCGACCGAGCGCTCGCCGTGACCGCCGGGCTTCTCGTTCGTCATCATCGCCGTCCAGGCCTTGTCCGGATCGATGTTGTCCTTGGTGGCATCGAGCAGCGAGGCGGGATCCGCCTCGAGGAGTCGCGCGCGAAACCGCTCGCGAATCAGGCCGCCCTGGCCGTAGCGGCCGTTGGAGTTGAAGCCGTAGCCGACCACGGGATGCCCGTTGCGCTCGACATTGGTGATGACCGCAACGAGGCTCGACGTCATCTTGGTGAAATCGATATAGGCATTGCGGATCGGCGATGAGATCGGCTTCGTCACCTCGCGGACGTCGACGATACGAACGGTCATGGTCAATCTCCTGATCGTGGTCGCGAGCGCCGCGTCAGAGCGAGGCGCCGGCGCAGATGGTGATGGTCTGTCCGGTGATGGCAGCCGCTTCCGGCGACAGCAGGAAGGCGGTGAGCGCGGCCACTTCGCCTGGATCGACGTAGCGGCCCATCGGCGGCAGCACCGGCGCGGCGCCGGCGCGGCTGGGGTCGCGCAGGAACGGCGTGTCCGTGGCGGCTGGCGCGATGACGTTGACGGTGACTTGGCGCGGCGCCAGCTCGATCGCCCAGGAGCGCGCGAGACCGGTGAGTGCCGCCTTGGTCGCGGCGTACTGGCTGCGGCCGGCCGCGCCGTTGGCGGTGCGGCTGCCGATCAGCACGATCCGCCCGCCCTCGCGCAGGCGCGGCGCCAGCGCATTGGCCAGCGCCTCCGCGGCGCCGACATGGACGCGCCACATCCCTTCGCTGCTCTGGGCCTGCAACTCGCCGAGACGGCCGACACGCATGTAGCCGGCGGCATGGACCAGCGCGGTCACGGCGCCGACGTCAGCAAGGCGCGCGATCAGCGTCTGCGGCTCAGCCAGATCGGCCTCGAAGCCGCCGAAGTGTTCGTGCGACAGCACCGAGGCCGCCCGGTCGATGCCAGTCACGCGCCAGCCGTCCGCCAGCAGGCGCTCGGCAATGGTGCGGCCGATGCCCGAGCTGGTTCCGGTCACCACCGCATGGCGAAGGCCGGAGCTGCTGTCGTGGTCCTGTGCCGTCATCCCCTGTACGCGGCCGCCTCGGCCTTGACCTTCACTGCATCGAAATTGTTGATCTTGTCGATCAGCTCATTGGTGTAAAGCGCAGCGTAGTCCTTGATGTCCAGCCCGTTCATCGCGGCCTCGGTGCGGAACTCCTGCTCGTTGATCCCGCCCATCTTCGTATCGGCATAGGGCGGCGCGTAGAGCTTGATCCGGCGGCTGATCGACTGCAGCACGGCCTTGACCGCCGCGTCCTCGCCGGCACCGCGCGGCGCCGTCTCCGGGTACATCTTGAGAAAGGCCCTGGCGCCGGCGGTCGGATTGGCGAGCAGGAATTGCGACGCCTTGCACACCGAGCGGCCAAAGCCAACCAGGAGATCCCTGTCCTTCTCGAACGTCTGCGGCATCGCCATCAGGAACTGACCGCCGACCATCGGGATCGTGGTCGGACGCGGCAGATAGGCCAGCTCGATGCCAGCCGCCTCGATCTGGCCGAAGCCCGTATCGAAATAGGCGAGCGCATCGATCACGCCGCGCTGCAGGGCGACGCCCGCCGGCGTGCCGTTGCCGACCGCGACCCAGCTCACATCCTTGTCCGGATCGAGGCCGAGCGCCTTCAGCACGTTCTTGGTCACCGGATATTCGGTGGCGCCGAAGTCGGACACGCCGATCTTCTTGCCCTTGAGGTCCGTGTAGCTCTTGAGCGCGGAGCCGGGCGGGACGGCGATGTCCCATTTGTACGGATAGGTATATTGATAGAACAGTTTCGCGCCACCCCATTCGCCCTTGGCGAGCAGCGGCAGCGCCGTCGACGGCACGCCGACGCCGATGGTGACGGAGCCGCGGTCGGTCGCGACCTGGACGTTGGCATTGGTGCCGAGCGCCTGGACATCGAGCGAGAACCCTTCCTGCGCGTTGTAGCCGAGCGCCTCGCCGATTACGCAATTGATGATGGTGGCGTTGAGCGCCTTGAGCCCGACACCGAAGCGAATCTTCTTGGCGTCCGCCGCCATCAGGCCGGCCGGGGCGCCGCTCACCAGCAGCGCCGCGCTGGCGCTGCTCTTCAGGAATGACCTGCGCGAAACCATCCTATGTTCCCTCCCTGTTGTCCTATTTTCTCCGATTGGCGCCCCAGTGCACGACCTTGGCCTCGCACCAGCGCACGATCCCGTGCAGCACGATGCCGAGCACGCCGAGAATGATCAGCGCGGCGAACACGCCTGCGACATCGGAGACGGCTTGCGCCTGGGTGATGACCACCCCCATGCCGCGCTGAGCGCCCAAGAACTCGGCGACGATCGCGCCGAGCAGCGCGTACACCACCGCCATGTCGAGGCCAGCGAAGATGAAGGGGGCGGCATTCGGCAGCTTGACGATGCGATAGGTCTCGAGCCGCGACGCCGACAGCGAGCGCATCAGGTCGACGCGCTCCGGCTCTACGGCGCGCAGCCCGGTGAAGCTGTTGATCAGCACCGGGAAGAACGACAGCAGCGCCGAGATCGCGATCTTGGAGCCGTCGCCGAAACCGAACCAGATCACGATCAGCGGCGCGATCGCCACCTTTGGCAGGCTCTGCAGCGCGAACGCATAGGGCATCACCAGCCGTTCGATGGCCTCGACCTCGGCCATCAGCGAGCCGATGACGAGGCCGAGCCCGACGCCGATGGCGCAGCCGACAGCGGCGTTGCTGAGCGTGCTCCACAGCGGCAGGTAGTAGCCGAGCGGACTGGCCGGGCTGACCGCGAGCCCCGACCACAGCGCGCGGACCACCGCTTCGGGCTTCGGCAGGATGTAGGACGGGATGTTCAGCAGGTTGACCGCGGCGATCCAGCTCAGGATCAGCACCGCGAGACCGGTCCAGGCGATCGGCGATCCCAGGCTGATGCCGCGGCGTGGACTCGCTGGCTCCTGCGACATGGCTGACACGGCGACGTTGGCAAGATCAGTCATGGCCATGCTCCTGCGCATTGAGCAGCCCGCGGACCTCCCTGGCGAGCCGCGCATAGTCCGGATGCAGCACGATGTCGTCGAATGACCGCGGCCGCGGAATGGGAACGGCGAGATCGGCCAGGATGCGGCCGGGACGCGCCGACATCACGATGACGCGGTCGGCGAGGAAGATGGCTTCCGAGATCGAGTGGGTGATCAGCAGGATGGTCTTGCGGTTCTCCTGCCAGATGCGCTGCAGCTCGAGGTTCAGACGCTCGCGGGTCAGCGCGTCGAGCGCGCCGAACGGTTCGTCCATCAGCAGGATCTCGGGATCGCGCGCCAGGGCGCGGCAGATCCCGGCGCGCTGCTGCATGCCGCCGGACAGCTCATAGGGATATTTGTCGCCGAAATCGCCGAGACCGGTGACGGCGAGCAGACGTTCGATGCGATCGCCGGCCGGCGCATGTTTGCCGCCGACGCGCAAGGGCAGCCCGACATTGTCGCGCACCGTCATCCACGGCAGCAGGTTGGCGGCCTGGAACACGACGCCGACCTTGCGCGAGGGACCGGCGACGGGCTCGCCATCGAGCAGCAGCCGGCCATCGCTGTAACTATCAAGTCCCGCGAGCAGACGCAGCAAGGTGCTCTTACCGCAGCCGGAGGGACCGACGACGCAGACGAACTCGCCCGGCTTGATATCCAGCGAGATCCGGCTCAACGCATGGACCGTCGCGCCGGAGGCCGAGACATAGGTTTTCGACAGTTGATCGATCGCAATGAGAACAGCCTCGGGCGCAGCCGCAGCGCGCCGGGGCGCATCGTCGACATCCATCGTCAGCATGAGCGTCCACCCGGTGTCTTTTTGTTGTGATCACGGGGCAACGGCCGTCACCGGCCGCCGCCTGTTGCAAGCTCAGGCGGCAGCCTTCACCGTCAGCCCGGCCGCGGCCACTGCGGCGCGGATCGCGGCCATCTCCTCGGCGCTCGGCGCATGCGTCGGCGGCCGCACGGTGGCATCGCGGATCACGCCGGCGACCTGCATCGCCGCCTTCATGCGGCCATGCGCCTCTCCGGTCGGCTCGCCGCCGCCATACACCGCGTCCTTCAACGGATCGATCATGGCCTGCAACTTCATCGCCAGCTTGAGATCACCGGCCGTCACCGCAGCGAACAGATCGTAGATGAGATCCGGAATCAGCGACGCGAAGCCGACCAACGCGCCGTCGACGCCCTGCACCATCGACGCCAGCAGGTATTCGTCGTGGCAGGTCAAGAGCGCCTTGTCCGGGGCCGCCGCGCGGATTGCCTTGAGGTCGCGGGCATATTTGTTCATCTCGCGGGTGCCGATCTTGAACGCCTGGACGTGGTCGAGCCGGGCGAGCTCGGCGAGCAGCTCGGAGGAGAACGAGGCGCGGGTCCAGGCCGGATAGACGTGCACGATCAGCGGCAGCCTGGTCGCATCGCCGATGGCGTTGAAATAGTCCAGGCAGTGCTCGCGCTTGAAGCCGAAGCGCAGCCAGTGATGCGGCGGCATGATGTCGAGCGCGGTGGCGCCGGCCTCCTTGGCCATCAGCGCATGCTCGATGCCGTCCTTGATGCCTTCGCAGACGACGGAGGAGATCGTCGGGCAGATGCCGGTCAGCGCCTTGGCGACGATGCGCGTCACCTCCGCGCGCTCTCTTGCGGTGAGGCTGAACACCTCGCCGGTGTGGCCGTTGGTCATGATGCCGACAATGCCGCGGCGCCTGCCGAGCCACGCCGCATAGCGCGTCAGCTCGGCCTCGTCGATCGAGTGATCGGCGTTGAAGGGGACGGCGATCGCCGGGATGATCCCCTTGAAGTTGGTCATGACGTTCATGTCAGGCTCCTGATGAGTTCTGGTGTCATCGGCTGGAAACGGTGGCGGTGGCGCCGCCCATGGCTTCGAGCGCGCGCGACAATTGCGCCGCGGCGCGCAGCAGCGGCGCGACGCCGGTGCGCTCGAACTCATCGGCTGACACGCGCATGGTCGGGGCGGCGACGCTGATCGCTGCGAGCGGCACGCCGTCGCGATCGACGACCGGTGCGGCGAGCACGCACAGTCCCGGTGCATTCTCCTGATTCGAGAGCGCGTAGCCGGCGGCCTTCACCTGGCGCAGGCGCTGCAGCAGCGCGTCGAGATCCGTGATCGTGGTTTCGGTGCGCTTGATGCGCGGCTGCGCTTCGAGCACCTCGATCTGCGTCTGCACCGGCAGCAGCGACAGGATCGCCTGGCCGACAGCGGTGGAATAGACCGGCGCGCGGCTGCCGATCCGGACGTCGACGCCGAGCCGGACGAGGCCCGCCTGGATGCGCTCGACATAGACGATGTCGCTGCCGTCGAGCACCGCGAGCGAGGCGGCCTCGTTCATCTCGCCGACCAGGCTGCGCAGGATCGGGCGGGCCTGGTCGCGCAACTCCGAGCGAGCGATCGCGTTGAAGCCGAGGTCGAGGCATTTCAACGTCAGGCGGAAGCGCCTGGTGTCGCCGACCTTCTCGACATAGCCGAGCATCACGAGGGTGTTGAGCAAGCGGAAGGTGGTGCCCTTGTCGAGCGTGGCGCGGCGCGCGACGTCGGCGAGCACCAATTCGGGCGCGTCGCTCGTGAAGGCGTTCAGCACCTGAAAACCCTTGGCCAGCGACTGCACGACGCTTTTGCCAGCCTTGCTGTCCTCGTCCACGGGGGAGCTCCGCGTTTCCTGCTTGGCGCCGGGCCTTGACGACCCGCATCTTGTCTTGCTATGGTTCGGATTGCGAACTATAGTTCGAATATTAGAACGCGCCCAGCCGCATCTGTCAAGCGCGCTCGCACGCCGTATGCGCACGGCTTGAAATCCGCACAGCCGGCATGATCTCTCCTGAGGGCCGCGATATCTCGCGGCCTTTTTCAGGAGTCCCGCGTGAGCGTCGCATTCACCAAGGAAGAGAGCGCCGAGACGGCGGCCGAGACGCAGCTGCCCGACCGGCCGGTCTCGCCGCATCCGAACCTCGTCACCGAGGCGGGCCTCAAGGCGCTGGAGGCGCAGCTGCTTCAGGCGCAGGCGGCCTATGAAGCGGCGCAGACCATCGAGGACGTGAATGAACGGCGGCGGGAGTCGGCGCTGCCGCTGCGCGACGCACGCTACTTTGCAGCGCGTGTGCGGACCGCGCAGGTGATGCCGGCACCGGCCTCGACCGATCAGATCGCGTTCGGCAGCACCGTGACGTTCAAGCGCGGCGACGGCCGCGTGCAGACCTACACGATCGTCGGCGAGGACGAGGCCGATCCGAAGCGCGGCATGATCTCCTACGTCTCACCGGTGGCGCGGCTGCTGATGGGCAAATCGGTCGGCGACGTCGTCGAGGTGACCGGACAAGAGCTGGAGATTCTCACGATCGCCTGAGGCGATGCCCATCACCCCGGCGGGAAACGATGCTCAAGGTTGGAATCATCTCCGACACTCATGGGCTGCTACGACCGGAGGCCGTGCGACGTCTGGCCGGCGTCGACCACATCATCCACGCCGGCGATATCGGCCGCCCCGACATCGTCGAGCAGCTTCGCTCGATCGCGCCGGTGACTGCGATCCGCGGCAACATCGACACGGCAGACTGGGCGAATGCCTATCCTGCGACCGAGACCATCAGGCTCGGCACACGTGCCGTCCATGTCGTGCATGACGTCCACGATCTCGCGATCGATCCTGCAACGGCGTGTATCGACATCATCGTGTCCGGCCATTCGCATCGCGCGGGCGTCGAGACACGCGACGGCGTGCTCTACCTGAATCCGGGCAGCGCAGGGCCGCGCCGCTTCAGGCTGCCGATCACGCTGGCGACGCTGGATATCTCCTCAGCCAGCCTGTCGCCCGTGATCCACGACCTCGGCAGCGCCTGACGCAAAGCGAAAGGGCGCCCATGGGCGCCCTCCCCGAACTCAGATGAGATCCATCGATCAGAAGCGATCGGCCAGCGCCATGCCGGGATCGCTGAACGAGGGACGGCCGGTCTCGACGTGGCCAGCGACGCGGCGATAGAAGCTGTCGTCGGTGTCGCTGGTGACGACGAAGTCGTACCACAGGCCGGACTTGCGCAGGTGCCAGTACAGCTCGCCGTGGCGTCCGGGTGCCGACACCTTGACGGTCCACGAGGTCGACGGACCGCCATGGCTCGGCCCCGGGAAGAACGTCGGCGCGCCAAAGCCGAAGCCCGGAGCATCGAAGTCGGGCGCCGAGCGGAAGCCGGGCACCGCGCCGAAGCCCACCGGATGGAAGCCGGGCAGCGGACCGAAGCCCGGACATTGCGGCTCCAGCGCGGCCGAGACCGAGGCGGTGACGGCCTGCAACGGCCCGTAGATCTCGTTCGACTTCACCGTGAAGCTCACGCGGGCATGGCCGTCATTGCGCAGCTGCATGTGCAGGCCGCCCTCGAAGACGTTGTAACCGACGAAGATCTCGGGGTTGGCGGCATTCGACGGCCTGACCTTGTCGAGGTCACCCTTGAAGTGACGGTGGAAGCCGTTCGGGCCGAGCACCCAGAGATCATACAGGCCATCGCTGCCGACGCTCCATTCGTCGTCGATCATCTTGCCGGCCTCGACGGTGTAGCGGCGCGGAATGAGATCGAGACGCTGCTTGTCGTAGACGTGGAACACGGCGCCGGCAAAGCCGGTGTTGGCGAACAAGAGCTTCACCTTGCCCGCGGCGGCGTCGACCTTCGCGGTGGCGTGCAGGATGTAGGGCAGCGGGCGCGAATAGCGCGCGCCGCTCTCCTGGAACAGCGGCTGCGGCGTCGCGGGCGCAACCGGGGCCGGCAAGGTCTTCTGATGCGCGTCCGAAGCCTGCCAGTTGCTCTGGTCGGGCAGCTCCGGGAAGCGCGGATCGTTGGGGCTGGCGAAATCGAACGCCGAGGTGAGATCGCCGGAGACGGCGCGGTGCCACGGGCTGATCGCCTCGACCTTGATGCCGAAGCGCTTCTCCAGGAAGCGGCCGACCGAGGTGTGGTCGAACACCTGCGAGTTGACCCAGCCGCCCTTGCTCCACGGCGACACCACATACATCGGCACCCGCGCGGACAGACCCCAGGGGCGGATGTTGCCGCTGACCGTGTCGGTCGCGGTCAGCACGTTGCCGACGGTGTTGGAGAAATACTCGCCGTCGAGCGGCAGGGTCGCCTTGCCCATCAGCTTGCCGTTGATGTCGTAGGACGGCACCGCGGGGGCCGGCAGATGATCGAAGAAGCCGTCATTCTCGTCGAAGGTCAGGAAGAAGACGGTCTGGCTCCAGACGTCGGGATTGGCCGTCAGCGCTTCCAGCACCTGGTCGGTAAAATTGCCGGCACGGGTCGGGCTGCCGCCGCCGGGATGCTCGGAATTGGCCTGCGTCGGCAGGATCCACGACACCTGCGGCAGGGTGCCGGCCATGACGTCGGCCTTCAGCCGGTCGAGATAGTCCGGGCCGCCGGTCAGGCCGTGCACGTAGTTCGGATCGTTCGGCTGGGCGTGACGGAAGCTGGAGAACGCCAGACAGCCGTGCATTGCGCCGGTCCAGTTGTCGTTCATGTCCTGATAGATGTGCCAGCTCACGCCGGCCTTGTTGAGCAGATCGGGCAGCGTATCCCAGGCGAAGTCGCTGCCGACATATTTGTAGTTGGCCTGCGGCTGCGGCTGGCCGGCGACCCAATTGTGCGGGTTCGGCCAGCAGCGCAGGTTGTTGGGCTCGGAATCGTTGGTGGTGGAGTTGATGCCCTGGGCGCGCAGCGCCGGGTTGAAGTTGGAGCCGGACCAGAACACGATGCGGTTCGGATCGGTGCCGGTGGTGATGGAAGCGTGGTAGGCGTCGCAGATCGTGAACGCTTCGGCGAGGGCGAACTGGAACGGGATGTCGTCGCGGCCGAAATAGCCCATCGCATAGGGCGTCTTGTACTTCGCCCAATAGCCCATCTTGCCCTGATTCCACGCCGCCTGGCTGTCGCCGAAGGAGTGCGGCGTGCCATAGCCGACCAGCGCGTTGGAGGTCGTGGAGTCGCGGTGATAGGGCGGAATCTCGCGGCTGCCGTCGGACTGGAACCAGACCGGCTTGCCGCTCTCGAGCGGGATCGGGAAGCGGTCGCCGAAGCCGCGCACGCCGCGCAGCGTGCCGAAGTAATGGTCGAACGAGCGGTTCTCCTGCATCAGGATGACGATGTGCTTGACGTCCTGAATGGTGCCGGTCCGGCGCCGTGCCGGAATGGCGAGCGCCTGGCGGATGCTGGCGAAGGCAGCCGCCGCCGTGGCGCCTGCCAAGAAATCGCGACGTGTTGTCATGCTGATACGACCTTTTGAAATCCTGAAGACCATCGTCAGGATTGGCGGGGCGAGCCCGGCCAGCTCCTGCGAACGTCCCTGGCGTATCAGCGCGGCTTGACAGCGCTGTGAAATTTTTATTTACGAAATGAGTCTGAATGAGATTTCCTCAGTATCGGGGCGCAGCGTGACGGAATCGACCTTTCGTTCTGGACCGGGCGTGAACGGCATCCTGGCCCGCGTGCGTGAGCTGCAGAACGAGCTGCCGCCCAAGGCCAGGCAGATCGCGGAGCTGGTCATCGCCCGGCCGGAGCCGTTCATCCACATGTCGATCACCGAGGTCGCGGAAACCTGCGGCGTCAGCGAGGGGACGATCGTGTCGTTCTGCCGGCGGGTCGGGGTGCGCGGCTTCCAGGAGCTCAAGATCATGCTCGCGCGGGACCTGATCGAGCCTGTCAGGCTGATCCAGGAAGACCTGCATCGCGGCGACGATCCGGCGACGGTCACGGACCACATCTTCGCCGCGCATGCCGCCTCGCTGCAGGAGACGCGGCGGCTGCTGTCGATGGACGCGCTGGCGCAGGCGGCGACGCTGCTGCGGCAGGCGCGGCGGGTCGAGATCTACGGCATCGGCAGCTCGGCGCCGATTGCGCAGGACCTGTCGTATCGGCTGCTGCAGCTCGGGCTCGCGGCCAATGCGATCGTCGATTCGCATGTCCAGGCGGTCAGCGCGGGGATGACCGGGCCCGAGGTCGCGACCGTCACCGTGTCGCATTCCGGCAGCACGGTCGAGACGGTGCTGGCGACGCGGCTGGCGCAGGCGGCGGGCGCGCGCACCATCGGCATCACCCGGCTCGGCAAGTCGCCGCTGGCGGCGCATTGCGAGGTGCTGCTCTACACCGTCGCCAACGAGACGCGCTACCGGCCGGAGGCGATGAGCAGCCGCGTCGCGCAGCTCGCGATCATCGACACGCTGGTCAGCTGCTGCGCGCTGACCGACACCGAGCGCTCCGTCGACAGGCTGCAGCACGCGGCGCGCATCCTGTCCGAGAAGCGCTACTGACGGCGGCACTGAGCGCGCCTCAGTAGTCCTTCAGCAGTCGCTCGATGTAGTCGAGCTCGAGCTGCGGCCGCGACTGATCGCCGAGCCGGCGGCGCAGTTCTTCCAAAATGCGGCGGACGCGCTGGACGTCGATCTCGCCGGGAATCTTCTGCGAGAAATCGTCGATGTCGCGGCCGGGATGCATCGGACGTCCGAGCGGATCGGTCTGCTGCGCGCCCTGCTGGCGGCCGGCGCGCTGGCCCGGACCGTCGCCCTGCTGGTCGCCGTCGCCCTGCTGCATCGCCTCGGCGAGGCTTTGCGCGCCCTTCTTCAGCGCATCGAGCGCCTTGCCCTGCGACTCCACCGCGCCATCGGCATTGTTGTCGCCGAGCTGGCTGCCGGCATCGCCCATCGCGCTGTCGGCATCGTCGAGCCCGTCGCCGGAATCGCCCTGGTCGCCTTGATCACCGGGCTCGCCTTGCTGGCCCGGCTGCCCCTTCTGGCCTTTCTGACCCTTCTGTCCCTTTTCGCCCTGCTGGCCCATGCCGCGCTTGGCGAGCTGCTCCTGCAACTGCTTCAGCCGGTCGCGCAGCGCCTGCTGGTCCTGCTGCAGGTCGCCCATGCTCTGGTCCTGGTCGCCCTGCTGCTTGTTGCGGTTGCGCCGCGAGTCCTGGCCCTGTTTGAAGGTCTTGTCGCGGAGCTGCTGCTGCTTGCGGATCATGTCGCCGAGCTCGTTGAGCGCCTGCTCCATGTCGTTGTCGCCGCCCTGGTTGGGCTGCGCCATCTGCAAATTCTCCAGCATCTGCTGAAGCTGCTCGAGCAGCTCGCGCGCGCCCTCCTTGTCGCCCTGGCGCGACAGCCGCTCCATGCGGTCGATCATGTTCTGCAGGTCCTGCTGGCGCAGCACCTTGGTGTTCTGGTCGAGCGGCCGCTGCGCCATCTGCGGGTTGTTGCGCAGCTGCTCGGCGAGCTGGCGCATGTAGTTGTCCATCGCCCGGCGCAGATCCTCGGCGAGCTTCTTGATCTCCTCGTCGCTGGCGCCACGCTCCAGCGCCTGCTTCAGCGCGTCCTGCGCCGCGCGCAGCGCCTTGTCGACGTCGCTGATATTGCCATCCTCGATCGTGACCGCGAGCGCCCACAGGCTGGCGACGACCTCGCGCAGCGCGTCGTCGGTGCGCGCGGCCTCGAGCTGCCGCGTCACCGCGCGCAGGCCGAGATACTGGCCGAGCTCCGGAGAGAACAGCTCCGGCGCGATCGCCAGCGCGTCGAGCGCGGTGAACACCTCGCCATTGCGGTTGCCGTCGAGCGCCAGCAGGCGCCGCTGCTCGATCAGCGCCCGCGCCAAGGGTTTTGTGAACAGCCGCTCCGGCAGCCTGGTCTCGAACGGCTCGCTGGTGCCCTCGTTGCCGGCCTCGTCCTTGGCGGTCAGGGTCAGCGTGACGTCGGCGCCGGCATAGGGGTCCTCGCTGAGGTCCTTGACGGTCTGGCCGACGCCGTTGCGGGTGCGCGCGTTCGGCAGCACCAGCGGAAACTCCGGCGGCTGGAACAGCGGCCGCGCCGCCGGCGTATCAGTCGTCTTGGCGTCCGGCTTGGCCTCAGGCGCGCGCGCGGCGACCTTGGCGCGGGCTTCGGTCACGCCGTAATCGTCCTCGATCTTGTAGGACAGCTTCAGCGAGCCACGCGCCTGGCGCTCCGGGTCCTTGGCCATGCTGATGACCGGCGGCTTGTCCGGCGTCGCCGCGAACACCCATTGCGGCTGCCCCGACGGCGCGCGCACATGCACGGTGCCGTCGGCCTTGATCGTGTAGTGCTTCTCGGTGGTGCCCTTCGGCGCGGCGTCGCCGGCGGCGACCTCGTTCGCCGCGGCCTCGGTGACGCCGCCACCGGTGATGACGTCGAGCGTGCCGCCGCTGGAGCGGATGATCAGGGTCGAGCCCGCGGGCACCACGATGGGGCCGTTCGCCGGCACCGCGCCTTCCTTGTTGGCGGCGGAGAGGATGATCGGTGGCTTCGCGGTGTAGAGCGGCGGCTTGATCCAGGCATCGACGCGGACCGTAACCGGCGTCAGCACGCCGTTCCAGTCGAACGCGGAGGCAATGCGCATCGGCCGCTCGTCGCCGGCGGCAAACCAGGTCGCAACCAGCAGCACGACGACCAGCGCGCGCACCGCCCAGGGATCGTGCAGCAACAGCCGCGGCCGCGGCGTGCCGGCGCGGATGCGCTTGACAGAAGCCAGCGTGCGCTCGCGCTGCGCCTGCCACAGCGCCTGCGCGATCGGATCCTTGGTGGTGAGCGTATCGGTGAGCGCGGTGGCCGGGCGATGCGCGATGCCGGAGCCGCGATCGAGCCGCGCCAGGCCCTCCTCGCGGCTCGGCCAGCGGTAGCGCAGCATCGGCACGGCGGCGCCGAGCAGCAGCAGCAGAAACAGCGCGACGCCGATCATGCGCGCCGCGAACGGCAGGCCGAGCCACAGCCCGGCCCAGGACACGATCAGGAACAGGCCGACCACCATCAGCAGCCGCGCGAGATGCGGCCAGCCGCGCTCCCAGGCGATCGCGAGACGCGCCCGCTTGAGCGCCTGCGCCAGCTTCAGCCGCGCGAGGCCGTCTTGGGTCAGGCCATCGGGCGTGCTGCTCGCCGGCCCGGCCGGCTCGTTCGTGATGCCGCTCAACAATCTCTCCAGGTTGCCTGGATGTTCACCCTACCACAAAGGCATCCATGAGGCACGCACCGTGCCAAGACTTTCCCGCCTGCGCAGCCGATCCACACGGGAGTGTGACCAGGGCGGGTTCCCGGAAAGCTACGGGCGTTCGGGGCCAACACTTGCGCCCTCCCCAACAACTGCGTCCTCCCCAACGACAGCGCGGCCCAACCCACGCCGCCACCCCAATCTCCGTCATTGCGAGCGAAGCGAAGCAATCCAGGGGCTGCGCGCGGGACTCTGGATTGGTTCGCTCCGCTCGCAATGACGCAAGGGCGAGATCGCGTCCCAAACTCCCCAAGCAGCGCGCAGAGAAAGCAAGACAAGCCCCATCACCCTCGCGACGCCATCCGCGCCCGAGTGATGCCCGACATCTCACCCTCCTCGAACAGAGGGCGCAGGGAAGACCGGGCGCCGGCCGGCGCCCATGGTCCGCGTGCAGCAAAAAAGCACGCGGCAGAACCACAGGCTCAGCCGAGATCACCCGGCCTTCCCTGCGCGATGGTGTTACGACTTATACGCGCTCTTCCCGGGGACCGGCTTGTTGGCCCCGTCGCGGACGACACGTCATCGCCCACTTGGCATCAGCACCGGGATGCCAGAACCACGCGACTTCATCGTCGCACCGGGATCGTTCGTCCGCGCGAGCAAGCCCACGCTGCGTCCCAATGCGCCCACCGCATCCCGCACCCGACGTCCGTGACGATCGCGAAGCGCCCCCTCAGCGGGACGGGATGCCGGGAGTAGAGCATTATTTCGGATAAAGCGCAAGCGAAAATTTTCTTAGGGGGCCTGAACAGAGTGAACCGCGCTGAAATGACACGTAAATTTGTTTTCCGCGGCGACTTCGGCAAGCTCCGTAGTATGACCGGGCTTGACCCCGATCAGCCAACGGAGAGACTCATCCGAATTTCCCACATGGAATCGAGTGCAGTATCTCCCCAACGTTTCTAGCTCCCTTAGACAAAGAACCTTCCGTAGCAGCTTTCTCTATCTTAGATTTTCAGGATGACTGCGATCCCGCCAGACGCTGAAGATCTCACCCGATTCCAAACGCCGTCGCGCTACATGCGCGCACGACGACCGCATCTATTTTCAGACTCGGTGAAAAGAACCGACATTTCGCTTTCCAGAGAAGTCCTGTCCCATCATCTCGAAACTTTGACGAAACAAAAGTCAGAAGCAGTTTTTGAAGCTTTCGCAAAACGCCTCATTGAAAAGTTTGTCGCCCCCAATTTACGTCCTCAAACTGGCCCGACCGGCGGCGGGGATGGAAAGACGGACGCGGAGACTTATCCGGTTGCTAAAGAGATTTCTGAACGGTGGTTTGCGACGGACCGAGCCGCAGCAAACGAGCGCTGGGCTTTCGCGTTCAGTGCGAAGGAAGATTGGCGCGGCAAGGTCCGCTCTGACGTTAGAGAAATCACGAGCACCGCACGCGGCTACCCGCGCATCTATTTCGTAACGAATCAATACGCGCCGGCAAGACAGAGCGCAGAGGTCCAAGACGCTCTTGAGAAGGAGTTTGGCGTACCCGTCACCATCCTTGACCGGACTTGGCTACTCGATTGCGTATTTGAACGCGACGGCCTTTCAATCGCGCACGAGACACTCGGGGTCGGCGGCGAAGTGCAAGCGACCCAGGTCGGGTCACGCGACCTGAAGCGGCAAGCCGAATTGAACCAGCTTGAACAGCAGATTGCGGATACCTCCAAATATGACGGGCGCAGCACTGCGCTGGCTGACGACGCATTGCGCGCTGCCACGCTAGCCCGAGGATTGGAAAAGCCCCGGTTCGAAGTGGATGGCCGTTATGAACGAGCTGTCCGGATCGCGCGTGAACGACGCCTTCATGCTCAGCATCTCGCGGCGGTGTATGAATGGGCTTGGACATCGTATTTCTGGTTTGACGACGCCTACAGAACCACGGAGCTGTACGATCAGGTCGAGAAACTTGCGATCACGTCGCGGGATGCAAATGACCTTGAAAGACTGAGTAATTTATTGCCGCTTCTCGTGAGCGCTGCGAACAACGGCTTGTTGTCGGAGGACGACGGGCAAATTGACAAGCGCCGCGCGGTCTTAGTCACGGCGCTTGAAGAAGCAAAGAGGGAGACTGCGCGGCCCAACAACTCGCTGCACGCGCATGCCATGTTGCTGCTGCACAAGATCACATCGGTATGCCGCAACGATGATGATGTGAGCGATTTGGACGAAATCTGGAAAGAATTCACATCAGTTATCGAACAATCTAAAGGCTTGGGCAGCTTTCCATTCGAATCGATAGCCGCCACGCTCACGCAGCTCGGCGACGCGTTACCGGATAGTCCGGCATTCGACCGATTATACGAGAAGCTAACAGACGCTTTTGCAAACCGAAAACAAGAAGGTGAAGCAGCAAAGCTCAACAGCGAGCGCGGATATCAAAAACTAAAGAAGGGACTTCCCTACGATGCAATCCGCTGGTTCGGACGCGCGGTCTCGGACTTGATTAAGGCGGAGTATGAAGACGAGCTTCTCGAAGCCCTGGGCGGGTGCAGCATCGCCTATTTGGAAGCGGGCCTTTATTGGGCTGCACGAAACTACGCGTTGGCCGCCGCGACCGCCGAACTTAGAAAGTTCAAGGCTTCGGGAAGCGCGGACAATGCAAACCCTGCTTTCCTAAGCCAATGGTTCCAGTGCGAACTACAGTTGGGTCGAGTTCCGTTCGTCCTGACTGCATATGAGCTGGGTGCGACGATTCGGTATGCTCGAAGCCGAACAGAGAAGCAAGCTGAGTTCGCGGAAGAGCGGCGAATAGAACAAGGTCATCGAATTGGCGCGTTGGTGATGGGAACTTCTTTCGATGATCTGAAGCGGTTGGGTAAACTGCCCGCAGCGTTGGATCGGCTCGGACTTTATCAAGTAAGCACAACACTTTTATTTCTGATGGGCGGCGAACAAGCGCTCCGGGACGAAGCAGCCGTTCCTGCTGAAGAAACGACCGAAGGCATCGAGAGCTTATTTGAACGGCTTGCCGCCGCCGGAAAATCGGCTGAGCTACGTTCACCTGATTATTTTCTGGATGAAAAAGTTCTTCTACGTTCCCGCGTTTTGGGATGTGAAGTCACAGCCGCTTGTGAAAACAACCTCACTTCTCTCGGTATCGCCGAAGCCATACTTGGTGCCCTAGAATCATTGCTGGCGACCAGTCTCAATCTGAGGATCTTCCCCTACCTCGACAGGTTGAAGATCCGTGTTCGATCGAAGGAAGATGCCGATATAACGCCGGTGCTTGAGTTCGTGGAGGAAAGCGGCTCGACCGTTGCGGTAGTCACGCACAGGCCAAAATTGCGTTACGCCAAGCGTGAAGAAACACTGGGATTTCCAAAGTGGCTGCAAAAGGCTGTTGTTGAGCTATTTTTCGCGTTTGCTGAGCCCGAAGATCTCGAGAACTGGGGAAACACAGTTCTAGGCGAAGAAAACGGCTTCTCGCGTGCCATCACCTTCTCGAACACGCCCGTCGCTTACAGTGAAATCTTCGGCGAGACAGTTCGTCTCGGCCTTGACCGTTGGGTAGAGGATAGCGATCCAGACATCGAGGTCAGACGATCATCTGCATGGTCAGCCAAGCAGAGTGAGTCGCGGGCCAAGCGCGAGCCGGTAGTTCCCGGCGCTGGCGAGCCTTCGGCGGATTGGCTGGAAGGCAAGGCCAAACGACACTCCGATTATAAAATTGTAAGTCCGATCGATCAGCGAAAATGGGAAGCCGCGCATTGGCGCGGTACATTCTTCGTGTGCTCACCGGGGTCGGAGATGACGCCGCTATTCGGCCTCGGCTTTAAAGAAGGAGGACCTGCCGCGGCAATTATGGAGGCGTGGCGCGAACGGTTTGGCGCAAGCGATCCAGACAATCATCTACGCATCGCCATCATCACTGGGATCAATATTTCGAACCCACACGCATACGCAGTAATCGTGGGTCCGAATATGGACACCCTGAAATCGTCGCCATCAGAGGTGGTTGGGTTCGTTTCACGCATTAATGTGATGACTCCAACCGATTCAAGAAATCTGGATATGTTTTTAAGCGAATTTCATCGGCTAAAGCGCTTTAAGCTGGTGGCAGCGCGTATGGTGAGCAAGACGGCGGCTCCAGAGCCGGTGTCTGATATTTCAATCGAGAAGTTCGACATCGTCGTACGTCCAGCGTGGACAATTTCGGAGAATGACCCCGACAGCCTAGCCCTGAATCCCGACGATCCGCCGGTCGTTCCGATGGATCAGGCAAATCCACCTGTCTTGAATGCATTGGAACAGAGGGCGAAACTTCAGAAGTCTCGGAAGATTTAGCTGGCGGGATGCGCGGCCCGCATGAGCGTCAGCGACTTGGGGAGCAGGACCGGGATGGCGCGGGAACGGTTGCAGTGCACCTGACCTCTGCGCCTCGCCCTCAAAGTGCACGGGCAAGGAGAATCCGTTCTGGAGACTCAAATAAAAAAGCGCCCGGGCCCGGGCGCTTTTTGGTGCCTTTGCTACGACACCTGGCGAAGATAGCAAGTCCTCGCCAAATCACTTTGCGGACGTCAGCCTCAACTCGCCTGATTGCTTGAGTATCCCAGCGCACGCCCCTTTTGGGGAAAGTGGTTGGTTTCGGGCGGCCTGCCTAACTCAGCTTTCTACGGAAGAAGTCTCCCCAGAGCACGTCGATGGGTTCAAACGTTCCCGACCACTCCTGCCGGTCTTTCCACGACAATATTATCGCTCCTCACTTCTGGCAAAAATAAGGCAACCCCTGATTGCAATCTCTCAGGGAGGATTCGATTACATCGGGTGTTCCCATTGCGTTTTGCGGCGCCTCATATCGCGCTCGGTTGCCAGAGTTGAATCAGCTCAAAACTGGCCTGCAAAAACATATAACTTAGCGGAGGCGCGGGCGCATCCACAACAATGAAGCCCCTCACCTCGATCTGCGAGCGGACGATCGCAGCCTACTCGACCTCACGGCCAAACCGGCGCCCCCTCCAGTCCCGCCGTCTCCTCCAGCCCGCACATCAGATTCGCATTCTGCACCGCCTGCCCGGCGGCGCCCTTGCCGAGATTGTCGACGACGCCGAGCGCGATCACCAAATTGCGGTCGGGGTCGGCGGCGTAGCTGACGAAGGCGAGGTTGGAGCCGGTGGCCCATTTGGTCTGCGGCGGCGTGTCGGTGACGCGGACGAAGGCGCTGTTCGCGTAGAAGCGGCGGGCGGCGTCGAGGCATTGCGCCGTGGTGGCGCGGCCGCGGGCGTAGATGGTGGCGAGGATGCCGCGGGTCATCGGCACCAGATGCGGCGTGAACACGAGGCCCGCGGCGCTGCCGCCGCTGAGGCGCGCGATGGTGCGCTCGATCTCGGGCATGTGGACATGCCCCAGCAGGCCGTAGGGGATCAGGTTCTCGTTGCTCTCGGCGTAGCCGAATTTGCTGTCGCCGCCGCGGCCGGCGCCGGAGATGCCGGTCTTGGCGTCGATCACGATGTTCTCGGGCGAGATCAGTTGCGCGGCGAGCAGCGGCGCCAGCGGGGTCAGCGCGGCCGCCGGGAAGCAGCCGGGATTGGCGATGCGGGTCTGGCCCGCGATCTCGCTCGGCCAGACGTCGGCGAGGCCGTAGGTCCAGCCGTCGGCGTAGCGGTGGTCGCCGCCGATGTCGACGATCTTCACGTGGCCCGGCACGCGCGCCAGCGCCTCGCGCGAGGCGCCGGTGGGGAGCGAGGCGAACAGCACGTCGAGCGGCGGCAGCCGCGCGGGGTCCCACTTCTCGATCACGAGATCGGCGAGTTGTGCGGGCACGCCGGGGAAGCGCGCCGCCAGACGCTGGCCGGCGCTGCCCTCGCCCGCGGCGTAAACCAGCTCGAACGCCGGATGCCCCGCGACCAGGCGCATTGCCTCGCCGCCGCCAAAACCGGAGATGCCGACGATGCCGACGCGAATGCTCATGGGTGGGGGTCCTCGCAGAACAGTATGACCGATCAGGTCGGGAATCGATCAGGGAACGCGATCTCGCGGAGGCGCCCGA
The DNA here is from genome assembly GCF_032487575.1 of Bradyrhizobium sp. SZCCHNRI1009. Classification (NCBI taxonomy): domain Bacteria; kingdom Pseudomonadati; phylum Pseudomonadota; class Alphaproteobacteria; order Hyphomicrobiales; family Nitrobacteraceae; genus Bradyrhizobium; species Bradyrhizobium sp. SZCCHNRI1009. Next base: position 237,400 of record NZ_JAUEUL010000010.1, on the reverse strand, counting down.
TCCGGGTTAAACTAAAATCACCATGGCCAATAAGCAAACCAGGCTGCTGCCGTCAGCCCTGCCCCCGAGCGAGACCGAACTGGCCGAGTGGCAGCGCTTGAGCTGGGAGGAACAGATCGCGCGCTATCGCGAGGTGCTGCGCATCCGGACAGTCTGAGGATCAGCGGCTCGATGATGAGCGATGTCCTGGCAAAGGCGAGGCGGAGGGCCGCAGGCCGTCGTGACTCGTTATGGCTCAGCGGGCGAGTCGTGGCAGTCACGACGATCCAGCCGATGCGGTGAGCGACGTGCTCATCAGTTACTCCGTCATGCCCGGGCTTGACCCGGGCATCCACGCCCCATCGCGGATGCCGAACGATGTGGATGGCCGGGTCAAGCCCGGCCATGACGATGTGGGGACAGGCGAGCGCAACAGCGCGTGTGATATCGCGGGGCGAAAGTCGCCCTCACAGCCACGGCGCCGGCGTGTCCATCGCGATCAGTTGCTCGACCTCGAGGCGCGGGCGGATCACGGCGGACTGGTTGCCCTTCACCAGCACCTCAGGGACCAGCGCGCGGGTGTTGTAGGTGCAGGCCTGCACGGCGCCGTAGGCGCCGGCGGTCATGATGGCGAGGAGGTCGCCGGGCGCAGGTTCCGGCAGGGCGCGGTCGAGGGCGAGGTAGTCGCCGCTTTCGCAGACCGGGCCGACGACGTCGGCGGTGAACGACGGCGCGTTCGGCGCGGGCTGCTTGACGGGGAGGATGTCGTGATGCGCCTCGTAGAGCGTCGGGCGGATCAGGTCGTTCATCGCGGCGTCGATGATGACGAAGTTCTTGGCCTCGCCGTGCTTCACATAGATCACCTTGGCGACGAGGATGCCGGCATTGCCGACGATCATGCGGCCGGGCTCGAACATCAGGGTGCAGCCGAGATTGTGCGACACGCGCTTGACCATCGCGGCGTAGGCGGCGGGCTCCGGCGGCACGGCGCGATCCATGTGATAGGGGATGCCGAGGCCGCCGCCGAAATCGACATGGGAGATGTCGTGGCCGTCGGCGCGGAGCGTCTGCACGAACTCGGTGAGGATGCGGAAGGCGGTCTCCATCGGGCCGAGATCGGTGATCTGGCTGCCGATATGGACGTCGACGCCGGTGACCTTGATGCCCGGCATCTTGGCCGCGCGGGCGTAGACGCGGCGGGCGTGGTCGAGCGGAATGCCGAACTTGTTCTCCGACTTGCCGGTCGAGATTTTTGCGTGCGTGCCGGCATCGACGTCCGGGTTGACGCGGATGGAGATGCGGGCGGTGTGGCCGGTCTCCACCGCGAGGCGCGCCAGCAGGTCGAGCTCGGGCTCGGACTCGATGTTGAGGCAGTGGATGTCGGCCGCGAGCGCGGCGCGCAGCTCGGCCTCGGTCTTGCCGACGCCGGAGAACACGATTTTCCGCGATGGGATGCCGGCGGCCAGCGCGCGCTTCAATTCGCCGCCGGAGACGACGTCGGCGCCGGCGCCGAGTTTGGCGAGCGTGCGCAGCACCGACTGGTTGGAATTGGCCTTCATCGCGTAGCAGATCAGCACGTCCTGGCCGGCGAAGGCGTCGGCGAACACGCGGTAGTGCCGCTCCAGGGTGGCGGTGGAGTAGCAGTAGAACGGGGTGCCGACGCGGTCGGCGAGGTCAGAGAGATTGACGTCCTCGGCGTGCAGCACGCCGTCGCGGTAGTCGAAATGGTTCATGGGTCGGGTCCGCGCGCGGGGCTGCGAGATTGAGTGATTGTGGCGGCGAATTGCCGGGAAATGGGTGGGATTGTCAATTGAGGTGCCACCCTCCCCTCGAGGAGGGGGAGGGGCGATCGCCCGCGGAGTTCGCTTGTGGCCGGCTATCTCTCCGGCGTCATGCCCGGGCTTGACCCGCCTGCGCGGCCGTAGCCGCTTCGGCGCGGCGAAGGCCCGGGCATCCACGTCCGTCCCAGGATGCCACACCACGTGGATGGCCGGGTCAAGCCCGGCCATGACGGTGGAATTAGGCGGGCTCGATCTCGGATGCCCAGCTGGTCAGTTGAGGAAGGCCGCAGCCGCTATTTGCTGTCGAGCAGCGGGTCGAGAATGAAGGGTTTTTTCTGGCCGCGGGTGGCGGCGGGGGCGGCATCAGCGCCGTAGCCGGAGTTGAACAGGCCGGGCTTGTTGGCGGCGTCCGTCGCGGTGTCGGTGGGCGCGGCGGACATCTGCGGCGCCGGCGGGGAGTTGGCCGGCAGGTCCAACGGGCCCTTGCGGCCGCAGGCGGCCAGCAGAAGGGCTGTGGCGCCCAGGACGAGGACGACCCGGGCGGCGGAGGTTGGACGGCGAGCGCGATTCACGTGTGAAATCCCCATGCGGGCGGCACCATACAGAGATTGAACCGGCCTGACGAGTGCGGGAGTGCCACGCCAGGACGATCAAATTGCGGCGATCAAATTTCGGACGGAGCCCTACTTCCGCTGTTTTTCCAGCCGCTTCAGCCAGGCCTTGGCCTGGGAGGCCACGTTCTTCGGGGCGGTGCCGCCGAAGCTGGTGCGGCTCTTCACCGAGGACTCGACCGAGAGCACGCCGAGCACGTCGGCCGTGATCTTGGGCTCGACCTCCTGCATCGCCGTCAGCGGCAGCTCGTGCAGCGCCACGCCCTGCCTGGCGGCGAGCGCGACGATGCGCCCCGTGACGTGATGGGCCTCGCGGAACGGCATCTTCAGGGTGCGCACCAGCCAGTCGGCGAGATCGGTCGCCGTCGCGTAGCCCTCGCCGGCGGCGGCCTTCATGCGGGCCTCGTCCGGCACGAGGTCGAGCGCCATGCCGGTCATGGCGCGGATGGCGAGCGACAGCGCCGCGAACGCCTCCATCGCGCCCTGCTTATCCTCCTGCATGTCCTTCTGGTAGGCGAGCGGCAGGCCCTTCATCACGATCAGCAGCGCGTTCAGCGCGCCGATGACGCGGCCGGTCTTGGCGCGGACGAGCTCGGCGGCGTCCGGATTGCGCTTCTGCGGCATGATCGAGGAGCCGGTGGTGAACTTGTCCGACAGCTTAATCAGGCCGACCAGCGGCGAGGTCCAGATCACGATCTCCTCGGCGAAGCGCGACAGATGCACGGCGCAGATCGAGGCCGCCGACAAGGTCTCGAGCACGAAGTCGCGGTCGGACACGGCGTCGAGCGAATTGGCCATCGGGCGGTCGAAGCCGAGCGCTTCCGCCGTGGCGTGGCGGTCGATCGGGAACGAGGTGCCGGCGAGCGCGGCGGCGCCGAGCGGCGATTCATTGAGCCGCTTGCGGGCATCGAGGAAGCGGCCGCGGTCGCGCCCGGCCATCTCGACATAGGCGAGCAGATGGTGGCCGAAGGTGACGGGCTGGGCGGTCTGCAGATGGGTGAAGCCGGGCATCACGGTGCCGGCATGGTCGAGCGCGCGGGAGGCGAGCGCGTGCTGGTAGGCGGCGAGCGCCGCGTCGATGTCGTCGATGGTGTCGCGGACGAACAGGCGGAAGTCGGTCGCGACCTGGTCGTTGCGCGAGCGCGCGGTGTGCAGGCGGCCGGCGGCGGGGCCGATCAGCTCGGACAGCCGGCTCTCGACGTTCATATGGATGTCTTCCAGGGCCCGCTTGAACTCGAACGAACCCTTGGCGATCTCTGACAAAATCGTGTCTAGACCCTTCCCGATATTTTTCGCATCACCCGCGGTGATGATGCCCTGGGCGGCGAGCATGGCGGCGTGCGCCTTGGAAGCGGCGATATCCTGCGCGTAAAGGTGGCGATCGACGTCGATCGAGACGTTGATGTCCTCCATGATCTCGTCGGGACGCTCCGAGAACCGTCCGCCCCACATCGTGTTGCTCATGCCTGAACCGCTTCCAAGACCTTGCTGACCGCCACGGGATGGGACAAACCGTCCGGACTCCCGACATTCGCGCCTCTGATAGCCGCAACCGACCCGAGATGACAAACGATAAGCCGGATACGTCCCCTGCCCGCCCCGCTTCCTCGCGGCGAACGCTGCTCGCGGCCGGTGCCGTGGCGGTGGTCGCCGTGGCCGGCATCGCCGCGGCGACCTTTGGCGGATTGCTCAGGGGACGGCCGGCGGGCGACCAGGCCTGTCAGGCGGCGGTCGCCACCGCCAAGCGGATCTCGCCGCTGATCAAGGGCGAGGTGGCGGCGCTGACGGCGGCCACCGTGCCGCTGCGACTGCCGGACCTCGCCTTCGAGGACGGCACGGGGGCAGCGAGGAAGCTGTCGGATTTCCGCGGCAAGACGGTGCTATTGAACCTGTGGGCGACCTGGTGCGTGCCCTGCCGCAAGGAGATGCCGGCGCTGGACGGGCTGCAGGCCAAGCTCGGCAGCGACGCCTTCCAGGTGGTCGCGGTCAACATCGACACCCGCGATCCGGAGAAGCCCAAGGCGTTCCTGAGCGACGCCAAGCTGACCCGGCTGGCCTATTTCAGCGACCCGAAGGCCAAGGTGTTCCAGGATCTGAAGGCGGTCGGCCGCGCGCTCGGCATGCCGACCTCGGTGCTGGTCGATGCCCAGGGCTGCGAGATCGCGACCATCGCGGGACCTGCCGAGTGGGACAGCGCCGACGCGGTCAAGCTGATCCAGGCGGCGACGACGAAGACAGCGGCGGGGCTCTAACACTCAGCGTTTTGCAGGAAGCTATTTCCAGGCCGTCATGGCCGGGCTTGTCCCGGCCATCCACGTCGGCCGGCATGCGCAGAACCGCGTGGATGCCCGGGACAAGCCCGGGCATGACGAGTGATCGATTGGCGGGAGGCGGGCCCTTCATTTCCGGCCGGTGGGGACCAGACCGACGGCCCGTCCCGCTCAGGCGGCGATGTTGAGATTGCCGCCGACGCCGGGGCCGGCATTGGCGAGCGACAATGTCTGCTGAGCGCCGCCGAGCAGCGTCAGCACCGCGTCCTTCTGGGCATTCAGGTTCTGCTTCAGCACCGACGTCGCGACCTGCTGCTGTGTCGCACCCGCCTGCTGCGCCATGACCGCAGCCACCAAGCTCATGTCCATACGCGTACAACCTCTCGTTACGGCGAGGTTAAGCCGTGTCCCTTAACGAAGCGTATCGATGGCGCCCAGCGGCGGTAAAATCAGCGGGTCGGCACCGGCTTGGGGCCGCGATAGTCGTAGAAGCCGCGCTGCGTCTTGCGGCCGAGCCAGCCGGCCTCGACATATTTCACCAGCAGCGGGCACGGCCGGTATTTGGAATCCGCCAGCCCCTCGTGCAGCACCTGCATGATGGACAGACAGGTATCGAGGCCGATGAAGTCGGCCAGCTCCAGCGGCCCCATCGGGTGGTGCGCGCCGAGCTTCATCGCCGCGTCGATCGCCTCGACATTCCCCACACCCTCGTACAGCGTGTAGATCGCCTCGTTGATCATCGGCAGCAGCACGCGGTTGACGATGAAGGCCGGAAAATCCTCGGACACGGCGACCTGCTTGCCGAGCCGGCCGACGAACTCCTTGGCCGCCTCGAAGGTGGCGTCGTCGGTGGCGATGCCGCGGATCAGCTCGACCAGCTCCATCAGCGGAACCGGGTTCATGAAATGAATGCCGATGAAGCGCTCGGGGCGGTCGGTGCAGGCGGCGAGCCGGGTGATCGAGATCGACGAGGTGTTGGAGGCGATGATCGCCTCGGGCTTCAGCACCGCGCAGAGATCGTGGAAGATCTTGCGCTTGACGTCCTCCTTCTCGATCGCGGTCTCGATGACGAGATCACAATCGGCGAGGCCATCGAGGGTTTCGCTGATCGAGATATGGCCGAGCGCCTGGTTGCGGGCGTCCTCGGAGATCACCTTCTTCGCGACCTGGCGGGTCAGGTTGCCGTTGATGGTCGCCATGCCCGATTTCAACCGATCAGCGGTGACGTCGTTGAGCACCACGTCGAGCCCGGCCAGCGCGGCAACGTGCGCAATGCCGTTGCCCATCTGTCCTGCGCCGATCACTCCGAGCTTGTTGATCTGAGCCATGTTGTCATCCACCCGAACGGCACGCCTGCTGCGCCCGTCCATGCCCTTGGAAGTGAGAACACCGGCCGCCGCGGTCCCATGCGGCCGGTGTCTTGAGCGTTACTTGCCGAGCTTGCCGAGCGCGTCGGTCAGCTCGGGAACCGCCTGGTAGAGGTCCGCCACCAGGCCGTAATCGGCCACCTGGAAGATAGGCGCGTCCTCGTCCTTGTTGATCGCGACGATCACCTTGGAGTCCTTCATGCCGGCCAGATGCTGAATGGCGCCTGAAATGCCGACGGCCACATACAGTTCCGGCGCGACGACCTTGCCGGTCTGGCCGACCTGCCAGTCGTTCGGTGCGTAGCCGGCATCGACCGCGGCGCGCGAGGCGCCGACGCCGGCGCCGAGCTTGTCGGCGAGCGGCTCGATGTACTTGGCGAAGTTCTCGCGGCTCTGCATCGCGCGGCCGCCGGAGACGATGATCTTGGCCGAGGTCAGCTCGGGACGATCGCTCTTGGCGACCTCCTCGCCGACGAAGCTCGACAGCGCCGGATCACCGGCCGCCGCCACGCTCTCCACCGCCGCGCTGCCACCTTCGCCCGCGGCTGCGAACGTGGAGGTGCGCACGGTGATGACCTTCTTGGCGTCCTTCGACTTCACGGTCTGGATCGCGTTGCCGGCATAGATCGGCCGCTCGAACGTGTCGGGCGCCACGACCTTGATGATCTCCGACACCTGCATCACGTCGAGCAAAGCGGCGATGCGCGGCATCACGTTCTTGAAGCGCGAGGTCGCCGGCGCGACGATCGCGTCGTAGTTCGCGGCGAGCTTGACCACGAGATCCGCGAGCGGCTCGGCGAGATCATGCGCATAGGCAGCATCGTCGGCGAGCAGCACCTTCTTGACGCCGGCGAGCTTGGCGGCGGCGTCGGCCGCGCCCTTGGCGCCCTGACCCGCGACCAGCACGTCGACATCGGCGCCGAGGGCTGCAGCCGCCGTCAGCGCCTTGTTGGTCGCGTCCTTGACGGACGCATTGTCGTGTTCGGCAATCAGCAGCGTGGCCATCAGAGCACCCCCGCCTCGGTCTTGAGTTTGTTGACGAGCTCGGCGACGTCCTTGACCTTGACGCCGGCCTTGCGGCCCGCGGGCTCAGCGGTCTTGATCACCTCGAGCCGCGGCGTGAGATCGATGCCGGTGTCGGCGGCGGTCTTCTCGGCGATCGGCTTCTTCTTCGCCTTCATGATGTTCGGCAGCGACGCGTAGCGCGGCTCGTTGAGGCGGAGATCGGTGGTGACGATCGCCGGTCCCTTCAGCTTCACGGTCTGCAGGCCGCCATCGACCTCGCGGGTAACCTTGAAGTCGGACCCTTCGACCTCGAGCTTGGAGGCGAAGGTCGCCTGCGCCCAGCCGAGCAGCGCCGCCAGCATCTGGCCAGTCTGGTTGCTATCGTCGTCGATCGCCTGCTTGCCGAGGATGATCAGGCCAGGCTGCTCTTCCTGGGCGACCGCCTTGAGGATCTTGGCGACTGCGAGCGGCTCGACATTGCCTTCGGCCTTGACCAGGATGCCGCGGTCGGCGCCCATCGCGAGCGCGGTGCGGATCGTCTCCGAGGCCTGCGCGGGCCCGATCGAGACCACCACCACCTCGGTCGCCTTGCCGGCTTCCTTCAGCCGCAGCGCTTCCTCGACGGCGATCTCGTCGAACGGATTCATCGACATCTTGACGTTGGCGAGTTCAACGCCCGATCCATCGCTCTTGACGCGGACCTTGACGTTGTAATCGACCACCCGCTTGACCGGCACCAGAACCTTCATCGATCCTCTTTCGCTCTAAATTGTCCGGGGTTGACCTTTCGGGCGCGGAACCTAAAGCGCCCATCCCCCCCGGTCAACGCGCGACGGGCGAAAAAAGCAGGCCCGCACGCCCCCGGGTTAACGGTTTTGCCCCGGCACCCACAACACGTCGCCGGCGCCGTTCCGGTTCGCCGCCCTGCTGGCGACGAACAGGAAATCCGACAGCCGGTTCATATAACGAATGGCGGCCTCGCTGACCGGCTCGTCCGGCTTGCCGGCGAGTTCCGTCATGATCCGTTCCGCCCTGCGGCAAATGGTACGCGCCACATGCAGATGCGCCGCCGCCGCGGTCCCTCCGGGCAGCACGAACGAGGTCAATGGCGCGAGCCGCTCGTTCAGTGTGTCGATGTCGCGCTCCAGACGGTCGACCTGGCTGGCGACGACGCGCAGCCGCTCGGCCTTGCCCTCGCGCTGCGGCACCGCGAGATCGGCGCCGAGGTCGAACAGATCGTTCTGGATCAGGCCGAGCATCGCATCGATTTCGGGCGCATCAGCCAGATGCAGCCGGACCACGCCGATCGCGGCGTTGGTCTCGTCCACGGTTCCATAGGCGGAGACGCGCAGATCGTATTTGGGACGCCGCTCGCCATTGCCGAGCGCGGTCGTGCCGTCGTCACCGGTCCGCGTGTAGATGCGATTCAGGACCACCATGCTGCGTTCTCAACGTCCGTTTCTCGACGCCTCGGCGTCTCGGTCTCAGCGCCCCATCGCCCAGATCGCCGCCATGGCAATGACGACCGCGACGAACTGCAGGATCACCCGCCAGCGCATCAGCTTCTGCGACAGGTTGGGCGAGCCGCCCCGCGTCATGTTGACGAGGCCGAGAAACAGCACCAGCGCGACCGCGCCGACGGCGATGGGAAGGATGAATTTACCGAGAAGTGAAGCCATTCGGGCTAGATAACACCGCAGACGCAGGAGCGCCATGCCGGATCGGACCGCCAGAGGCCGCAACTTCTGGCTTTTGGGCCCGTAATATCGGATTGTACAAATCACATCGTTTCGCGGAGTGCAGGAACAGGTGAAGGCGCTTCGCTACATCTTCCACGTCGTCATGGACGCGTTCTACACCTTCCTCGCCGACGACGGCTGGGCGATCGCCAGCCATATCGCGCTGTCAACCCTGATGGCGCTGTTTCCGTTTCTGATCGTCCTGACCTCGCTCGCCGGCTTTCTCGGCTCCAAGGATCTGGCCGACCAGGCTGCCACCCTGATGCTGCAGACCTGGCCGGCCCAGGTCGCGGATGCGCTGACCGGCGAGATCCACGACGTGCTGACCACGACCCGGACCGACGCGCTGACCATCGGCGCCGTGCTCGCGGTCTATTTCGCCTCGAACGGCGTCGAGGCGCTGCGGGTCGCGCTCAACCGCGCCTATGGCGTGATCGAGCAGCGCCGCTGGTACTGGCTGCGGCTGGAATCGATCGGCTACACCCTGGTCGCCGCGATCACGGCGCTGGCGATGTCGTTCCTGATCGTGCTCGGCCCGCTGATGCTGGCCACCGCCCGGCGCTACCTGCCGCTGGCGGTCGAGGCCAACGAGCGCTTCGTCAACCTGTCGCGCTACGGCATCACCATCAGCGCGCTGATTGTGGCGCTGTTCATCCTGCATGCCTGGCTGCCGGCGGGCCGGCGCAGCTTCATGCAGATCATGCCCGGCATCGTCTTCACCTTCATCGCCTCGCTGGTGTCGGGCATCGTGTTCGGCCAGTATCTGGCGCGGTTCGCCAACAACTACGTCACGATGTATGCGGGGCTCGCATCGGTGATCATCGCGCTGGTGTTCCTGTATTTCATCGCCGCGATCTTCGTGTATGGCGGCGAGTTGAACGCCTCGATCATCAAGTCGCGGCTGCCGCGCGGCGTGTCGCTCCAAGAAGCGCAGTCGCTAGTGCCCGCGGCGAAACGGGCTTGAGCAGGAACGCGTCGGCGCCGGCGGCGCGCGAGGCCGCCTCGTCCTCGCCGCGTCCGGAGACGCCGATGATCGGGATCGTGCCGTGGGGCGCATCCAGCTTGCGGATACGGGCAATCGCCTCGACACCATTGATGCCGGGCAGCACCATGTCCATCAGCACCGCATCGTAGCTGCCGGCCATGATCCGCTCCGGTGCGGCCTCGCCGCGGCCGATGAACTCCGCCTGGTGGCCGAGCTCGTTGAGGATCGTGTTGAGCACCACGCGGCCGAACGGATTGTCCTCGACGCCGAGGATGCGCAAGGGCCGCGTCGGCCCCAGGGTGACGCCATCTTCCGAGCCGCCCGCCGTGGTGTGCGGCGCGGCCGCCACGGTCAGCGCCACGGTCAGCGTGAAGGTCGTGCCGCCGCCTTCATGCGGCGCCACCGCGACGTCGCCGCCCATGGCGCGCGCGATTTGCCGAACCGAGGACAGGCCGAGGCCGGCGCCCCCGAAGCGCGAGGCGATCGAGACATTGGCCTGGCTGAACGGGCGGAACAGCCGCTTGATCTCCTGCAGGGTCAGGCCGATGCCGGAATCGGAAACACGGAAGGCGACCGCGACCTTGCCCTTGGCGGCGCGCCTGATCGGCCTGCCGCGCCCGGCCTTGCCGGCCAGCGCGATGTCCAGCGCCACGCCCCCCTGCTCGGTGAACTTCACCGCATTATCGATCAGATTTTCGAGTGCGGCGCGTAGCCGCACGGGGTCACCGACGACGAGCCCCGGCAAATCGTCGGAGACACGGACCTTGGCCTCCAGCCCCTTGGCGGCGGCGCGGCCGGACAGCGAGTCCCCGGCGGCGCGCGCCAGCACGCGCAGGTCGAACAGATCCTCGCGCAGCAGCGTCCCCGCGGTCTCCTGCTTGGCGGCATCGACGAACAGGGTCGCCAGGCTCGACAGGTGCTCCGCGCCAGCCTTGATGGTGTCGACCCAGCGCCGCTCGCGCTCGCCGAGTTCGGATGTGGCGAGCAGGTCGCTGATGGCGAGAATGCCTGTCAGCGGCGTGCGGACCTCGTGGGCGAACACCGCCAAGGCGGCTTCGACGACTCCCGCACCTGGTCCGCCAAGCGCGAACGCCGCCCCTTTCGCCGAGACGGGCTTGGCTGATCCAGGCTTGGCTGATCCAGGTTTTGCTGATCCGGCCTTGGCCGCGCTGCGCCGGCTCCCCGCCATCGCCGTGACCTGAGGAACGTGCTTCTTGAGCGGTCGCGCCTTGGCGCGCTCCTTGACCGGCGGCGCCTTCGCGGCGGGCGTCTTCGGCTTCCCTGCTTTGGACGAGACCTTCGACGGCGCCATTCCAGAGGGCGTCTTTCCACCGGCCGGCCTCGACGCCGCGGCGGGCCTGGGCGCAGCAGGCTTGGCCGGTCGGGCCCGGCGCCCCGTACTCATGTTCCGAACGCGCTTCATCATGGCCCCTGTGACATGAACTCCGAAAAACGAAGGGGCACTTCTACTGTCATGTCTCGTCGTGCCGCTTTCGATTGAAGCTCCCGATTACCCGCGCCACCGAGCAGCATGGCACGGTCGTTTCCGGGTGTCACGATGCCCCGGAGGTTGTCCCCGCCGGAAACGTGGGAAGACATCGGGCTTGCGGCAGGACGCGGCTAGACCATGCCGATCCTGTGTCGGATTTCCGCCGGCGAGACGCCTTCCGCGCGCAAGGCGCGCAATCCCGTCGCCTGGGTGGACTTGGACAGCTTGTGGCCCTGTGCGTCGCGAATCAGTTGGTGATGCCGATAGGCCGGCGCCGGCAGGCCGAGCAGGACCTGCAGCAGCCGGTGGACGCTGGTGGCATGAAACAGGTCCTGGCCGCGCACCACCTCGGTCACCCCCTGCAGGACGTCGTCGAGCACTACGGACAGGTGATAGCTGGTCGGCGTCTCCTTGCGCGCCAGAACCACATCCCCCCACGCCTCCGGCCTTGCTTCGACCCTGCCGCTCTCGCCCGAAGGCCCGGCGCCCTGCTCGTCCCAGGCCAGCCGGCCCACGCGCGCGATCGCCGCGGCCATGTCCAGCCGCAAGGCATAGGGCACGCCACCGGCCATCAGCCCCGCACGTCGCGCTTCGGAAAGCGAGGTCGCCGTCCCCGGATAGAGCGGCGCCCCGTCGGGGTCGCGCGGCCAGGCCCCGTCCGCATCCCGTTGCGCGACCAGCCGCGCGATCTCGGCCCGGCTCTCGAAGCTCGGATAGACCAGCCCCATGCCCCGCAGCCGGTCCAGCGCAGCGCGGTACTCGGCAAGGTGCTCCGATTGTCGCCGCACCGGCTGCTCCCACGCGATGCCGAGCCAGGCGAGGTCCTCATAGATCGCCTGCTCGAACTCCGGCCGGCACCGGGTGGGGTCAATGTCCTCGATGCGCAGCAGGAAGCGGCCGCCGCTCTGCTGCGCGCATCGGACGTTCAACAGCGCCGAATAGGCGTGGCCGAGATGCAGATAGCCATTCGGACTGGGGGCAAATCGGAAAACGGGTGGCATGACATCTTGTCATTGCCGGACTTGAGCTGGCGCGATCCGACAATCATCCTTCAATTACGTTCGATCCGAGATGGATGCGCGGGTCAAGCCCGCGCATGACGACGCAGAAAGCTTTAGACACATGACCCTCCATCTCGACAGCCAGGACATTCTCGAGGACGCGGTCCGCGAGCTGGTGAAGCAGGACAACCGCCTCGCTCCGATCCTCGCCGCCACCGGCATGCCGGCGTTGCGGCGGCGGGAGCCGGGCTTTGCCGGGATCGCGCACATCGTCTGCGGCCAGCAATTGTCGACCGCGAGCGCGGCGGCGATCTGGGGCCGGCTGCAGGCGGCGTTCGATCCGTTCGATGCCGACGCGATCCGCCGCGCCCGTGCCGACCGGCTGGGCCGGCTCGGGCTCTCGGCCGCCAAGATCAAGACGCTGAAGCACATTGCGCGCGAACTCGGCGCCGAGCGCCTCAATCTCGACGTTCTCGCCAATGAGGACGCCGACGCCGCGCATGCGACCCTCACCGCGCTGCCCGGCATCGGGCCGTGGACAGCCGACGTCTACCTGCTGTTCTGCCTTGGCCATGGCGATGCCTGGCCGGCCGGCGACCTCGCCGTGCAGGAGGCCGTCAAGGTCGGGCTCGGCCTTGCGGCGCGGCCGACAGCGAAGCAGATGATGCCGCTTGCAGAAGGCTGGCGGCCGCTGCGCGGCGCGGCCGCGCATCTGTGGTGGAGCTATTACCGCGTGCTCAAGAAACGCGAGGGCGTCATCACGCCGGCGAACTAACAACTTCGGCGAACGCCGTTTCAAACAAAGTTGGGGTTGCAAAACGGTCATCGATGTCGGCCAGGATCGCACCACGACGCACATCATCGCATGGCCGGGGTCTTCATCATGCAATCGTCCGATTTCATCGTCGCACGCAGCGATCTGCAGCAGTGCCAGACGATCGTCACCGAGCTTCCCGGCAGCGACGCGCTTCCGGCCGAGGCGCTGCTGGTCAAGGTAGACCGCTTCGCCTTCACCGCCAACAACATCACCTATGCCCTGCTCGGCGAGCAGTTGAAATATTGGCAACTGTTTCCTGCGCCCGGCGGCTTCGGCATCATCCCCGTGTGGGGCTTCGGCGACGTGATCGCCTCTCGCCATCCTGCCGTGGCGGAAGGCGAGCGCCTGTTCGGCTACTTCCCGATGGCGACGCATCTCGTCATCGAGGCCGCCGACGTCGGCAAGCGCGGCCTGCGCGACGCGGCCGCACACCGCCAGGGCGTCGCGCCGGTCTACAACGCCTATGCACGGGTGGGCGACGATCCCGCCTTTGCCGGACGGCAAGGCGACTACCAGGCGCTGTTGCGCCCGCTGTTCATGCTGTCGTTCCTGGTCGACGACTTCCTCGCCGAACATGCCCATTTCGGCGCAACCACCGTGATCCTGTCCTCGGCCTCGAGCAAGACCGCGTTCGGACTCGCCCATCTCCTGCATACGCAGCGCAAGGGCATCCGCGTGATCGGGCTGACCTCGCCATCGAATGCAACCTTCGTCCGCTCGCTCGGCTGCTATGACGAGGTGGTGACCTACGATGCGATCGACATGCTCGACGCGGGGACGAGCGCGGCCTTCGTCGACATGGCCGGCAATGCCAGTCTGCGCGCCGCGCTGCATCGACGCTACGGCGACAACCTGGTCTATTCCGGCCGCATCGGCCTGACGCATCAGGACGTCATCGACGACGCAGACGCGCTTCCCGGTGCCCGGCCCACCTGGTTCTTCGCGCCCGACCAGATCAGGAAGCGCGCCAGGGAATGGGGACCCGGCGGCATCGAAAAGCGGCTCGGCGCGGCGTGGCAGGACTTTGCGCCGCGGCTCGACGGCTGGCTGACGATCGTGGATGGACGCGGTCCCGACGCGGTGCAGCGGATCTATCTCGACACGCTGCAAGGACGCATTCCGCCGGATCAGGGGCACATGCTGACAATGACGGCATGAGGCGCTTTCCGCCGGGTGCCGGTCGCGTGTAGCCTTGCGGCAGCTCAGATCAGGCGAATTCCCGGAGGCTGCTTCATGTCCATCACTCTCGGCTCCGGCGAGCACAGCTATCGCGTCGTCAAGGGCTGGGCCAGGCTGCCCGACGGCTGGGCGCTGACCGACGTCGCCTCGGTTGCCGTCGACAGCAAGGACCGCGTCTACGCCTTCAATCGCGGCGCCCATCCGATGATCGTGTTCGACCGCGACGGCAATTTCATCAGGAGTTTTGGCGAGGGGCTGTTCAGCCGCGCCCACGGCCTGTCGATCGACGCGGACGATAATCTCTACTGCACCGACGACGGCGACCACACCGTGCGCAAATGCACGCCCGAGGGCAAGGTGCTGCTGACGATCGGCCTGCCGGAGCGTCCGACGCCCTTCATGAGCGGCGAACCATTCAACCGCTGCACCCACACCGCGCTGTCGCCATCCGGCGAGATCTACGTGTCCGACGGCTACGGCAATGCACGGGTCCACAAATACACACCCGACGGCCGGCTAATCCGCAGTTGGGGCGAGCCCGGCTCCGATTCCGGCCAGTTCAACATCGTTCACAACATTGCGACCGATGCCGACGGCTTCGTCTATGTCGCGGACCGCGAGAACCACCGCATCCAGATCTTCGACGGCGACGGCCGCTACGAGACGCAGTGGAACAATCTGCATCGGCCCTGCGCGCTGTGCGCCTGCGGCGCCGGGCGCAAGACCTTCATCATCGGCGAGCTCGGTCCGGGCATGCCGGTCAACCTCAACGTTCCCAACCTCGGACCGCGGCTGACCATCACCGACGCCACCGGCCGGCGCATCGCCCGGCTCGGCGGCGAGCATGGCCCGGGCCTGGAAACCGGGCGTTTCCTGGCGCCGCACGGCCTCGCGATCGACAGCCGCGGCGACATCTATGTCGGCGAGGTCGGCGTCACCAATTGGAGCACGAGCTTTCCGGACCGGCCGATGCCGGACGAGGTCAGGATCCATCGCTGTCTGCAGAAGCTGGAGCGCGTCCCTGGCTGACCTTGGCCACCAGCGGATGCTGGCCCCGGCCGAGGACATGCAACTGATTTGCAGTGCAGCGGCTGAGCGCTCTGCCACGGTTCTGACGCGCTTTGACCGCAGCTCGAAAGGCGGGAGAAGCCAGGTCAAACCATGTGTCAAGCCATTCTTGGGGCTTCACAATCCCGTCACGCTGCATGTAGTATGTCAGGGCATGCTGCTTCGCAGCCGTTATGGAGGCCAGGAGCGTTACTTGAACGCACATGTCTCGCAAGGCGGTTGGCCGGTGTTGGTGCTGAACGCGGACTTCCGGCCGCTGAGTTATTACCCGCTGTCTCTCTGGTCGTGGCAGGACGCGATCAAGGCGGTGTTCCTCGATCGCGTCAATATCGTCGAGTACTACGACCGCGCGATCCGAAGTCCATCCTTCGAGATCCAGCTGCCCAGCGTGGTTTCGCTGAAATCCTTCGTGAAGCCGTCGACGCATCCGGCCTTCACCCGCTTCAACGTCTTCCTCCGCGACCGTTTCGCCTGCCAGTACTGCCACTCCGGCGACGACCTGACCTTCGATCACGTCATTCCCCGCAGCAAGGGCGGCCAGACCACCTGGGAGAACGTCGTCGCCGCCTGCTCGCCCTGCAATCTGAAGAAGGGCAATCTGACGCCGCAGCAGGCCAAGATGTTCCCCAAGCAGGCGCCCTATGCGCCGACCGTCCACCAGCTCCATCGCAACGGCCGGCTGTTCCCGCCGAACTACCTGCATGATAGCTGGCTCGACTATCTCTATTGGGACACCGAGCTCGATCCGTAGCAGATCGGCACGTCGTCGGAGCTGGTGCGGACGTCGCCCTGGGCGCGGCGACGCTTTGGCTGTTGCCCGCGCATGCCCCGCCGCCCGATCCGCTGGCCGAATGGCGCGGCCGTCCGGCGGTATAATGGACTGGATTAACCCCGCCTTAGGCCCCTGTTCAGCATGATCGCGCGTTGCCGCGTGGGCCCCATCATGGCTGCCCGCTTCCGTCATTGTTCGAGCAGGCTGTCCGTTCCGCGCATGCAGACCGCAATCCCCGAGTGCAAGGCGGCGGCGCTCGCGAAAGCCCAGGCGGCGAGCTCGCTGCAGAACATTTCCCTGACCCTGTTTGCCAACGTGGCGATCGCAACCTCGCTGGCGCTGCTGCTGTATCTCAGGGAGGGCGGCACCCTCATCTTCGGCTGGCTGGGCGCCGCCATCGTTTTCGCCGCATTCCGCGCCGGATGGGTGTCGTACCTGAAGGCATCCGGACGGATCGAGCGCGATGCACAGCGCGTGCTGCGCAATCTCACCATCATGGCCTTCGCCAGCGGCGTGCTGTGGGCGATCGTCCCGATCGCGCTGCCGGCCTTCTCCCGCGCGCACAACGTCAACGACGTCGTCTTCATCATGGCCGGCACCACCACCGGCGCCATCATCCAGAGTCTCGCTTATTCGCCGATGGCGATCGCCTTCGGCGCGCCACTGATGGGCGCGACCGTGCTGCGGATGCTGATCTCGGGCAGCGACGTCGACTACGTCGTCGCGGCCGACGTCGCGTTCCTGACCTTCATGCTGTTCCGCGCCTCGCGGCTCGGCGAGCGCAACTTCATCGCGAGCCAGAATACCGCCATCGAAGCGACGGTGCTCGCGGAGTCGGTGGCCGAGGCCAATCACGCCCTGGAGCGTCTGGTTCGCACGGACTCGCTCACCGGGCTCGCCAATCGCAGTCACTTCCGCACCGTGGCCGCCGCGGCGTGCCGTTCCGGACGCGGGGTCGCATTCCTCCTGATCGACGTCGACAACTTCAAGACCATCAACGACGCGCGCGGCCACGATGCCGGCGACCGGGTCATTCAGGCCATCGCCGCGCTGCTGCAATCCGCCTGCCGCGGCGAGGATCTGCCGGTCCGCCTGGGCGGCGACGAGTTCGTCGTCGTCATGCAGGGCGACGATGTGGCGAGCCGATCCGTCGCACTCGCCGAATGGCTGATGGCCGCCCTCGCGCAGCCGCTCGCGATCGCGGGCCAGTTGCTGCCCGTCAGCTGCTCGATCGGCATCGCGACGCAAGCGGAAGGCCCGATCGATCTGGAAGAGCTCTCCGCCCGCGCCGACGTCGCGCTCTACCGCGCCAAGGACGACGGCCGCGCCTGCATGCGCGTGTTCGACGCCAAGATGCAGTCCGAGCTGACACTGCAGCGCCGGCTCGACGCCGAGCTGCCGGCGGCGCTGGCCCGCCGCGAGCTCCACGTCGAATTCCAGCCTCAGGTGGCGATGGCGACCCAGGAGGTCATCGGCTTCGAGGCGCTGCTGCGCTGGAAGCACCCGAGCGCCGGATTGATTCCGCCGCCCGACATCGTGTCCGCGGCGATCCGGTTGCGCCTGTCCGGCCAGCTCACGGAGTTCGTGGGCGAGCGCGTCTGCGCGTTCCTGCGCGCGCTCGACCGCAAGAAGGCGCACGGCATCCGGGTGTCGATCAACGTCTCGCCGCGCGAATTCCCGCTGCACTCGCCGGCGCAGACCCTGAAGACCGTCTCCGAGCGCTACGGCGTCGATCCGCACCGGATCGAGATCGAGGTGACCGAAGAGGCGATGTTCGATCCCAGGCGCTGCGCCGACGAATTGAAGCTGATCGACCAATATGGCTTCGGTCTTGCGATCGACGATTTCGGCGTCGGCCATTCCTCGATCGCCAACCTGATGGCGGTCGAGATCGACACCATCAAGATCGACCGCTCCTTCATCCACGGCATCGCCGGCAACCGCCGGGACCAGCAGCTCGTCGCCGCGATCACCGCGGTGGCGCTGCCGCTCGGCCACCGCATGATCGCCGAGGGCGTCGAGAGCGAACAGGATGCCGAGTGCCTTCGCATGCTCGGCTGCTCCTACGGACAGGGCTGGCTGTATGGCAAGCCGATGAAGGAGGACGACGCGATCGCGTGGCTCGTCCAGCATCGCAGCGGTGCTGCTGCCGCAGGCGAGCCCTTGCCGCGCAGCGCGTAGGCGCGGCGCGGTCACGGAAGGACCAGCATCTGCGCGAGGCCCGGACCGAAGGCGCCGGCCCACGCGGCGGCAATCACGAGGATGAGTCCGGGAACGAGGCGAAGGGCGAAGGACGATCCGCCGCTGGTCCACGCCACCACGATCTTGCTGATCGTGTTCGCCGACAGCGCCGCCAGCACCGGCGCCACGGCATCGGCGGCGCCGATCTTGCCCGACGCGGCGAGCGTGGCCGCGGCCACCGCCGGCGCATGGGTATCGACCAGGCCGGCGACGGCGGCGCTCGCCACCAGGCCGGCTTCGCCGAACGCCTCGCGCAACGCGGCCGAGAGCACCAGCACCGCCGAGATCATCAGCGCCAGCAGCAGCGCGCCCGGCAGGCTGAAGGCGCGCCCCGTCGGCAGGTCGGCGGCGCCGCTCTGCCGCAGCCCGACGATCGTGAAGATCCCACCGTAGATCGCCGCCGCCGCGCCGGCACAGAGCAGCGGAATCAGCAGCGCGTGCAATGCCGGCAGGCTGGTGACGGCCAGCACCGCGGCGAGCTGGGCGATGGTCGCCACCGTCGACAATGCCGCGCCCGCGGCGGCGGCACCGCCAAGCTCCGGCGCCTTGCGCGCCCGCGCGCCCATCGCGCCGATCGTGGCGGTGCTGGAGACGAAGCCCGAGGCGAAGCCGGACACCGCGAGCCCGCCGCGGGCGCCGAGCAGACGCATCGAGATATGCCCGGCGGCGCCGATGGCCATCATCAGCACCACGAGCGTCCAGATGCCGCGCAGGTTGACCGCCCCGAACGGACCGATCGGCTGATCCGGAAGCAGGGGCAGCACGACCAGCGTCGCCGCGGCAAAGATCAGGCCGTCCTTGAGCTCGCTCTCGCTGAGCACCGAACGGACGAAATCGTGCAGCATCGGCCGCGCCGCGAGCAACACCGCCAGCACGACGGCGACGCCGGCCGCCAGGGCCGGACGCTCGGTGGCGAGGCCGCCGAGCAGGACGGTCAGGATCAGCGCCGCCTCCGAGGTCAGTCCCGGATCGTCGCTGCGCGAACGCCAATAGGCGATCGCCGTCAGGACCATGATTCCGGCGGTGACGACGGCCAGCAGCAGCTTGCCGCCGATCAGCATGCCGATCGCGCCGGCCAGCGACGCCACGGCAAAGGTCCGCAACCCCGCGGACGAGCGACCGGGTCCCTCGCCCTTGCGCCGCTCGCGCTCGAGACCGATCAGCAATCCGATGCCGAGTGCGACGACGATCGCGATGATCTCGGGGCTGAGGCTCATGACATCCGGCATCGCCATCGTCCTGAATCACACCTGTTCACGGCGCGACGAATGCGCTGACGATCATCAGCAGACATGTGATGAGACCGAGTGCGGGAATCCATAGCGGCACCCTGACATGGGGAGCATCCGACCCGATGCGCCGGATGCGAATCCGGAGCAGGCACAGATTGACGATGGCAAAGATCGTCAGCGTCGCGAGCGAGGTGCCTTCCGCCAGCCGCTCCAGCGGGAAGGCCAGCGCCAGGATCGCGACCGCCAGCATGACGAGGCCGGTTGCGATCAGCGGCGTTCCGGTGCGGGGATCGACCCGGCCGGCGATGCGCGGCAGGTCGCCCTGCCCCGCCATGCCGTAGACGACGCGGGCCGTCATCGTCATCTGGGCGAGAATGGTGTTGAGCGTGGACACGATCGCGATCGCATTGAAGGTGGCCGGACTGATGCCGGCGACGGCATTGAACACCAGGCTGAGCGGCGCCGGAGAGGCCGACAGCACGGCCGGCGGCACCGCGGTCACCGCGATCGCGGCAATCAGCACATAGAGCGCGGAGGTGATCAGCAGCGTGAGCGCCATCGCCCACGGAATGTTGCGCTGCGGGCGCTTGGCCTCCTCCACGACGTTGGCGAGGTCCTCGAAGCCGACGAAGGCGAAGAACGCCAGCAGGCCGGCGAAGGTAATGCCGGAGAGAACGCCGAGCTCGAGCGGCGGCGGGATCAGCAAGGCCGGGCCGAACGCGACGCCGGAGTGGACGGCCGAGACGATGATCCACAGCAGCCCGCCGGTCTCGATCAGGGTCAGCAGTCCTGCGAGCATCACCGATTCGAGAATGCCCCAGGACGCGACCATGCCGAGCGCGACCACGATCGCCATCGCGATCAACGGCGTCGGCAGGTCGATCAGCTGCCGGATGTAGCCGGCACCGCCGAGCGTCACCGCCGCCGCCGCAATGATGCCGGTGGCGAGCCGCAGCGTGCCGACCGCCGTCGACAACAGCCGCGACTTGAAGGCCGCGCGGACATAGGCGGCCTCGCCGGCGCTCACGGGATAGCGGGTCGCGAGTTCGGCATAGGAGGCGGCGGTGAAAGCCATCACGAACGCGGCCAGCGCAAAGGCCCAGGAGGAATGGACGCCCGCATGACCGGCGACCGCGCCGATCAGGACGTAGATGCCGGCTCCGACGGTCACGCCCGTGCCATAGAGGACGAGCAGTGGCAGCCCGAGCCGCCGCCGCAAGCCGGACGCAGGCACGATTGGATCTTGCGGCACCACGAATTCCATTCCTGATCACGACGAACAACGGAGTTGTAGGGGCTTAAGGGAGCAGGCGCGAGCCCTGTTGATCTCGGTCAATCCGGAGCGCGCGCCCGCGGCCGGCTGCTGCGGCATTCGGCCGCCGGGCCTTCTTCGCGAGGCGCGTTCGCCTTCACGGCCATCGGCCAACTTGAGATGCGCCGCGTCGAGACATGACTTCGCACTCTCGCGGCACGATGGGCCCGAGCCGTGCTGATCGATCTCCTCTCGAAACGAGAGGGCGCAGGGAAGACCGAGCCTAAAGACGTTTGTGAGCTACCAAATCCAAATTGCTAATGAGCACGGAGCCACCGAGGTGGATCGCACCGCTCGAATGTCGGATGATGCCTACCGTCGCTTTCGTGCAGCGAACAAAGCCGCGTTGGCCGACGACCTCCTTTCCCCACCGACGACTCCCCGGCCCAACAGGAATATCAGCGAAGAGTAAGCGCGAAACCCTTTTGGCAGAAGGCCGCCTTTTTTGTGAAAATACATGAAGTGATGACAGTTTAACCGCGCTGCTCGGCATCTTCGGCAATCGCATCGTGTCTACCGGCCCTCAATCAAGTAGCGTTGATTTTCCGTCGGTCGCCGGGCCAACAGTTTTGAGGATGTTGGTCTTGTGGGGCAATCTATCCGTTGCGATCAAGTCGCGTGATAAGAGCAGTCGTTGTCTCCGCTACAGCGGTAAGTCGCGTAAGCCGCTAGCGGCGTCCGACCATTTTTCGCTTCGTGACAATCGCTGGGATAGGAGCTTTCGAAGCTCATTTACTTTGTTGCGCACATGGTGACGCTCCTTCTCGTCGCGCTCCTGGAGGCTCCAGCATGCGTGAGCGAACGGATCACAGTACTTCTGAAATACTTCGAGGTCTGCATCGAAAATCGAGCGCCAGACTATTTCGAACGAGAGCTGAAAGCGCTGTTCGAGTCCAAAGCCTCGATGCATTGTTGCCGCTCTATCAAATTCGAAGGCTCCGTAATTTGCCAATCCTCCATGTTGAGCCGTAAGCTCGCTGGTCCATTTAGGAGCAATCTCGCCGGATACTTCCAGAAAGTCTCCAAAAGTCATCTGATGTCGGCGGCAAATGCCAAGCGTGAAGATCGCATTGTATACGTCGTCCCGTCCAAAATGAAAAAATTCACAGAGCAGGTTGGAACACGAAAGTAATCCAAACATGTCTCGCGTGAGACGTTTTGGTTGCACGTCATCAAGTGAGCGTGTGTGGGTGAGAAATGCGGAAAGGACGTTCGCAAAATTAGCTGTAACTTGATGAAGCTGATACGAGGAATTCAGCATCAGACTTTCGTAGAGAGCAATCTTGAGCAAGGATAATGTGTTTTGTGCACGATGATCCACCGCTCCCGGATCTGCGCCCTCTTCAACAAGCGCCAGTACCAGGCGGCGTTGAATTAGCGCTTGAATATTGAGCCAGCTGATGCGCACAGCCGAGACGGCGAGGCCGTTCGGCGTCATGTTGTTCAGAACATCCTGTGCTCTGGCGTATCTTCGTTTGAAGGAATAGAGATACCAAGCGTATGCAACTGCCCCCGACGCTGAAAAGAATTCCCGATAATGAGGGGTCGATAGAGATTTTGAAATAGACTTGAGCCTCCGATAGGTGAGCAGCAGGTTCGCGTGATTTTCGTTTGCGCGATACACCTGCACCAGTCTTTGCAGGCATACGGCTATCATTAGAGTATCAGAGTTGGTCTTGGCTGCGGTCAGAGCTGATTGCAGCAATCGTTCTGTTTCGTCCAGGGCGCCCACGGAGAACTTGGCGTCGCTTTCGACAATGACAGCAAGCTCGGGAGGATATAGGCGCGTAGTGGTGTCGACAGCGAATTCCTGCGCGTCTACAGGCGGAGGCACTGGGGGTGGCGGGTCAAGCCCGATGAAGTCGGCTATGTCCTCTAGTGTGGCTTCTCGGTTTTCGGACTGAATTATTATTCTCTCCAGCCGATCTTTCTTAAGGGTCCACGGGCCCGCTGTTCGGTTGGCATAGTCGATTGCTCCCAAAAGACCCCACTTGTTTTCGATGGTTTTCAGCGCTCTCGAAACCGCGGTCCGGAAGCTGCTTCCAGGGGCGATCCCGAGAACCGAGGCGGCGCGACCGCTCACGACGGGTGTCCAGTTGGAGCGGGCCGCATATACGAGAAGTAGCAGAAACTTCACCGCTATTGCCGGTGTTCTCTGCTCGCCATTTACCACGGCGCGATGACTAAGCAATTGAATAATCATATGAAAATTTCCTGCGTGCGCGTGAAGTGTAGCAAGTGTAGCGCTAGTAATCGAAGGCAGAAACCTTAGTGTGCAACCCAGGAGGGGTTGCCATGCTCGTTGAGGTCACCGGGATCAAATGCAAGCTTCGTTACGTTGCTTGGGATTTTCCAGGCACCATGCTGCATCCCTGGCTGCAAGCCGAGGTATTGGAGCGGCTCCGGGGGGTTGATCACGAAATCCGCTCAAAGACGGATGGCCGAGGACAGCTGCTGGTATGGGACGCGCTGCGATCCATGGAAACGCAACGCCACCTCTTCTCGCGGGAAAGAGCGCGTTTTGCACAGCTCTATCCGGAGAAATCACCGGCTGAAATCGATGCGATTACTGCGCAGTTCGTCCGCATTCCCTCGGCCGACAAGGCTCCTCCGCACACGACTGGTGGAGCGGTCGATGTGACCATATGGATCGACGATACGGACCAGAGTCTAGGCGAGTTCGATGATTTTAGCGAGTTTGGCCGCGCCGACTACTTCGAGCACCACGAGCCGCAAAATGAGGCCGAAGAGCACACGCGATCATACCGCCAAATTCTGCGGGATGCGATGCTCCGCGCGGGATTTGTCGGCATTCAGGAAGAGTGGTGGCACTTCGAATACGGCACTCGCTGGTGGGCCGAAGAAATTGGAGAAGAGGCAAAGTTTAACGAGGTCCTCACACCTCCGGAGGCTAGCGCAATTTCGCTTGGATTTCCTCGCCTTCCAGCGCGCCAGGGGATTGTTGCGCGTGGCGTAGCACAGGTGTTTCCCTCGGCGCTTGACCGCAACCGCTCGCTTCGCGGCGAGATTCCCGGTCATTATTATGCCCGTACCCGCCATCCGAACGGGGCACAAGTCAGCGAAATTCTGACCAACTTGGTCGGCTCCCGCGATTGCTTGCTTCTGCCTTCTGGCCTGACCGCTGCCTTGCTTGCGATATGGGCGCATACGCCGCCCGGTGGCAGTGTACTGATCGATAGGTCCGCCTACTACGAAACCAGAACGCATCTCAAAAGGCTAGCCTTCGATTTTAATTGGACGATACACGAGGCCGACCTTTCCGGCGATCTGACGGGATTGGCCCACCAGGTCGACGTGATCTTTTGCGATCACCCGACGAATTGGACCCTGCAATGCCCGAACTTGAAAGCGCTGTCAGCTTTGGCACGATCCACGAATGCCCGTCTGGTCGTAGATACTTCCGTACAGCCGTTGCAACGGCTGACCGAACTGGGTCTCGCCGACGTCATAGTCCTCTCTCTTTCCAAATACCCTTCGGCCGGCGAGACGATCGGAGGCGCAGTGATGGGCCCGCCGAGTGGCGTGGAGCCCACGAGAATTCTCTGTACCCGCCTGGGTATGGCGCTCTCGCCGGAAGCCGCCGGCACGTTGCTCACGCATTTGAGGACATTACCTGATCGTGTGGCAGCCATCAGCAAGAAGGCTGAAGCGATCGCCGACATGCTGCGAAGTGTTCACATTGTAGACGATGTTCGGCTTCCTGATTTGCGGAAGGTCAACGCATTTGCTGGAGGTCAGCTATCGTTCAGAATTCCTGCGGAATTCGCTGCTCGCGCAGAGCAAATCATTGCGGCGCACAGCCTTGACGAAACCTTTCCCTTGGCATTCGGGTGCACGTTCGGAGCATTGTACACTACGTTCGAACATTTTAGTTCACGTAATGCCAAGGAGGCTGTTACGTCACCTGGGTCTGAGCTGATTGAACCTGGCAGGATACGTCTGGGCATCGGGCATGAAGCAGAACATGCTATAATGGAGGCAGTGCGCTTCACATTGTATGCCTCAGTTCGACCCTAAACGGGGTATCCCCTTCGTTCCCAAACGCCCGCTCGGGCCTGAGCCTTGGCGCGAGTTTGCGGGCAGTAGTGCTGACTTTGTAAAGTGGGCACCGCATGTATGCGGAATCGCTTGCGTACGTTCGCTCATACTCGGGGCGAATGGGCGCGCTC
Organism: Bradyrhizobium sp. SZCCHNRI1009; assembly: GCF_032487575.1. NCBI lineage: Bacteria > Pseudomonadati > Pseudomonadota > Alphaproteobacteria > Hyphomicrobiales > Nitrobacteraceae > Bradyrhizobium > Bradyrhizobium sp. SZCCHNRI1009. The sequence goes on along the minus strand of NZ_JAUEUL010000010.1, from coordinate 212,362 downwards.
CGTCCCCTTGGAAGCTCACAGAGGACGCCTGTGCGTTGGGCGTGTTTCAGGAAGGTTCGAACGGAGAAATTCGAGGGGCTTACCACCGACCACTCGTATCACTGCTGACGCGTTACGGCCTAAGATCGCGACTCTTCTCAGAGTATAGTTCGCGCGAAGTCCGACAAGATACCGAGACGCACGTATTAATCCTGAGCGTCGATCTTGCACGGGTGTCGCCCAACCTTCGCGATTCACATCTTGTGCTCATCCTTGGGATGGCAGGCAACCACGACTTTATCGTTCACGACAACGCCAACGCTCTCGCAGTCGACGGCAAGTCCTATCTAATCAACAAATCGCTTCTGGATCACATCTCGCGCGGACAGGGTATTCGAGTTCCATTGTCCTGCTTCTACGACTTGAAACGCGACTGATCCCTGCGCGGATCATATCGAACCCGGATCTTGGGGCGAGACCGTGGTCCGAGCCACAGGGTCCGCTTCGCCAACGATTCGATCGGATATTGGATATCTCCAATAATCCGAGGCCCGTGGCTCCCGTGCGACAAGACAGAAGCTGCCGAGCAGCGACGCCCGACACTAATTGAGTCGGACAAGAACGATGCGCAGTTACTCTTTCTCCTCTAAGGGCGGGCTGAGTAGCGTTGCGGCGAGGTCGATTAGAGCAAGGGGAAGCTTCGTTGACCAACCAACCCAAACACATTGGGATCTTTTTCGAAGCGGTTTGGATCGCTGCATATCAAACCCAACACATGAGAGAACATTGGGTCCTTGGCAAAGATTACCTCACCGGATTTACCAGTTTGCACGTATAGGCCCAGCTTTCGAAGACGCTCAAATCCCGCAACGAACTGGTCGTACGAAAAATGCTCATCTTCAGATGCAATTACAAACCTAACCAACCTATCTACACCATGAACTCCATTGGCACCTATCTTAAAGATCGCCCTCAAAACAAAACGAAGCTCAAGACTCTTTCGAAGTTCGACTTCAACGTCACGAATTCGCTTGTTGCACCTACTCAAATTTTCTTGCAACATTAACTCGGCTTGGCTGGCGGCCACTGCCGGCGACACCCTAACTCTCCTTCCCGGACTGCTTTCATCAAGAACCTTCTCACATATTCGAACACCCAACTCATTGATGTACTTTGGCATACCATCGGCTGCCTCATAGAACGCTATCTCCAAGCTATCAGCCTCACCCTTAGTTATAAGCTTACTCCTAAGCAGCGACCTCGGATTGTCAAAATCCAAACGATCGAATCCGTCATTTAGATAATTCCAAACCTCGCGATCGTTTCCGAATGAAGCGACTGGCAACTCTGCGAGCCTGCCGTCGAGCCCCTCATCAGCCTGGTAAAGACGAGCAAAGGTATCACCCGTCCCAATTATGATGCACTTCGGGACTGGCCGCGTAGTCAGCCGCTTGCAAAGGTCTGCGATCGCTTGAACAAGTGGATCGGGCGCCTTTTCAAAATCGTCGATCAGCAGACAATGCCCGCTAGCGTCAATAAACCCCTCCACATCTGCGATTTTCCAGTCTCTCGCTGCTTTACGTGCTTCCGAGACTTTGGCTCCGGCGTCCTTCGCGGCAAAAGTGAGCCTATCAAGAAGCTTCAATGGATTTATCAGTTCGCCGCCCGCAAGGGGCTTCGCCGAATCTATCTCAAGCGATACAGATTTTCGACTTCGTCCGCCACTTTGGCTTCCTCGATATTTGATTACTATCTCTTCACAGAAGTCTGCCCATGACATTTTATTGTAGACTGGGATCCAAACGAACGGTTGCCCAATCGTGCTCAGCATCGTGAGAGCCACCGAGGACTTTCCGCTTCCCGTGGGACCATCGACGCACACGTTCTGAGATCTAGCCGATATGAGCTGGGACAACCGTCCTTCAATTTCTCTCCTACGATGCCAAAGAGCGCCTTGCTTCGAGCCGTCTCTGGGTTGGCTGCCGAACGTCTCTTGAATCTTCGAATAAATGGAATTTGTCATCTAAAACTCCAAGTCAAAATTGGGATTACAACCAATCTTAGGACGATTCGACGCCAGAAGTATTTTCGCTTTGGACCAAATCCGGTTCTTGACCCGGCATTGGTCTTGGCGATAGGCCTGCCGGCCTGTCGAGCCATCGCGAACTGAGAGAAATTGAGCTCCCGCAAATCAGCAATAGCGCGGTCACGGGACGATGTCGCCGCCAGCAGTCAATGATGACCAGTCCACCGTATGATTTCTAGGCCGCTCACATTCGCACATGACATTGCGGTGCGAAACGGCTAAGCGGACCGCCCCCCGGACTGAAACGAGACGAGCATGGCGGCAGCGGCCCATTGTGGCATCGACTTCGGCACTTCGAACACCACCGTCGGCCTCAGCGATCATGCCTCAGCCCAGCTCATCCCCCTGGAGGGCGAGCAGCGGACCTTGCCGAGCGCGATGTTCTTCGATTTCGAGGATCACGGCATCCAGTTCGGGCGCAACGCGATCGAGCGCTATCTGACCGGCCACGACGGCCGCTTCATGCGCGCGCTGAAGAGCATCCTCGGCACCGCGCTGATTCACGAGAAGACCTATATCCGGCAGAAGGCGGTGCCGTTTGCCGGCATCCTCGGCTTCTTCTTCGCGCATCTGAAGACGCAGATCGAGAAGAGGCTCGGCAGGGAGATCAACCAGGTCGTGCTCGGCCGTCCCGTCCGCTTCGTCGACAAGGATGATGCGGCCGACGCGGAAGCGCAGAGCTCGCTGGAGGGAATCGCGCGCGACCAGGGTTTCAAACACATCGCGTTCCAATATGAGCCGATCGCCGCCGCGCTCGACTACGAGCAGCAGGTCGCGCACGAAGAGCTGGTGCTGATCGTCGACATCGGCGGCGGCACCTCGGATTTCTCGATCGTGCGCGTCTCGCCTGAGCGGCGCAGCAAGGCGCATCGCGAGGACGACATCCTCGCCAACGGCGGCATCCATATCGGCGGCACCGATTTCGACCGGCTGCTGAGCCTGAAGAGCGTGATGCCGCATCTCGGCTATGGCAGCCTGACCGCCGACGGCAAGCGCAATTTGCCGACGCTGTACTACCATGAGCTCGCCACCTGGCACCGCATCAACCAGCTCTACAAGAGAGGCGTGATCGGCGAGCTGCGCCAGATCCGCTACGAGGCCGAGCGGCGCGATCTGGTCGACCGCTTCATCAAGGTGGTGGAGGAGCATCGCGGCCATACGCTCGCGATCGGCGTCGAGCAGGCCAAGATCGCGCTGACCGCGGCGAAGTCGCTGACCTCGGTGCTGTCGGAGAAGGACGACTGGGCGCGCATCAAGTTCACGCGCAAGGATTTCGACCGCGCCATCGCCGATTCCGTCGAGCGCGTCGTCGGCACGGTGACGAAGCTGCTCGACGATGCCGGCGTCGAGGCTGCTGCCATCAACACCATCTTCCTCACCGGCGGCTCGAGCATGGTGCCGGCGCTGCGTCAGGCCATCCTGGCGCTGTTTCCGGCGGCGCGCATCGCCGAGACCGACCTGCTCGGCAGCGTCGGCATCGGGCTCGCGCTCGACGCGCGGCGCAAGTTCGGCTGACGCCAATTTCAGGAATGGCTCATTCGGGGGAGACCGTCGCGGCCGCCCGCGCCGGCTTCTTCGGTGCGTTCTGAAGCTGGGCGCGCGGCGCCGCCGATGTCGGGACGACGGCACGGACAGCGGCGGGTTTCGCGCGAACCGGACGGGCATCAGCCGCGCCGGTCCGCCCGGGATCGCCGCTGCGGATGATGCCCCAGGGTCCCGAATCCGCCCGAGGCGGCAGCGAATAGCCTGGCACGGTGCGACTCGTCCGCCGGGTCCGAGTCTGTTCTGCGCGCACCGGCGGTGCCGGGGCCTCGCCGACCGCGGGAGCAGCGACTGCGAGGGGCGCGGCGTCAATCGCAATGACCTCGGCCTTGGTGACGGCGGCGGGGGCCGGATCGAGGTCCACGGCAGGCCCGACCGGCGCCGGCGAGCCTGCGTTCGGAACGGCGTCCACGATCTGCCTTTCAGGTTGGACCGCAGCAGAAGGAGTGTCGGCCGGATCCGGCTCGTGCAGGACCACGCCGGCCGTCTCGTCGGCCAGCCCGTGAAAAACATGGCTCGGCAGCAGAAACCCCGCCGCCGTCACGGCGACGGCCAGGCTTCGGCCAAGCGCGAGCTTCGTGGATGGGGGAACGGACATCGCGCCACCCGTCCGCCAAGCCAGGTCGACGCCGGCCACCGCAATGAACGCCGCAAGGCCGAGGCTGCCGCCGACCAGGGGCAGAACCGTCGAAGCCTGGACCAGAACCACGGTGAGCGTCAGCGCGGCCACGATCGGCTGCAACCGGCCTGACAGCCGCTGCGGCGAAGACATCCCGAGAAAACATCCGGCATAATAGGCATCGACGAGACAGCGTTCGTCGGACCAGAGCCCTCGCATGACCGCCATTCCGGCAAACGCCAGCGTGGCCGAGACGAAGGTGCGGGCTGCCCGCCCCGACTCTGCGACGTGCGGAAGCCGTTGCATGACCATGGTCAGGAACGTCCCGGCGAGACAGGCCGCAAGGATCGCGAGCGAGCCACCGAGCTCCTGGTCGAATTGATTCAGATGCCCGAGACGGAGCGATCCGCCTTGTCCGGCGAGCCACGGCCCGAGCGTGACGAACAGCAGCGATCCGATCGCAGCCAACACGCCGAGCCGACCACCATAGCCCTGCAACAGCACGACGCGCCGCCGGGTTTCGATCGCAGTGAAGATGCAGAACAGCAGGCCGCAGGATATCGACAGCAGATAGAGCGATGCCTCCTGTGGCAATCCGGTACGAGCGACGCTTTCGCTGAGCTGTCCGATCGGAGTCATGCCGCTGAAGCTGCCGCCATAGACCGAGGACGAAAACGTGGTCGCGGCGAGGTTGTCCGGAGACGCGACGACCAGGCCTGCGCACAGCACGACCGTCACCGCCGCCGAGGCGAGCGCGGGCGACAGGCCCAGCGCGTTCAGATGCAGCGTGGCAAGACAACCGAGAAAGGCGCCGGCGAAGGCCACGACAAGCGCAACAGGGAGATCAGAACGCCGCCGCTGAGGACGCGGCTGGAACAGGACCGGCAGGCCCGTCCGGTACGGCGCACCATCAAAGGCCTGCTGCATCTGCGAACCGCCCCCAAATGTGGATCGGCTCGGCCCTCACCTCCTCCTGACGCCGAACGACAGCCGCGATGCGGGCGAAAGATCCCACGTCGTTTGCGTCCTGACGTACGAGCAGAAGACAAGAGCCGGACGGGCCTGCATCATCCGCTAAGCACCGCTGTGTGCACGATGCAGTGAAAACATGGCAAAACGCGTGCGGAGGTATGGCCGAGTCGGGTTATGGCCGCAAAAATGCTCGCGGCCCGTCAGGGGCCCGCCAACGTCGACGGATCAGGTCGCCACTCCGGCACGGGCTGCTGCACCTCATGGCGGGCCATGATGTGCTGTCGGGTCGTCGCGTGCGGCACCACCCGTGTCTGTTGGCGCTTCAGCCGCGCAGCCAGGACGCCCGCCGGCCGACCATCGCGACCGATCCGCCGGGACGGCTCTGCAGACGCGGGCGACGCGGACTCCTGGGCCGGCTCACTCGAGGGCCGCAGGGCGAGCGGATTGGCGCCCTCCGGATTCAGGATCTGAAGCGGCAGATCCGGCGCTGTGTCAGCGGCCGAGGCCGGCTCGCCGAACGCCGCGCCATCGCGCCGATCCTCGTCGTGTAAGGGCATCGTGGTCCGCACCGGCGCGGCGGCTTTGTCCGCGTTCACGAACGGACCGTTGGGCTCCGCCACCGGCGGCTGAAACATCAGCTCGCTGGCGAGCAGCACCGCGAAAATGGCGAGTGTGGCGACGAGTCCCCGCGTCCAGGCGAGGACGGTCTGCCACGGCGATTCCCCTGCCTCGACGAACAGACGAACCGCAGCATCCACGAAGATGACCGAGACGAAGGCGATGTATCCGAGGCTGCCGCCGACGCTCGGCAGGATGGGACCGGTGAGGATCAACAGGCCCGTCAGCAGCACCGCCGCAGCCATCGCCTGCGGCAGGCTGCGCAGCCGCCGCGACGACGACATGCCGACGAAGCAACCGGCAGAATAGGCGTCGAGATCAGGGGCCCCGCTGGGCAGAAGCTGCAGCGCCACGAGGCCGGCAAAGGCCACCGACGCCGCAACGAAGATGCGTACCGCGCGGCGCGACCCTGCCACGGGCGCCCAGCGCAAGGCGGCCATCGTCGCCAGCATGCCGACCGCGCACAACGCGAAGGTGAGCGCGGTGCTGCCGAGCCCCTGCTCCAGCACGCCGCGGCGCGCGATCGGAAACAGCTCGCCCTCGGTGCCGAGCAGCGGCGCGAGACCGACGAACAGGAACGAAGCGACCGCCGCCAGCGCGCCCAGTCGTCCGCCATAGCCGCGCGCGAGCCCGCCACGCAGCCACATGTCGAGCGCACAGCCCAGACAGAACACCAGTCCACAGAACAGCGAGAGCAGAACGAAGGCGGCGTCGAGCGGCAGGCCGGCGCGAATGACGCTTGCGTTCAACAGCGCCACCGGAGTCATGCCGACGAAGCTGCCGCCATAGGCCGACGAGAAGAACGTGCTCGGCACCAGATCCGCGGTCCGTGTCAGGATCAGCGAGGCGCACAGCAGCAAAGCCGCCGCCGCCGAGGCAATCAGCGGCGACAGCCCGGTTGCACTCAGATGCAGGGTCATCAGACAGCCGAGGAACGCGGCGATGAACGACGCCAGCGGCGGGCAGCCGAGCTGGAACAGCTCCGAGCCGTAGAACGGAACGGCACGGCCGAGCTGCCGATCGCGCCATGTGCGTGGATCGAAGCTCTGCTCCGCCTGCAGACGACGTAACTGACGATCCGCCGCTTTGCGCTTCATGTCCACGACACCCCGAATCGCGCCCGCCCAAGATCTGCGTGATGATCTCGCGGCAGACGAATGGTTGACGTTCGGGCGCAACCCTGAGCCCGAGCCGGCACAGTTTCCTGCGACGGTTGTACGCACGCTGCAGTCGCGCAGGTTGCGTGTGCCCGAATTCATGCACTGCAATGCAACGTTGTGGAAGTATCGGGCTCCAGCACGGGCGTGAAAGTTCCTGGCAACCTTAATGGCGACGCCCGATGCGAATTATCAATGACATGCGAGTCGGGCGGCGGAGCAACCCCGGCTTGCGGACGAGCTTGGTAAACGACAACATGGCGTCATGCTCTCGCCCACGTTGCAGACCGCCCGTCTGATCCTGCGGCCGCTGTCGCTCGCCGATGCGCCGGCGATCCAGCGTGGGTTCGACAACTGGAACGTCATCCGCAACCTCGCAGCCGTCGTTCCGTGGCCCTATCCTCCCGACGGCGCCGAGACCTTCGTGAGGCTGCAGCTCGACAGGATCGCGGCCGGCGAGGAGCTGTATCAATGGGTGCTGGCGCTGCGCGACGGTGACGGCGAGGCCATCGGCAACATTCACTTCCGGCCGCGCATGGAATCGACGAAGGGCCATCGCGGCTTCTGGCTCGCTGAGCCCTATTGGAATCGCGGGCTGATGAGCGAGGCGGTCGCCGCCGTGAACGACTTCGCCTTCGGTCCGCTCGGCCTCGATCAGTTCACCGTCTGCAACGTCGCGAGCAACATCGCGTCACGGCGGGTCAAGCAGAAGACGGGCGCCGAGTTCGTCGGCTTCATCGAGGTCGCGCACCACAATGGCGAGACCCGCTCCGAGCAATGGATCGTGCGGCGCGAGACGTGGCTGCAACGCCAAGAAAAGCAACGCGCTCCCGCCTGAGATCGTCGTCGCTACGCGCTCGCCGTCACGTCAAGCACCGCCTGCGCAAACGCCTGCGGCGCCTCCTGCGGCAGGTTGTGGCCGATGCCGCCAGTGATCAGCCGGTGTTCGTAGCGGCCGGTGAACTTCCTGGCATAGGCTTCTGGCGCCGGATGCGGCGCGCCGTTGGCATCGCCCTCCATCGTGATGGTGGGGACGCTGATGTCAGGAAAGGGCGCGAGCTTCGCCTCCAGCGCATCGTATTTCGCCTCGCCCTGCGCGAGGCCGAGCCGCCAGCGATAATTGTGCACGACGATGTCGACGTGATCGGGATTATCGAAGGCGGCGGCGCTGCGCGCGAACGTGGCGTCGTCGAACGTCCATTTCGGCGAGGCCGTCTGCCAGATCAGCCTGGCGAAGTCGCGCCGGTTCTTGTCGTAGCCCTCGCGGCCGCGCTCGGTCGCGAAGTAGAACTGATACCACCATTGCAGCTCGGCGGCCGGCGGCAGCGGCATGCGGCCGGCCTGCTGGCTGCCGATCAGATAGCCGCTGACCGAGACCATCGCCTTGCACCGCTCCGGCCACAGCGCCGCGATGATGTTGGCGGTGCGCGCGCCCCAGTCGTAGCCGGCGAGGGTTGCGATCCTGATCGCAAGCGCGTCCATCAGCGCGACGATGTCGGCGGCGACGGCGACCGGCTGGCCGCTGCGCAACGCGGACGGCGACAGCAGCCGCGTCGTGCCGTAGCCGCGCAGATGCGGAATGATGACGCGATGGCCGAACGCGGCCAGCGCCGGCGCGACGTCGGCGAAGCTGTGGATGTCGTACGGCCAGCCGTGCAGCAGGATGATTACGGGCCCATCGGCTGGACCTGTATCGACATAGCCGATGCTGACCTCGCCGGCCGTGACCTGCTTGATCGGTCCGAGCGACGTCCCCGCCCCCGGGCGGATCTCCGGCAGCTTCGACGCCGACTTGAAGCCCTGCGCCTGCCCAGCGCTGGAGCCGAGTTGAAGGGCCGCAACGGCGGTTCCGGCAAGGGTGAGGAAGCAGCGGCGGCTGGGGCGAAGAACGGTCGGCATGGCGGAGGCTCCTGGTTCCGATGTGCCGTTGTTGTGCGCCTTGCGCCCGCGCGGCGCTTGGAGGAGGCATTGATTTTTCCTTGAGGCCGGCTTGATTTTGCTGATCGCGTGACGCGAAGGTGAAGCCGGCGGCCAGGACGGTGCATGTGGTATATTGCTTCGACGATTTCGTGCTCGATCCCGACCGCCGCGAGCTGCGCCGCGGCGGCGGCCTGGTCGCGATGGAACCGCAGGTGTTCGACCTGCTCGCGTTCCTGATCAAGACGCGGGACCGCGTTGTCAGCCGAGACGACATCCTCGCCGAGGTGTGGGGCGGCCGCATCGTCTCCGAGGCGACGCTGGCGAGCCGCATCAGCGCGGCGCGCAGCGCGATCGGCGACAGCGGCGAGGCGCAGCGCCTCATCCGCACCATTCCTCGCAAGGGTGTCCGCTTCGTCGGCGAGGTCCGTGAGCAGGCCGAAGCGGTGCAGACGCCGGCGGTGTCGGCCGCGCCCGCGTTCGACGGCCCCGCCATCGCCGTGCTGCCGTTCACCAACATGAGCGGCGATCCGGAGCAGGACTATTTCGCCGATGGCATGGCCGAGGACATCATCACCGCGCTGTCCCGCTGCAGCGGCCTCGCCGTGATCGCCCGCAACTCCTCCTTCATATACAAGGGCAAGGCCGTCGATATTCGGGCGGTCGGACGCGAGCTCGGCGTCGGCTACGTTCTCGAAGGCAGCGTGCGCCGCGCAGGGTCCCGCCTGCGCATCAACGGGCAGCTGATCGACGCGGCGTCCGGCGCGCATCTATGGGCGGAGCGCTTCGACGGTCAGCTGGACGACGTGTTCGCGCTGCAGGACCGCATCACCGAAAGCATCGTGGCCGCGATCGAACCGACGCTCGAACTGGCGGAAGGCGAGCGGCGGCGGGCGACGCCGCCGCTGCATCCCGACGCCTACGACCTGCTGCTGCGCGCCGCCAGCCTGCGTGACGCCTTCACGCCCGACAGCCTCGCTGCGGCGATCGTCTGTCTGGACCAGGCGTTGGCGATCGATCCCGCCTGCGCACCCGCGATGGCGGCTTGGGCCTATTGCCAGGCGCTGCGCCACTTCCAGGGCTGGAGCGCGCCGGACGAGACCTATCGCACGGCTGCCGTGGCGCGGGCGTGGCAGGCGTGCGAGCATGCGCCCAGTGACGCGCAGGTGCTGTGGATGGCGGCCTTCGCGATCTGGAACATGGCCGAGGACATCGCCCCGGCACGAGAGCTGTTCCGCCGCTCGCTTGTGATCAACCCGAACTCGGCGATGGCGCTGACCTTGAGCGGTTGGATCGAGATCATGGCCGGACACACGGCTGCGGGACGCGCGATGATCGAACGGGCGCGGCGGCTGAACCCGCGCGATCCGCGGGGATGGTTCGCAGCCGGAGCGCTGGCGATCTGCGCGGTGGCGGAGGACGATCGCGCTGCCGCCATTCAATGGGCGGAGATCGCGCTGGCGCAGAACCGGCGTTTCGCCGTCGCGCTTCGCGTCCTGATCGTCGCCCTGGTCAGGAACGGAGAGATGGCGCGCGCCGGCGACGTCGCCCGTCAGCTTCTGAGCCTCGAACCGCATCTCACGGTGTCCGAGTTCCTCGAACGGATCCCATTTCCGGCCGGGACGCTCGCCACAACCTATGCGGAGGCGCTGCGCGCAGCCGGTGTGCCGCCATGATCCCGTTCGCGTGCAGTGGACCATGTTGCAACTGGAATTTTCGACATGAACGGCACAGCTGCGAAACTTGGCTCGACCTCGTTCATACTACCTTAGGTTCCATTCCGTAGTTTCGCGGACATCGTCCGGCGGTCCTGTCGTTGGACGGCGGAGGGAATTAATGAGGAAATTGCTTCTCAAATTTTACGAGGATGAATCGGGCGCAACCGCGATCGAGTACGGCCTGATTGCGGCCGGCATCGCCCTTGCGATCATCACCATACTCAACAAGCTCGGACTCACCCTGGAAGGCATCTTCACGACCCTGACCACGAAGCTGAACGGCGGCTGACCGATCGATTGTCTGCGATGGCGTTCTCAGGACTGGAGCAATCCGGTCGCCATGGTCGGACTGGCCGGGCCTCGCGCCCGGCCTTTGTCTTTTTAATGGGCCTCCATTCTTCGATGGAGCAGCGCCGCAACCGGCCTCTCAGTGCGTCGTGCTGCGTCCCGCCTCCTCGCAGGCGTTCATGCAGCGACGGCAGGACTCGGCGCAGATCCGGCAATGGGCATGCATCTTGGCGTGCTTCTCGCACTCCTCGGCACATCGCCGGCAAGCCGCCGCGCAGGCCTCGAGCATGCGACTGATCATCTCCTGGTCGGAGCCCGTACGCCGCGTGGCAAGCCGGCCGGTGACGTTGCAGACGTCGGCGCAATCGAGATTGAGCCGGATGCATTGCGTCAGCCTGGCGACGCTGTCCTCGCCGAGACAGGCGTCGGCGCAGGAGGTGCAGATCTGTGCGCAGGAGTAGCACTCCTCGATGCAGCGGACGAGTGCATCGTCGACTCGGCCGCGGACGTGCGGGTGGGTTTCGATCATCTGTTGAGCGTGCATGGGAGCTCCTGTCCGTTGGACCCCGCGAGCGACAATGAAGATCGGCTGCAAAGGTTCTTATCGCCGCGCCGTTCGGTGCGATGCCTGACCTGTTCCCCGTGGCGCGACCTCGACCGCCTTACGATCCGCGTGACGGAATTATCAGTCCACCTGCGTCACGGCTTCCAGCCTTTCACTCCTGCCTCATGGGTATCAGCGCCATTTCGCAGAACTGCCATCCGAAACCTGGCGCCGCGCGCGTATGGACGACCCGGTTCGGTTGAGGCACAACACCTCTCGTCACTGACGTCGGCGGCCCGAGCCGCAGACCAAGAACGGGCGCCCGAGCGAGGCGGCCGACGATGTGGAGGAATGGATGCTGATTCCGATGGCCGACGTGCCGCGCTGGTATGCGGAGCGCAAACCCAGGGATAGCGTCGCGGTCCGGCACGGCACCGATACGCTGACCTGGGAGCAGCTCGAGCGCCGCGCCAATGCGCGTGCGCGCGCCTTCGCGGCCAAGGGCGTGAAGCCCGGCGACTTCGTCGCGATCGGCCTGCCCAACGGCAATGCGCTGTTCGAGACCAGCTTCGCGGTGTGGAAATGCGGCGCGACGCCGACGTCGCTGTCGTGGCGGCTGCCGCGCGGCGAGGCCGCCGCGGTGCTCGAGATCCTCAATCCGTCGCTGGTCGTCGGGGGCGAGGCCGACTGGAATGCACCGAACGCGCTGCCGGCCGATTTCATGCCCGACGGCTTTTCCGACGCGCCGCTCACCGCGCCGGTGTCGCGCTATTGGAAAGCGATGACCTCGGGCGGCTCGACCGGACGGCCGAAGGTGATCCTCGATCACCAGCCGGCGGTAACCGACACCGCCGCCGAGCCGCCGCTCGGAATCCCCAGGGGCGCATCGCTGCTCAATCCCGGACCGCTCTATCACAACGCGCCGTTCATCGTGTCGCACTACGCGCTGTTCGCCGGCGGCAGCCTGAGCGGGATGGTGAAGTTCGATGCCGAGGAGACGCTGCGGCTGATCCAGGCGCAGCGCATCCAGTGGGTCAACTTCGTTCCGACGATGATGCACCGGATCTGGGCGCTGCCGGAGGCGGTCCGCAACAGCTACGATGTGTCGAGCCTGAAGATGGTGTTCCACATGGCCGCGCCGATGCCGCCATGGCTCAAGGAAAAATGGATCGAGTGGCTCGGGCCCGAGCGCGTCTACGAGCTCTATGGCGGCACCGAGCGCCAGGGTCGCACCGTCATCTCCGGCACCGAATGGCTTGAGCACAAGGGCTCGGTCGGCAAGATCGACGAGTCCTGCAAACTGCGCATCCTCGATCCCCAAGGCAACGACGTGCCGCCGGGCGAGAGCGGCGAGATCTACTTCCTGCCGGCCGATGGCGCCGGCAGCACCTATCACTACCTCGGCGCCGAGCCGAAGCGGCGCGCCGACGGCTGGGAGTCGCTCGGCGACATCGGCCGGCTCGATGCCGACGGCTACCTCTATCTCGGCGACCGCCTCGCCGACATGATCCTGCGCGGCGGCGCCAACATCTATCCGGCCGAGGTCGAGGCGGCGCTGATGGCGCATCCCGACATCCGCTCCTGCGTCGTGGTCGGCCTGCCCGACCCGGAACTCGGCCAGCGCGTGCATGCGATCGTCGAGATCGACCGGGCCAGGAACGCACAGGCTATTGTCGACGGCATGAGCGCGTTCCTCGCCGACCGGCTGAGCCGCTACAAGCACCCGGAGAGCTACGAGCTGGTCGACACCATGCTGCGCGACGATTCCGGCAAGGTGCGCCGCACCCTGCTGCGCGACGAGCGCGCGGAATGGATCAAGGATGGCCGCGACTTCCGTCTCGCACCCACCCGGGCACGACCGGCCGCAGACTGACCGCACGGAAATTTTTCGAACGTTTACGATGCCGGCGTAGACTCCGTCAGGGGAAGGAGAGTCCGCGCCATGATGTCGAGACGACGGTTTCTGGGCGCCGCAGCCACGGCCGCGGCGCTGCCCCTGGCGCGGATGCCGCGGGCGCGGGCCGAGCTGCGCACCATCCTCAACGACGCCAGCCGGCTCAACCCGACGCCGGTTGCGAAGCATGTGGTGATCCGCAAGCCCGCCACCGACGATCTGATCGCGCGGCTGCGCGCCGAGCTGAAGGAGGCTGCGGCCGCGAAACGTCCGGTGACCGCGGCCGTGGCCCGGCATTCGATGGGCGGCCAGAGCCTGCCGCGCGACGGCACGGCAATCACGCTCGACGGCGGCGCGATCGAGCTCGACACGGCGGCAAAGACCTATCGGACCGCGGCCGGCAACCGCTGGTGGGACGTGATCGCCGCGCTCGATCCCAAGGGCTTCTCGCCGGCCGTGATGCAGTCGAACAGCGATTTCGGCGTCGGCAGCACGTTCTGCGTCAATGCCCATGGCTGGCCGGTGCCGTACGGCCCGTTCGGCTCGACGGTGAAATCGATCCGCATGCTGCTCGCCGACGGCACCTTGGTGCAGTGCTCGCGCACGGAGAATGCCGAGTTGTTCGGGCTCGCGATGGGCGGCTATGGCCTGTTCGGCCTCATCGTCGATCTCGAGGTCGAGATGGTGCCGAACCTGCTGCTCGAGCCGCGCTTCGAGCGCATGGCGCCGGAGAAATTCGCCGAGCAGTTCACACGCAACATCGATGGCGACGCCAATGTGAAGATGGCCTATGGACGGATGTCAGTGTCGCGCAAGGCGTTCTTCGACGACGCCCTGCTCGTCACCTTCCGCCCCGCCCCCGATGCTCCGGCGACCCTGCCCGCGGCCGTGAGCTCCGGCAAGCTCACCGGCGTCGCCAACACGATCTATCGCGCCCAGACCGGATGGGAGGTCGCCAAGGGCCTGCGCTGGTTCATGGAGACCCGGCTCGGCCCCGCCATCTCCGACAGCCGCTACACCCGCAACTCGCTGATGGCCGAGCCGGTCGCCAATCTGGCGCAGAAGGACATGCACCGCACCGACATCCTGCACGAATATTTCGTGGCGCCGGAGCGGTTCGGCGAGTTCCTCACCGCCTGCCGCGAGATCATTCCCAAAGCGCGCGCCGAATTCCTCAACGTCACCCTGCGCTACGTCGCCGAGGACAAGACACCCGCGCTCACGATCGCGCCGGTGCGCCGGATCGCAGCCGTCATGTCGTTCTCGCAGGCGACCTCGCCCGAAGGCGAGATCGACATGCTGCGGACGACCGAAGCGCTGATCGACCGCATCACCGCGATTGGCGGCGCGTTCTATCTGCCCTATCGTCTGCATGCCCGCCGCGACCAGGTCGAGAAGGCCTATCCGGCGGCCGCGCGTTTCGTCGCCGCCAAGCGGCAGTATGATCCGAACCTCCTGTTCCGCAACGCGATGTGGGACGCCTATTTCGCATGAATACATCAGCAGCAGACGGCTTCGCATTGGACCGCTATCGCATCGCCGCGCTCGCGCTCGCCGTGGCGCTGCTATTCGCGGCCGCGACCGACTACATCCCTGCCTTCATCGATGCGCAGGGCCGCGTGTTCGGCCTGTTCCAGCTCGACATCTACAAGGATGCGCTGCATGTCGTCTCCGGCCTGTGGGCGCTGGCGGCGATGCTGACCCGCCGCAGCGCGGTGTTCTTCCTGCGCGTGTTCGGCTCGCTGTATTTCCTGGACGGCGTGATGGGCGTCTTCACCGGCTCGGGCTATCTCGACCTCTCGATCGTCATCGACGGCATCCGCGACACCTCGTGGCTGGTGAAGGTCCTCTCCAGCCTGCCGCATCTCGCGCTCGGCGCGATCGGCATCGCGGTCGGCTGGTCGCCGTGGCGTAGACAGGCTGCCGTCGCATGAGCCTGCGTCGCAAAGCGCTGTATCTTCTCGGCGTCGTCTTGGCAGCCACGGCGATAGGCATTGCCACCACCGTGATCAGCGTCGAGACGGTCTGCGTGGCCGACGTCCCGACCCCGGTGGTGAACTCCGACTTCGGCATCACCGATCCCGCCTATGCGAGGTCGCAGGGTGACAGCTTCCTGACCTTTCCTGAATGGTACATCGTCCACGCCTATGCCGACCTCGCTGCGGTGACCGGGCAGGCCTCGGAGTCCGACTTCCACTATCTATCGAGCGTCTCCGGCTTCTGGCGCAGCCTGTGCCGGGCCACGCGCCAGGCGGCCGGCTCCGGTCCCGCCACCTCGGAGCAGAAGCTGACGAACTACATCATCGGCTTCAGCTTCACCGCCGAGATGGCGTTGCAGGGCGCTTACGAGAAGAGCATCGGGGCGATCAGCTGGGAGACCACGGACGGCGTCAAGACGGCAGAGGACGTCTTCAACCTCGCTCTGCTGAAGGATTACGCGGCATTCCTGTATCAGACCCCCTGGTATCGCTATCCCTTCGTCGCCAAGCTCGATCAGTTCTGGCGCGAGACGCCCTTCGTGCCGTCGTTCCGCGCCGTGGAGCGGCGCGTCTCGCTCAGCCTGCAATATGCCGGGCGCGCCGCCTATGCGGCCGTCATCGGCTATGCGGCGGGCTACGATCCGGCCGTGCTGGCCATCCAGAGCGTCGTCACCGGCCTGCCTGCCGCCGAGCTTGCAGTCATGCCGGGCGTGAAGGTGATCCGTGAGGTCACGGACGCCAAAGGCATGAAGGGCGTGCTGGTGGAGACCGAGCGCTACGCCAAGTTCGATGCTTTCGCCAAGGAGCTCGGCCGTCATGACGGTGCCGGGCTCGGCGAGGTCGCGGGCAACCATCGCATCCTGGTCACGATCATGGTGCCGCCGGGCGACGGACGGCTGGCAGCTTTCGATGGGCTGCCTATATTCAGCGTCCCGATCCAGTCGCGTCCCGGTGCCCGCCGCATCGGCGTCGACGTACCGGTGCGGTCATTGGTTCAGGACATCGGCCGTTTCGAAGCCGCGGGATATACGTTCGAGCATGCCTACGACTATTGACCGGCCTCCCCCGTCCCGCGCCCTTCCCTTGAAGGGCGTGCTGGCCGTTGCCCTCGCCTGGTTTGCGGGCATGGCTGCCATGGCCCTGGTGATCAAGCCGGATGCGGTGGTCGTGTTCGGCCCGTCCGACCGTATGATCTCGGCGATCGTCGCCTCCGATGGAGCCTTGCTCGATGCCGGACGTTTCCACATCGCGGCCAGAACCGGAGCCTCGACTGTCGGCAGCCTGTATGCTGCCGGCGCGTGGCTGGTCTGGCCCCTGATCGGCAGGGGCTGCGGCCGCGGGTAGTCGGCACGGGCAGTTCCTCCCAGCGCCGGCGCGGGGCCCGCGGAACTGGCGCAGCCGCCCAAAGATGTTAAGCTCGCGTTCACGCTGTGGCCGTCACGCGACACGAAGCAGAAGCTTGGTCGATACATCCGGGCGTATCGACAGAGCAGGAGAACGAAATGCCTTCTTTGACCGAATGGAAAGTGCCCTCCGCCTTCCAGCCTCGCGCCGAAGACTATCAATACGATCTTGATCAAGCCCTGTCCTCGATCGTGGGCCTGCATGCCATCATTCCGTCCGACGCCTTCAGCGCGGAAACGCTCGGGACCGAGCGTGCCGGCAATGCCGTCGTCATCGACGACGGGCTGGTGCTGACCATCGGCTACCTGATCACCGAGGCCGAATCCGTCTGGCTGCACCCCAATGACGGACGCGTGGTCGAGGGCCATGTGCTCGGCTTCGACTTCACCACCGGCTTCGGGCTGGTGCAGGCGCTCGGGTCGCTCGACCTGCCCGCGCTGCCGCTCGGCTCGTCGGCGGCAACCAAGGTCGGCGATCACGTCGTGCTCGGCGGCGCCGGCGGACGGACGCGATCGGTCGCGAGCCAGATCATCGCCAAGCAGGAATTCGCCGGCTATTGGGAATATCTGCTGGACGAGGCGATCTTCACCCACCCCGCCCACCCGAATTGGGGCGGCACCGGCCTGCTCTCGGCCAAGGGCGAGCTGATCGGCATCGGGTCGCTCCAGCTGGAGCGCGAGCGCGACAGCAAGGACGAGCACGTCAACATGGTCGTGCCGATCGATCTGCTGAAGCCGATCATCGATGATCTCAGGCGCTTCGGTCGCGTCAACAAGCCGGCACGCCCCTGGCTCGGCATGTACGCGACCGAGGTCGACGATCGCGTCGTCGTGATCGGCGTCTCCGACAATGGCCCGGCCGCCCGCGCCGAGCTGAAGGCGGGCGACGTGATCCTCGGCATCAACGGCGACAAGGTGACGAGCCAGAGCGAGTTCTATCGCAAGCTCTGGGCGCTCGGCGCAGCCGGCGTCGACGTGCCGCTAACGGTGCACCATGAGGGCGTCACCTTCGACGTCACCATCGCCTCGACCGACCGCGCCAAGCTGCTCAAGGCGCCGCGGCTGCACTGAGGCGGCCGCGGGCCTGCGTTCACGCGTTGACGTGCCAGGCCGCGGCGATCTGGTCGTGCAGTTGCGCATCCGTCGGCAACTGTGATGCTACCGTGGGATCGAAGGCCGGATGCGCCTGGGCGTAGGTCGCCATCGCCTGCACGAGCTGCGACACCTGGGTATCGATCTCGAGACCGCCGGCCTTGATCTCCTGCAGCTGATAGGAGCCGCCCAGGAACCAGTCGGCGACGGTGACCTGCTGATGGGTGCCGAGAATGTCGATCTCGAGATCGTTGCCCGATTTGACGAACCAGAAATTGTCGGCCGTGTAGGCCGTTCCGAAATCGAGCGTGCCGGTCGGCTTCGGCAGCGAGGCGACGCCGTTGATGATGACGTCGTTGCCGTCGCCGGGCGCATAGACGTAGGTGGCGCCGACGCCGCCGACCAGGATGTTGTCGCCGGCCCCGCCCTTGAGCACGTCGCTGCCGCCGCCGCCGATCAGCAGGTCGTCATTGGCGGTACCCGCCAGCGTGTCGTTGCCGCCGCCGGCGATCAGCAGCGCACCGTCGGAGGCGGCAATGATCGCGCCGGGCACCGGATCGACCGCGACCGAGGTCGCGGCATCGCTCAGCGCCGCGCTGAGCCAGTCGAGATTGTCGGTCTTGCCGCCCCACAGCACGCCGATCGCCATGTCGAGAAGGTTGGCGTCATCGCCCTCGAAGCTCGCAACCGCATCGATCAGCGCGAGCTTGCCGAGGATGTCCACCGTAGATCCGGTGTCGGTGTGCGACCACAGGTCGGACGACAGATCCGCAACCAGCAGGTTGTTGGCCGTATCCTGATAGAAAATGCCGTGCTCATGGCCGATCACGCCGGGCGTCGCCGTGACCTCGTCGTGGTTCTGCGCCAGCAGCGCCGAATATTCCACCACGATCTCGGCCAGCGCCTTCTCGACCCCGCCGTTCTTCAGGTAGGTCGCCGCGGTGTCGGCGCTGACGCTGTTGCCGAGCACGCCGCCGCCATTGAACAGGGCCTGAACGGCGCTGTTGCCGTAGCCGCTCGCATCGGTGACGGTCGAATAGGCGATCATGTCCTTCATCTTGTCGGACGGCGCGCCTTCGCCGCTCACACCGGCCGCGGGAATGCCGACCGCCGAAGCAATCGCGTCATTCTCCAGCGGCGCCAGCAGCACAGCCGCCGCCTTCTTCCAATCCTGGGCACCGTTGTCGCTCGCCCACTGCATCATCGTCAGCAGCGCGATCGAGTGCAGGCTGACCGGATCCAGACCGAGATCTGTGCCCGCGCCGAGCACGGTCTTCTGCTCGGACGAGATGCCGATCGCAGCATCGGCGATGGCGAGCGCGCCGGCGACCGGTCCGAGCTGCAGCAGCGCCAGCGGCGCTTCCAGCACCGGCGCCGCTGCCCGCACATATTGCAGGATCTCGCCGGAAAGGGAGACCATGTGAATGTCGGAATAGCGGTCGACCGGGTGCGACGTCAGCGCGCCCCAGAAGCCGTGCAACTGGTCGTAGCGGACTTCCGCCGCGAATTCGAACGGCATCGCGTCATACGCATAGGCCACCTTGTCGTTGAGCGCCGCGATGTAGCCGGCAAGTCCGCCACCGAGCGAATGTCCGGTCAATGAGACGTTCGATGTCGCCCATGTCTTGTAGTAGGACTCCGCATCCGGGAACTGCGTCGGCCAGCCAGCCAGACCGGCGCCGCCGAGCCACGACGGCACGTCGGCGAGACTGTCGGTGCCGCGAAACGAAATGATCCGTGTCGATGGATCGCCCGCGAGCTGATAGGTCGCGGCCTCGAAATTGTCGGCGGTCGACGTCACGCTCGCCGCCACCAGCTCATAGCTCCCGATACGGTTGAAATTGACCACGAGCGTCGGG
Organism: Bradyrhizobium sp. SZCCHNRI1009; assembly: GCF_032487575.1. Taxonomy (NCBI): domain Bacteria; kingdom Pseudomonadati; phylum Pseudomonadota; class Alphaproteobacteria; order Hyphomicrobiales; family Nitrobacteraceae; genus Bradyrhizobium; species Bradyrhizobium sp. SZCCHNRI1009. The sequence continues at coordinate 192,695 of NZ_JAUEUL010000010.1, read as the reverse complement.
TTGACGCCTCTGTTGTAGACGTCCATGGCGAGCACCGCGTTGATCAACGCGGCCGACGGCGACTTGGTCATGATGCGAATCCCCCCTCGGCAACCGATCGGCAGTTTTGACCCAGGGCGGTGATCCATGAGGAACCCTCCGCTGCGCCGTCGGCTCTCACCAAGTGCGACATCGCGCCCGAATTTTGTCAATCAACTATCGTCTGCGCGTGTATTCGCGCGCGACTCACCTGCCACGCGCGACGGCAACGTCCGCACCATGTTGACTTGCGGGAGCCGCATCGCGAGATTGCGGCTTCGCGGAGCGAACACGCGTTCGGAAAATGGTCATTGCCCGGACGGCCGATTTTGCGTTGCATGACAGCGCTCGCCGGCAAACAGACGAGACGGCCAGACCCGCGGTTCGCGTATCAAGGAGACCTGCATGACGGATGCCGTGGTGGATGACATTCTCATCGTGTTGCCGCCACTGCTGCAGACGCTCGAAGCCCTGTCCTACGTCGCGCGCTACCTGAATCCGCCGGATTTCGATCGCGTGATGGCTGATGTCGGCGATCCGGAGCAGGCGCTGCACACGGCGCGGATTCATCTCACGTCGTGGCCGGCGGACTTCGCCCATATCCGTATCGCCTTCGACACCGCAGCGGACGCCGCGCTGATGTCGTTTGCCGGCCTGCGCGCCGTTCAGCGCGGCGAGGGCGACCTGGTCGACGTGTTCAGGGCCCTGCGTCAATTGCCGCGCGCGCTCGAGGCGCTGTTTCCGCTCGCCGCGACGCTGCCGCCGCTGAGCGAATTCTTCCTCGATCCCGCCGTCGACGGCGACGACGGGCTGCGCCGGTTGCTGGCCACGTCCTCTGCAGGCAAGGACGCCGTATTTCACGACCATAACGAGATCGGCAATCGCGGCGGCTTTTCGCTGTATGTGCCGGAATACTACACGGCGGACCGGGCCTGGCCGCTGGTCATGGCGCTGCATGGCGGCAGCGGCAACGGCCGCGACTTCCTCTGGAGCTGGCTGCGGGCCGCGCGCAGCCTCGGCGCCATCCTGGTTGCCCCCACCGCGGCCGGACCGACCTGGGCGCTGATGGGCGACGACGCTGATACGCCGAACCTGCTGCGCATTCTCGACCTCGTCCGCAGCCGCGTCGCGATCGATCCCACCCGCATGCTGCTGACCGGGATGAGCGACGGCGGCACGTTCTGCTACGTCAGCGGACTGGCCGCAGGCTCGCCGTTCACGCACCTTGCGCCGGTGGCCGCGACGTTCCATCCGCTGATGGCTGAGATCGCCGACCGCGACCGTCTGCGCGGGCTGCCGATCCAGATCGTGCACGGCCGGCTCGACTGGATGTTCCCGGTCGAAATCGCGCGGCATACCGCCGACGCCCTGGCCAAGGCGGGCGCCGATGTCGCCTATCGCGAGATCGATGATCTCAGCCATTGCTATCCGCGCGAGGCCAATGTCGAGCTGCTGCGCTGGCTGATGCGCTGAGCCAGCGTCTCCCGACGACATGGCTGATCGGTAATGCCGCCGACACAATGTCGGCGGATTTTGTCCGCACTGGTTCTGCTCGGCCATACAGCGGGGGCGCTGCATACGGGCGGCCATGAGGCCGCCGAAGGTCCGCTCATGCCCTCGCCGCTGATGCCCTCGTCTCCTGCGTCCGTCGCGCAAGTCTCCTCCGCCCGCTCCTCCACCTCCGTCGTGCTCGCCAATGGCGTCAGCCGTCTCGAAGTGACGCTGAAGCTCACGACCGCGATTCTGGCGCTAGCCGCCGGCGTCTACACCTATCTCGGCGTCCGCGAATTGCTCAACGGCAGTCCGACCACGGTGTTCTTTGCGGCGGTCATCTACTCGGTCGCGGTCTCGGTCGGCATCTACGCCTTCTGGGTGTTCATGATGCAGTTCATGCCGCACGTCACCAGCACGATCGGGCGCTTGATGATGGCCGGCTGCATGTTGCTGGGCTCGCTGATGATCGTCGCGATGTCGTCCTGGCTGAATGCCTCGGCGCTGGCCGGCGCCGCCGCAATCCAGCAGCATCTTGCGATCACCGTGCAGAACTACACGCGCGACCTCGACCGGGCCAACAGCCAGGCGATCGCTGCGCAAAGCCTGCTGCCGGACATCCAGCTCGCCTCCTCCCGCTTCGCCAAGCTGGCGGACGCCGAACGCGCGGGCTCGCTCACCGGCACCTCCGGATCGGGCACCGTGGTCCAGCTTCTCGCGCAGATGTCGACGCAGCTCGACGGACTGGGCCAGCAGGTCCAGGAGTCGGGCAAGCACGTCTCCGCTCTCTATGAGCAGGGCGGCAAGAGCCTCGCCAGGATGCGCGAGTTGATCTCCGACCGCGGCCCGATCGCAACGCGCAGCGATGCCTTCGCCACGGAGTCGCTCAACCTGATGGGCGTGATCGCCAATCTGCAGCAGACCTCGGTGGCCCCTGCGGTGAAGCGCGCCGCGACGTCGCTGTCGGCCGGATTCATCGCGCCTGCCCCGGGCGGACGCAGCGGCGACCTGGCCGAGCGCCAGACCGCCGTCGTCGGCAAGGTGGAGGGCGCGATCGCCACGCAGGCCGCCTCGCTCGCCGACGCCGCCGACAAGATCCTGGCGCTGCCGCGGATCGAGCCGACCCGGTTCCAGACGCTGTCGCCCGCCGAAGCCGTGCTGCGCTACGCCGGCGACTTCATCCCGAGCTGGGCGGGCGCGATCTCGATCGACCTGATGCCGGCGGTGCTGGTGCTGATCCTCTGCGTCGTCCATGCCGCCATCCGCCGTGAGGGCCTGCCCGCCGTGAGCGCCTCCAGCCTGACGGCCAGCGATCTCGTCACCGCATTGCAGATCGCGCGCGAGGTCGAGGATGCCAGGCGGGCGGCCGAGCGACGGCCTGCCGAAACGCCTGCTGAGCAGCCTTCCGCGCCATCCATCGAGCCGGCGCCGGCCGCGGTGGATGAGAACGTGACGTCGCTGTCGTCGGCTCGGCTTGGAAAGTAGTCCCGTGGCTTCGGCGCTGAACCGACGCGTCCATGCCTGGCTCGCGGACAATCCCGATGAGAGCATTCTGCGTTGGGTCTTCCGCAGCATCCTCGTCGTCACCGTCGCAGTTCTCGCGGCGGACCTGCTCGAGCTGAATGCTCCACAGGCGCCATCGGATGCGGCCCCGTCTCAGCTCGACATTCGGCGCGACGCGCCAGACATGCCGGCCGAATCACCATCGGTGCTGGCGCCCCTGATGAAGCGGCTGATGCCGCTGCCCCAGGGGGATCGTGCCTTGCAGCAGCCTGTTCAGTTCGAGCTGCGCAGCGGCGGCCGGCTGTTCGCGACCGGCACGATCACGCCCGGCAGCGCACGCAGCTTCGCGGACGCAGTCGAACGCCACGGCGAATATATCAAGACGGTCGTGCTGAACTCGCCAGGCGGCTCCGTCGCCGACGCGCTGGCGATGGGGCGACTGATCCGCGCGCGGAAATTCGCGACCGAAGTGGAGGCGGGAAAATATTGCGCGTCGTCGTGCCCGCTGGTGTTCGCCGGCGGTGTCGAGCGCCGGGCCGGCGAGCGGGCAATCATCGGCGTGCATCAGATCGCCGCAGTCCCCACGTCCGGGACCACCGTGAGGTCCGGCGACGACATGAGCCTTGCGCAGAACATCTCGGCGCGATGCCAGCGCCACCTCGCCGCGATGGGCATCGATCTGAAGGTCTGGGTGCATGCGATGGAGACGCCGCATGACCAGCTGTTCACGTTCAAGCCCGACGAGATGAAAGCCCTCAATCTCGTCACCTCACCGCCGGAATCGCGGCCTGAAAAATCGCGCAGTTAGGATGTTCTGATCGCGGTGGACCGGGACCGCGGCGAGCGCGGAACCAAGTTTCGACCGCGGCGTTGTTGGCCGTCACACTGGAGAACATGACATGCGGACATTCGTGGGAATGATCCTGGGGGCCCTCATCCTGGGTTTGGGCGTCTACATCCATGATTCGATGCAGACCTCGGAGGTCGCCAACGGACCGAGCGCGCAGTCGCGCCGGACCATCGTGAACTGGGACGTCGCGGCGGACAGCTGGAATTCGCTAAAGACCCGCGCGCATGACGACTGGGTTCGCATCTCGTCGAAGTAACGCGCACGACGCTTCGTTTTCAGGGCGCCTCGGCTTCGGTCGAGGCGCCTTTGCTTTGCCAGCTAGTTGGCCGCCTTAGTTGGCCGCCTTGGCCTTGCGCGCGTCGGCGATGACCTGCTCGAACTGCGCCATGGTCAGCACGCCGGGCACCCTGAACTTGCCAACGATGAAGGACGGCGTGCCGCGGAAACGCAATCCCCGCGCCTGCTTGTCGTTGCGCGCCAGCATGGCGTCGATGGCCTTCGCGTTGGCTGCGAGGTCGCGCTTGGCGCGGTCGATATCAACGCCGGCTTCAGCGAGCAGCTCGTCGATGCGCGGCTCGGTGAGCTTCGAACTGACGCCGATCAGCGCGTCATGCGCCCTGGCGTATTTGTCCTGATATTTGCAGGCCAGCGCCATCCGCGCAGCAACCACCGAAGTCGGCCCGAGGATCGGCCACTCCTTGAGAACCCAGCGCACCTTGCCATCATCATGGATGACCTGCTGCAGCTCGGGATCGAGCTTGCGGCAATACGGGCAATTGTAGTCGAACCATTCGACGATCGCGATGTCGCCCGCGGCATTGCCGAGCACCGGCGCATCGGGATCGCGCAGCACCGCGCCCTCGTCGGGCTCATCGGCATCCTCGGCGCGACTGTCGCGGGGCCACAAGGACAGCGCCGCGGTTGCGCCAAGAAGCGTCAACACGTCACGCCGGCTGCTGGCGGAGATGATCGCAGTCGAGGGGACGCGCTTCATTGAGGTCAGCTCCAGATATGCAGCAGGCTGCGCGTCAGCATGTACAGCGCGACCGCCGCGATCACGACCGAAAACACCACGTTCAACGCGCCGCGCCGTTCGGACAGATGGCGCGCCAGGCGCGTGCCGGCTAGACCTCCGGCGATCCCGCCGGCGATGAACAGGCCGGCGAGATCCCAGGCGACGAGCCCGGACCAGGCATAGCTCGCCGCGGTGGTAAGCCCGAAGGTCGTCACCGCGACCAGCGACGAGCTGACCGCGTTCATGATCGGCATGCCCGTCGCAGCCATCAGCGCCGGCACGATCAGGAAGCCGCCGCCGATGCCGAAGAAACCGGACAGCGTGCCGGTGGCGAGACCGAAGCCGACGATCGCCGGGATGTTGGCCATGCTCATCTTCACATCGGGGGTGCCGATGCGGGCGCGCGTCTTCAGCATCAGCATGGCGATGACCATCATCACCAGCGCGAACAGCGCCAGCAGCTTCTGGCCGTCGACCATCTTGCCGAGCAGCGAGCCGGTGAAGGCGCCGACGATTCCCGCCGTTGCAAACAGCGCCGCGATCGGCCAGATCACGGTGCCGCCGCGCGCATGATTGGCGAGATTGATGGCCGCGTTGGTGGCGACCGCGATCGCGCTCGAGCCGATCGCGATGTGCGGCTCGGGCACGCCGACGACATAGACCATCAGCGGCACCGCCAGCACCGAGCCGCCGCCGCCGACGAGGCCGAGCGAGAACCCGACCATCGCGCCGCAAACCAGGCCGAGCATACCTTGGACAGCAGAGATCATGGCGAGAGCAGGGTCATTTCCCGCACCGGAAGGCAAGCCCCAAAATCACCGGAGCAGCAATGCCCCGCCACCGGCGAGGACCGCCGCGCGACCGGCGTTGAGCCCGGTCCGGCCGGCGGTCTCGCGGCGATGCATGGCGTCGAGAGCGGCGGCCGGCCGCATGATGCCCCCGGCCGCCGGCAACGTCACGTCAACCCGGATCAGGCCGCGCCCTTCAGCTTCTTGGTGCATTCGCTGTAGTAGCCGCCGCCCTTCTGGATCCACTTCAGGCCGCCATTGGCGTTGGTCGCCTTGTTGGCATTGTACTGATCGACGCAGGTCTGCAGCCGCGCCTTGCCGGGCTTCTCCTTGGCGTATTTCGGGTCCACCGCGTTGGGGAACACGGCGGGACCGGTCGGCGCGGGAGCGGCCTCCTTGGCGTCGGATTTCGCCTCCTTGGCCGGCTTGGCCTCGGCCGCGGGTGCGGCCGGAGCCGCCGGTGCCGCGGCCGCGGTGGCATCGCTGCCGCACTGGGCCTTGCGGAAGTCGTTCCACTTCTGGCCGCCCAGCGTGCCGGCCTCCTTCGCCTGCTTGTACTTGGCGCTGCATTCCTGCGCGGTGAGCGCCTGCGCCGGCGCCGCGGCGAACGTCGCGAGGCCGATCACGGCCAGCGTGGCGAGTGATGAAGCAACCAATGATTTTGCGTGAAAACTCATCCCAGATCTCCCTGTGGAGCATGTTGAATGGGACGGTAATTCTAGCGAGACGCCTGCGACCGACAAAGCAGGCGGGAGCGTGGCCGCGCGAAAATATAATTTGCCTCGCGCGGCGATCCGGCTCATTCCATTCACTGCGGGTTCAGCATCGCCGGACATCGCACCATGCCTTTCGTTCGAGGACTTCAGCATGAGAGTAACTGCCCGGGCGGCGATTGCGGCCATCGCAATGGCCACCCTGTCGGCCGCGGGCCCCGCCCGCGCGCAACCCGGATTGACGCTGCCGGCGCGGCCCGATGCCGCCACCGACAAGTTCGCCACCCTGGACAAGGCTGCGCGCCGGACGATTTCCATCGCCTGCTCCAAGGAGGCCGACGAGCAGGGGCTGAAGGGCAAGGCGCGCGGCAAATTCCGCTCGGCCTGCAAGCGCGACAAGGCGGCGGCGGCTGCCGCGACGACACCCGCGCCCGCTCCCTTGCCGACGCCGGACAAGCCGAAATGACCGGCGCCCGCGGGTGCATGCGCGCATGGCGCCTGCGCAACGGCGGGAATTGTTCGCGCAGGCGGCTTTTGGCATAAGGCGCCGTGCGCCAGATCATCTCCTCCCTCCCCTTCGACCTGCCGAGCCGCGCCAAGACCCTGAGCGCGATCGAGACCCTCGTGCTCGGCACCGCCGGCGGCTTGATCTTCCTCGTCGCCCATCTGCCGGGCGGGCTGATCTCCGGCGCGATGATCGCGACCGCGATCGCCGCGATCGCCGGCCGCCCGCTGGCGATGCCGCCCATCCTGACCCAGACCGTTCTGCTGCTGCTCGGCATCTCGATCGGCGCCGTCGTCTCGCGCGAGCTGATCAACCATGTCAGCGCCTATCCGGTGACCATCGGCCTGCTGGCGCTCGCGACGTTCTGCTCGACCTTCGGCTCCAGCCTCTATCTGCAGCGCGTCCATGGCTGGGACCGCACCTCGGCGCTGCTCGCCGGCAGTCCCGGCGCGCTGTCCCAGATCACGATGCTCGCGGTCGAGCGCGGCGCCGACCTGCCGGCGATCGCGGTGGTGCAGACGCTGCGGGTGATCATCCTGACGGCGGCGCTGCCGCTGGTGCTGGCCGTGGCCGGCGTCGCACCGGCCGCGCCGATCTCGCTCGGCCAGACCGTCGCCTCGCCGCTCGGCCTGCTTGCATTGCTGGTGGCCTCGCTGGTTGCGGCGATGCTGATGCAGCTGATCAAATTTCCGGCGAGCTGGCTGTTCGGCGCGATGGTCGCCAGCGGCCTCCTGCACGGCACCGGCCTCGTCGAGGGCGGCCTGCCGGAATGGATGCGCGGCGTGGCGCTGGTCGGCATCGGCGCCCTGATCGGCAGCCGCTTCGCCCGGATGCGGGTGAAGACCCTGGTCGGCCATATCAGGGCCGCGCTCGGCTCGTTCGCGATCGCGGTGGCGATCTCGGCGCTGTTCGTCACCGTGATCGTGCTGTTGACGCATGTGCGCTTCTCCGACACCATCGTCGCGTTCGCGCCCGGCGCCATGGACGCGATGATGGCGCTGGCGCTGACGTTGCACATCGACCCGATCTTCGTCGGCGCGCATCACCTGTCGCGCTTCGTGTTCGTCACCATTGCCACCCCCGGCATCGTCCATCTGTTCGGACGGCCGCAGGAGGATGTCGACGACTAGGCGCGCTTCCGGGTGATGCCCCAGCCGGCGATGGCGGCGATGGCGAGCGAAATCAGCACGCTGTAGCCGGCGAGCGACAGGCCGAGGAAGCGGAATTGCACCTCGTCGCAGCGGACGACCTTGACGCTGTCGAGCCGCTCCAGGAGGCTGCCGGCGCTGCCGAGATTGCCGATCGGCCCGGTGCATTCGGTCGGGCCCGGCCAGAAGCCCCATTCGACCCCGGAATGATAGACGCCGAGCCCGGCATTGCCGAGCGCGGCCAGCGCGACCACGCCGAGCCCGGCGAGCACCAGCGCGCGCGGTGCGCCGCCTTTGGCGGCGAGCGCGATCAGCAGCCCGAGCGGTACGATCGCATAATAGGCCCAGCGCTGCTTCAGGCAGAGCTCGCAGGGCTGCAGGCCCCAGACCAGCTGCATGTACCAGGCGCCGGCCAAGGCCGCCGCCGCGATGCCGGCCGCGAGCAGCGCCGCCGCCACCGCCGGGCTCATGCTCCCCGCCGCAGGGCGCGCCATCACAGAAGTATTGGTCATCGGTCCTCCCGAACGGGGCTGCATCCGGTCCCATACCGGGCCGTTCCGGCTCCTACTCCGGCCCGCGAAAGCTGTCGAGATGCGCGCCCATCACGTCCGTGCGGGTTGACCCGGCCCGACCGCCCGCTATAGTCCGCCCGCTTCGCTATGGTTCCTGCACAGGCCCGGCGAATGCCCCTGTGGCGGAACTGGTAGACGCGCTCGACTCAAAATCGAGTTCCGCAAGGAGTGCTGGTTCGATTCCGGCCAGGGGCACCAAGAGCGCTTCTCATAGCGACTCATAGTTTCTCAGAAACCGCTGTGGGACAGGCACTTCTGAGATTTCTTCACGCCAGTTTGACGCATCGCGACTCTAGCTTTCTCCCCCAAATGTGAGTACGTTCGTGAGTACAAAACGGGATCACGAGGAGGCGTACTCACATGAGTCTCTCCCAGTTCGGGATCGATAGAGCGAAGCCGAAAGACAAGCCGTACCTCTTGTCGGATGGCGACGGTTTGCACCTGCGCATTCATCCCAAGGGCGGCCGACAGTGGCGGCTGCGCTTCCGGTTCGGCGGTAAGCCCAACATGATGTCGCTTGGCCCCTACCCTGCCGTCTCCTTGCTGCAGGCACGAAGAAAACGGGACCGGGTCAAGGAGCAACTCGCGGCCGGAATAAATCCGTCGCTGAGCCGGAAGCTCGAAAAGCTGGCCAACTCAGCCGCTGCTCAAAACACGTTCGGCGCGGTCGCAGATGAGCACCTTGCCAACTTGAAGAAGAACGGGGCGGCCGAACAGACGTTCTGCAAGAACCGCTGGATGTTGCAAGACCTCGCTGGCCCCATTCGCAACCGCCCTATCGCCGACATCAAGCCGATCGAAGTGCTCGATCTTCTCAAGAAGGTCGAGGCGAGCGGCAGACGAGACACCGCTCATCGCCTGCGCGCCGTCATCGGAGCCGTATTCCGCTATGCCATCGCGACCCTTCGCGCAGAGACCGATCCCACCTATGCCCTTCGCGGCGCACTATTGAAAGTGAAGGTCAAGCACCGTGCCGCCATCACGGACGAGAAAGAGCTTAGTGCGTTTCTCGTCGCCCTCGACCAGTACGAAGGCTAGCCTATTCTTCAATCGGCCTTCCAGTTTCTCATCCTCACCATGACGCGGCCGGGCGATGTGCGCGGGATGAAGCGTACCGAAGTCAATTTCGACAAGCGCCTGTGGTGCATTCCGGGAGAGCGGATGAAAATGCGCGAGCCGCATGACGTGCCGCTCTCACGCCAAGCTATCGCTAAGATCGATTACTACTCGCCCGACATGCAAGGCGGCTCCGAAAATCCCGCTGATCCCGTAAAGACCGCGCGCGTCCTCACGGTGATGAAGGCCGAGGAGTACCGACGTTGCCGACTCGAGCCCCGCCGCCGCGGGGCTCCTCGTTTTATCCCCAAGTCGTATGGTTTTCTCATGGTCCATGCTATGATGTGCACCATATCGTTGTATGAGCAGTATCCGTATTCAGCCCATCGCCGCTTCTCTTGTTGCCATTACTCTCATCTCGGTTCTAGCGGCCTCTCCACTCCATGCCGCGGCCACCACAACATTCCAGTTCTCGAGGAACCTCCAACTCTGGGAGACCGGCCCCGACGTTCTGCAACTCCAGCAATTTCTCAATGCGCAGGGATTTCTTATAGCGCAGAGTGGCCCTGGCTCTTTGGGCGACGAGACAACGCTTTTCGGTCCCCACACCTACGGCGCGCTCGTGCGTTTTCAGGCGGCACGCGGCCCGCCACCGGATATTTCGGCCCGCTAACAAGAGCGGCGTTTATGCAAACGATGCTGTCTTCAGGCTCTGCATCAGAAATCAGTTTTGGGGGCGGTGCGACTACAACAGCAACCCGACCACCTATCACGTCACCCGCCGCCTCATCGTCCGTCGCGGCATCTTCGACGTGTGCAGCAAGTTCCGGGCTCGCCTGTATCCCCGGCACCAACATCATTCAGCCGCTCTCGGGAACGAGCAGCGGAAACAGCTATCAGCCAGGCTTTGGAGGAGGTGGCGGCTCCTCCCCGGCATCCGACACAACGCCTCCAGAGATTTCAGCGGTCTCTGTAAGCTCAATCTCGTCTTCAACAGAAACTATCATTTGGACGGCCAATGAGCCTGCAACATCCGCGGTAAACTACGGTCTCACAACCAGCTACGGCCTGGCATCATCGTCGTTGGCGCTTTCCACGTCCCACTCCATCACACTCACCGGCCTCACTGCGAGCAGCACCTATGATTTCGATGTCTCGTCGACCGACAAGGCCGGCAACACCGCCGCATCGAACAACCAAACCTTCACGACCGCCGCCTACAACTACTATGTTGATAGCGTAAACGGCAACGATGCAAACCCGGGCACAAGCCCATCATTGGCATTCCAGAATCTCACTGCTCTTCCAACGATAAACTCTGGCCAAAGCGTAGGACTTGCCGCCGACTCCTACTGGCGACAGACCCTCGCGATCGGCACCGGCTCGCCTCTCGTCAACAACGTCACGGTTGCCATGTATGGTACGGGCGCGAAGCCTGTTATAGACGGGGTCGATGCCGTTAATGCCGGAGATTGGAGCAAGACCGGCGGTTTTACAAATCTCTACCAAGCAACCGAGTCGCTACCCGGAGCTGGTAGTTGGGTTAATGTTTTTGAAAACGGTCAATTTCTCCAGAACGTCGCAAGCCATGCAACGGCTGATGCGACGGCCTGCTCGTATTACATTTCAGATATGACCCTCACGAGCGCGCCCATTTATGTTCACACGTGCGACGGCTCCAATCCCGGATCAAACGGAAAGACCTACGAGTATACGCGTCGAAGCCTCGTACTACAGGTATGGGGAAACAACGAAACGATTTCTAACGTGAGCACGAAACGTGCGGGGAGCAATAACGGCAGTCTCGTCGTGCAAGGTGATGGATCGGCATCTTATATTCAGGGATGCACTGCGGATCTGGGAGGCAAACACAACATCTTTGCACCTGGCGGAAGCACAATAGATGGCTGCACTTTTACGGATGAGTATTATCCCTCATTCGGTAGCATGGCGGTCTTCTTTGATGGGGTCGGTTCTGGGCTGCCCGTCGTTCTCAAAAATTCGACGTTCACGCAAACACAAAACATCACTGGAAATAATGTAGGCGTATTTACTGCGCATACGGGGTCTGGTTCTTTGGGTACCATAACCGTGGCAACAAGCACCCTTATTGCGACAAATGGCGCAAAGTTGACGGGCATAACAGCCCAAAATGCCCCTTCACTGTTGGTTACCAATGTAATTGCATCAAGCACGACAGCTCTGGTTTCACCGTCGGTCAACACAACAATCAATAATTCACAGCTTGTATCCAGCTAAAGTGGCGGCACTAGTCTGGTCGGTACGTCGGCCAACAACATCTCAATTGCCGTCTCAAATTCCCAAGCCTGTCTGAACAACATATCTAACGGAATTGTGGTTGCACAAAATGTGGGTGCTTCCATAACGTTGACTGGAAATACATTTTACATCGGGCCGACGCAGACGGTAGGCATCTTCAGCATGCCGCGGTCTCTTGCAGCCACCACAACGCTCACTGCTAACAAGGCTGTGAGTACGCTTTCCTCTATCCGAAGGAAGGCCTATATTTCCAGCCTTTCCTGGACCGGTTCGATTCCGGCCAGGCCAGCTACGATCACTGAAGCATAAGGGAATTTTTGTCGCGACCTCTGCCCGATTACACCGGAATCGAACCCGCAGGCGCTCGGAATCGAAGTCCCCATCGCATATCGCATGCGCGCCTTCCGGAACGGGTTTACTGACGGACGATTAACATCGACGCATCGCCAGTGCTTCGGGTTCTTAAGCCGGCGCTCCAAGCCAGTGCTGGCGCGGACCTGTCGCGTCGCCCGCGCCGTCGGATCAGCGCCGCCGGATGACCTTGCAAGGACCGCATCACGTCGCAGACCGCGATCGCCATCTTGCACTGCCGACCAGTGCGCCGAATTTGCCTTCCTGTGGCGGCGGCCGCCCATCGGATTTCGCGTCACCCGGCCTCGTTCGCGATGGCCCGTTTGTACCGCGCCTCCCTAGCGAGCGCCTGACCAAAGTCGGCTTCTGATGCGAAACCCAGGATGCGCGCCCAATGCTTCGATTCGTCAGGCGGCAATCCAATGGTCCGAAAATGGCATTCGAGGGCTTGCCTCACCTCTGTGGCTGAAAATGGCTCACGATCATTCTGCAGACGCAGCTGCTTGTCGAGCCCGCGTCGTAAAAGCCGTTGGTATTGGCCGGAAGCAACGGTAACGTTCACCAAGCCTTTTTCCGCTCGCGGAGCCATTTGAGCCAGCGCCCGCTGCGCCGATTGCTCGCTGGATGCCAGCGTCAGAAGCTCGATCGCCTCTATCCTACTCGCGGCAAGGCCGTACCTAGTTCGCAATTCATCGAGATTTGAGATCTCGACCGGGCTGTACCGCTCGAAGAGCGGACCGCTCAGGGCAAACTCCCGTAGAAGCGCACTCTCGAATGCGTGCGCGTAGTCCGTTGGAGATAGCCTTAGTTCCTCAAGAACGATTTCCGCCTCCAAGCTCGCCTCCAGTGAAAGATGTCCACTGGAAAACTCGTGAACTAGTCGATCCCAGAAGATCGTATTGATAAAGCCGCCTTGAACAGTAGGATCAAACTCAGCACGGTCAGCCTTCATCGCGTGCAGCATGTCGCGCGCGTCAATTGCCTTCTGGTCGACGCTTCCGGTAGTGATCCAATCTTTAAGGCGAGCTGCGCAGGCGGGGTCGGTCTGCATCATCGCATCGAAGAGCACATCATAAGTTCGGTCGGCGAAAAATATCTGCTTAGCGAGCGTTTCACAGCGACGGCGGTCGCCGATATCTATCACACCAGCTTCGGTCGCGGCAACGAGTGTGCGCCGCACATTCACCATAGCCACCGAGACCGGTTCAAACTGAAGCTCCGCAGGTGCATGTGCGACGGCTACCTCGTCGTCATCGGTGAGTTCGCCGCGCTGATAGGCGCTGAAAATCCAACCAACGCCTTCCATGCCAAACGGCCCCAATTCCGCCGCGCGAAGCGCCCCCATACTGGCGGCGCCATAGACCCGAATGCCCTGTGAAAGCGCCCACATGATCTCCTTGTGAAGAACAGACGGGCGGTCGCCAAAATATCCGTCGATTATACCAATTGCTCGTGGTCGGCTCAGTCCTATGCGGTAGATGTCACCCCTAGCGACGGGTGGCAGATAGTGCGCTGACAGTAGGGTCTTAGCTTCGTCAAGCGGCAGACTAGGGCCCAAAAATACATAATCAGTCATGCCGACTTTCGCCCCCGAAGCCGCCGTCCGATTGTGTATTCTTCCGATATGGCAGCAGATTCTAGCCCCGGGATCACGACACGCACCACAGGAATGTTCATGTCATCGCGCGAGAGATCAACCGCGACGACTGGACCCAGCCCCGCCGCCGCCACCATGTTCTTCAGCACGGCAAGATCGCCTTCGAAAGTCGGTGTCGCTAGGCTCGGAACAGATCGGAAAGACATGACTGGCGGTTGCGCCCCCTCTGCGAACTCACTAACAGAACCGGTCAGCGTGCGATACAGCGCAAACGACAGGTCGTCGCGCGATCCTGCGATCGCCGTGAGACGCGACTGGACCGCCTCGGAGATACTTCGCAACAGAGCAATTCCGGCATCGAGATGGCACCCGGATCCGCCGGCATGGATGGCCGTTCGTGAAGCGCCTTGATGCCGGTCGCGTATCTGGCAGAAAAATGCGGGTACGGCGATGTCGCTGGTCACGTTCCAAATGACGTAGCTGACGCCGGCACGATCGAGTACATCGAGCATCTCGCGGCACGAAGCGTCGGTCACCGACTGTGGATCTACTTGAGTGGACAGCCGGACGGCGTCGTCGAGGGCCTCCCACAGCGTGAGAGCATCGCGCTCTATCAATTCACAAATGGCGTGACATGTGGCTTCCAGTATGTGATTGCCCGATGCCAGACCATTGGTGTTGATCGGGAAGCTGCCCGTTCCGACCGGCGGCCGAATGGCAAAATCAGCGTGCACGCAGTCGAAGGGTACAAGAGTTCCATTACCCGATAAGAGGTCAATGCCTTCGACCCAGAGCACGCGGTCGGTTTCGGCGTACGGATTGCGAACGTATTGAATCATGCCGGCCGGATCGAGCAGTCGCCGGCCGTTCTTGAGTTCGGCGTAGCTTGCTAGGATCAAATCCAGCGCGGTGTTCTCGGCGTGAAAACTTTCCAGCGCTTCCATGATCGCCGAGACTTGTGCGGCGACAAGCGACATTCCCTTGCCTTGTGATACGGAGAGACCGCGAGAACCAGGCCTTATGGCCATCACGACGGGCACACCGATCCTGTCGAGGCCGGTTATGTTCGCGATCCGGGTGATGCCGGCCTTGCCAAATAGCGGCCCTATCTTTTGAAGCGTGGCTTCTACGGTGGCCGTCCGATGGGTCCCATCGGTAAACAATTTTGGCGCGGGCGCGTCCCAATCGGCCAGTTTCGTTCGCATCCGTGGCAACACAGCCTCAACACAAGCTATCCCGCGAGGACGGTCTGATCCGGCACCGGATGCAATTCCGTATAGATCTCGTTATCCGCGGTCACGTAGTGATCCACATTATCTATGCTGACAACGCGGGCAACATGGAACAAAGAGGATAATTCGACTGATCGCAGCCACCAAAGTCCCTGTCGTTCGGCAACCTTCTTGGCCGCGAAGTTGGTGAACTTGTGCGCAAGCAGTCGCTTGAGAGCGTCCCCCGAAGGCGGCGTCAGGAACTGGTCCGACATCATGAGACCGGCAAGGTCATTGAAGATGACGTTCTTGTACTTGGAAACCACCGCAGCCCACACCAGGCGCCCATTCATTTCCACCGGAGCGATGAAATACTGCTCTTCACTGCCGATGACGTTGACCGCTACCGGTTCGGTCGGAACGGCGCCCCCGCCAAGCACGCGACTTCCCTTGCCTACTCCATAGAAGCTCATGTCCGCGATCACTATGTCCAGAACATCTTCAGCGCCGATCACGCCGCCGCCGCCAGATGGTCGTTCCGTCAATTCAAAACTGCCGGCGACTTCGTCGTTGACCTCGCTCACCGTGACCAGGCGGTCTTTCCACAAAGTGTCTCGAGGAATTCGACACGGCGTGAAATAGCTCTCTCGCATGAACTGGTTGAAGGGGTGGAATACGATGCCGGTCTCGCCGCGGCTGGGATCTGCGATCCAAAAACCGGTCAGCCTGCCGGTGGTCCGGGTGTTGTCGTCAAATTCGCCCTGCACCCCCGCAATGACGACCCAGTGACCTCCCGACCAGACAAGGCCTGCAACGGGGCATTGATATTGCAGGATCGTCCTTGCAGCCTTGTTCACGGCGAGCGTGAATTGCTCGCTGGCGATGTCCTGAACCTTGACCTTGCGCGTGATGGCTTCGAAGGAGTCGAGGTATGTGCTGACGGCGCGTGGATCTGTGTACCAGACGCCGTTGGATTGTGGGGCAAGCAGAGGCCGCGTAGCATTCCAGATATTGGTCTGCGTGTCCTCAATATTATAAGACTTCAAAATCATCTGCAGGCAGGCAGCTCCGCAATATCGTAGTGGATCCTCCTGCACCGCTCGAGTGACGTTCAACTGGACGTCATCAAAACCCTTTGCGCGGACATCAAAAAAGGCGCTACGGCTCTTTCGCCGCCTCATGGGTCTCGCCTCCAAATTCGAACCCTCATCACTCCGCGCTAGGAATGACGAGGGATCTGCACTGAGAAAGAGCGCCGTCTAGGAGCCGGTGCCGCAGATGAAGCATTCCTTGCCGCCGCCGATGCCGCCGGCCTTGTCCTTCAATTCGATCACACGCTTCAAATTCAGGATCGCGATCTGGTCGTTGGTCAAATCCTTTGCATCCTCCGCATCCCAGGTCTCCGCCTGCTTGAAAAGATCATTCAAAGAAACATTCCCTTGGTCGAGACTTACACGATTAGGCATTTCACGCTCCTTGCGCTGCAGTAAAATCACGACTCATCTTCAGTGTGTATTCGCCCGTGATAATTTTGTGCTGCTCCATGGCGTGGAGGACTCTTGCTACGGCCACGGGATCCTTGGCAACTACTGGCATCCATTGCAGGATACGCAGGGTGGCGGTCTCCTGGAAGGCCTTGTAGAAAGCGCTTTGCTCCAGTCCTCCGCTGGAGTTGAGCATATCAGCGACACAAATGTCGCCGACCACGCCTCTGTACCAAGGAACCCGGGTTCCTCTGGCAGCCATGGCTTCCCATTTGTGCGCGGCCCTGAATTCCTGGCGCCGATCCTCAAGCTCTGTCTTCGACGTCCACTTGCTTCCGTAAGCCGACGTCGACTTCTCAGCGAATGTATAGCACGCCATCAACTCGCCAGAGGGAAAGATCGTGGTGAGATTGGAAGCGGTGCAAGCATGTTCGTAGGGCAACGCGGTCTCGCGAACGATCCCGTAGATAAATCTGAATATATTGTTGTCGTAGAGCCAACGACCGTCGTTTGGCGAGATGAAGGCACTAGTCATGGCCTCCATGATGGCATCGACAGCCTCCACGACCTGGGCACGTGCCATCTGAAGCGGTTCTTCGCCCATCTCATGGCTAGCCGCATCACCCAGGCTTTCCAGGAACTGAACCTTCGAGAGCGGCGCGATCTCGTTGAGGTATTTGATCATGTCCAGATAGGACATACCGCTGCGCAAATGGCGCTCGTCAAATACTCCGACGACTGCAAACGGAAAATTAGCCGCGGCCAGGTCTCGGCAATAGGCTACGGCACTGGCGTGGCTGCCGCGGCCGTCCGCCCGCGTGCGAACGGCATCGTGAACGTGCGGCGGACCGTCGACCGTAACGGAAACGCTGACGTGATAGCGCTGCCACAAGTCCAGATGCCGCGAGGCTGCCAGGGTACCATTCGTCGTCAGAGCGAAGTGCACCCGTTTCTTCAGCTTGTTTTCCACGAAATCGCAAATGCCCTTGATCAGATCGATCCGCAGGGTCGGTTCGCCGCCGAAAAACTTGATGAAGTCGATATCCGGATTGGCCTCAAACAAGGATTCGATTCGCGTCGTGACCTCGGCTTTTTTCATGTTCGCGACATTTAGTCCGAACGTACCCTGCTTCGCCAAGCAGTAACCGCAAGTCAAATTGCACTGCTGTGATATAATCACGGCTATGCCAGGGGAGTGACGCCGTCTAAGCTTGGCCGGCCCAAGCCGATGCATTTCTCCGCGCAAGTCCGCGGCTATCGTTGGGAATTCGCCAATGTCGACTATGCTGAAGCCGTCGGGCCCCACCCATTCAGAGTTGAATTCATCGTCCCTGAGCGAGTAGGTACGACATAATGCTGGAACAAAAGCGAAGGGTCGAGACCTTCGATCAAGCGAAACAAGCACGTCGCGGTCCAACGGCGATAGTGGCGGCAGCTCTCGCGCGCGCCCCACTTCGGCGCTGGCGGCGGTCACCGAACCATCAAGAACGGACCCCAACATCACCCCCACCCGCTATAATTGCATAGCAATTTGAAAACATTTCAAGCTGCCTGTCAACCACAGATTGCCTAGACAGCGGTCGGGTGCTACGCGTTCCAGGGCGCGCTGACAGTGACCGACCTCCCGGGACCTTCGACCGTTTGAGCGCGTCGACTAACGGCAAGGAGCAGCAGTTGTTGTTTCGCTTTCGCAAACGCTGTCGACACCGCGCGGCTCTTGCCGTGCTCCTTATGTCCTTTTCATCGTTTCTTTCGGACCCATCGGCAGGTGACGAAGGCAAGTGGACGCCAGAGCAGCTTTTGCAATTTCGAGCGGAGCAGTTTCGCAAGCTCGGCCTCCGAATTCGTCCCGACAAATTGTGGGGCTCATCGCGTAGCTTGTTAAGGGCCACGGTCATTGCGAACGGCTGTTCAGGAGCATTCATCTCCCCGCAGGGCCTCGTTGTGACTAACTACCATTGCGTGCTCGACATTCTCCAAAAGCATTCTACTCCGACAGTCGATCTGGTTAGTAACGGGTACCAGGCAACTGGCCGAAAGCAGGAATTGCCGAGCGACGCCACAGTTCGTGTCTTCGATTCGTCGCAAGACGTGACGGCCCAAATATCCCGCGTCCTGCTGCAAGCTCCGGATGACCGCACCCGATTCCATGCCTTTCAGACTGAGGCATCCCGGCTTGCAAGCGAATGCGGACGCCGACAAAATCATAAGTGCCGTGTCGTCACCTATGACGGCGGAGGGCGATTCGTTCTAGTGGACGAGCTGGAATTTAGTGATGTCCGGCTGGTGTTTTCGCCTCCCTCCTCGGTCGCCGATTTCGGCGGCGACCTCGACAACTGGAACTGGCCACGGCACGCCGGGGACGTTGCGCTGCTTCGCGTTTATGCTGGCGCTGACAATCTCCCGGCGGCACCGGCATTGAGCAACCATGAGTTCAATCCCCCGGCGTTCTTCCGGATCAATTCGGACGGTACCGGACCCAATCAGCCCGTCATGATTGTTGGCTATCCTAACCAGACCTTCCGCAACATTACACCTGAAGAATTGCAGGAACGCCAACGGTGGTTGGCGCTGCGTGCCGATTTGTACAAGGCCTGGATCGAAATCTTCGAGCGTGGTTCAAGGGATGCGGCTGTGCGTAGAGCTCTCGCTGCGCGGTTCGATCGAATATCCAATGAGCAAAAAAGCAGCCGCGGCCAAGCCGAAAATTTTATCAAATTCCGGTTGCTGAAGAAAGCCGAAACGGCCGCTAGTGAGGTTATGGCTTGGGCCAAGCACCGGAGCAACTTCTCCAATCTTGGCCGAGCGCGCCAGATGATCGCTGAAATCGTGGCTCGTCGGCAGCCGCATCTGCCGGGCGACCTGCTATTGTCGGAAATCCACAATGGCCCCATGACACTAGCTCGGGCCATCGAGATCGTGCAGCGCGCCCGTATCCCAAATGCCCTCACATGCCCGGGCAATCGAAGTCCCTGTCCGGATCCGGTAAAACCGCGCATGCAGCTGGACGGCCATCAAATGGATTCACCAACGGAGCAAGCCTTGCTGGCCGAACTGCTCGAGCGATTGACAAGCGTCGCCGCTCTTCGGCCGGCATTGGAAGCCTTTCTTGGGCGGGACGCGAGCCGCGAGTCGATTGAAAGGACGGTAAGGGCGGCTCACCAGGCGAGCAAAATTGGAGACCTGCAAGAACAAGCAAAAATGCTAGGCGAAACTACCGACCAATTACGGGCCAGACACGATCCGCTTCTGGACCTCGCGTTTGCTCTTCAGCCCGCGTTCAATGAGGCCAAGGACCGCAAAGAGCGAGACGAAGGCGCAATGCTTCAGTTGCGTCCTTTCTGGACGGCGGCCGTCATTGCCCATGGCCGCGGCCGGATATCTTCGGATGCAAACGCCACCCTTCGTGTCGCGTTCGGACACGTTAGAGGTTACATGGCTCGCGATGCAGTTTGGCTACAGCCGCAGACCACCCTGAAAGGGTTGCTAGAAAGATATACCGGCAAGGGGCCAACTAACTTGCCTGAGAAATTTCTGACTGCAGCGAAGTCGTCCGGGAATAGCCGCTGGATTGATCGCCAGCTTCATACCGTTCCCGTAAATTTCCTCGCCGACCTAGATACAAGCGGCGGAAATTCGGGAAGCGCAGTCGTTAACGGCAAGGGCGAGTTGGTGGGCATCAATTTCGACCGTACATGGGAAAGTGTGGCTAATGATCTCGCGTATAACCACCAATCTACTCGAAACATAAGTCTCGACGTCCGATATCTGCTTTGGCTGCTCGACACGTATTGGAGAGGCTACGCAGGGGTGCGCGACGAGTTGATGGGTCCATGCCGCGGGAAGGACCGGCAGGGCGCCTGCGACGGAAAATACCGTCTAGTTGAATGAGCAACAGGTTTGGGCCGTCGCCGTCAGAGAATTTGATAGGTCAAATGTTCGTCCAATCGAACCGCATTCGACCAGAAATGTAAACGTCAACCGAAGCTCCTAGAGGCGCTTCTCGTGAGTTAGTAAGGCTCAACTTAAGTGGTGAGCGACACCAAGAAGTTTCGGGAAGGTCCGGCCCTGGGTCTTGGTCGTGCGTTGCGTATTGGCCGCGGTGCTCTCCTCAATCTTGAGCGTACGCCAACGCATCTTGGCGCGGGTGAAGTTGATGCCCTCGTTGCTGATGAGGGTCGACTTCAATTACTAATTGTCAACAGGGCGTAAAGCAAGCTACTATTTGCTTCTTCGAACGGCTGCTGACGCAGGTTGCCAACAGACCCGCTCAAAGATCAGCGTAATCTGCCCGGCAACGTTCCTGGCCCCCGGGAACAATATTAACTTTACGTCTGCCTTGGATCACTCGATGGAGAGACCAATGGGAAATCAAAATGCAAACGCATTTGTCGATCTCGTAAAGAGTGCGCCGACGAAACCAAGCGCGGAAATAGTAACTTTAACTGGTGTTCTTTGGCAGCCCAGTGATCCTTCCAGATTTGGTCTGACATTTGGCGATGGGCGAAGCGCCACGTTCGATTTAGCAACTGTGAAATCGCATTTGGTCTTATACTCCTCCGTGGGAGCGACAATCGTACGGGTCGATTTAGACGCGTCTCGCGAGCTTCAATTAAATGATAGAGAGAGGTTTTTGGCATTCGGGGGGTGGGGTACAAGTAGGGCGCACAATTCGACGCATCTTGGAAAGCCGCCAAAGGATCCGATAGGCGATACCTATGACAGTGATCCAATGAGTTTCCATCAAACCGGAAAACCGCCGAAGGATCCGATCGGTGACACCTACGATAATGATGATCCTCGCGGTCAATTTTACGGAAACCGCGTACCGTTTTATGCGCTGCCCCATCGTTCGGCTGTGCCATTCGCCCTAGCTACATCTAGCCAGGTTCCTTCCTATCTAGTTGATTATTTGCAATCATTCACTCGTCATTATCATCCGACGAGAAGAGGTCCTGAAAATACTTGGCCTTGGGCACCGGATGTAACTTCGTATTCCTAAAGACCAAATTTGATGGTCCGCCATATGTGGTGAAGCGCTTTCGCCAAAGCGCGGCAGGAACTAAATGACCGTTCTAATTCTATCTGAGACCTACGATATTCACGCTCAAGCAGTGATGGAGGCGCTCAGAGAGCGTGGCTCCCAAGTGGAACTGCTCGATCTTTCAGAATTTCCTACCCGGCTTTCTCTTTCCATGGAATTCAGGGAAAGTGATCGCCGGTTTGAGCTGACGCGACGGAGCGGAGGGAGTCTGGATCTGAGCAGCATCAGATCCGTGTGGTGGCGTCGTCCACAGCCGATCCGCTTGCCATCCGACATGTTGCCTGTTCACCGACAATTTGCATCGTCAGAAGCAAATACAGCCTTTTGCGGTCTTTGGCAGTCGATGCGCGCGCGCTGGATCAATGTGCCTGCGCGCGATTCGTCGGCAGCGCATAAACCGTACCAACTTGCGCTCGCGCAGGAGATCGGCCTTCAAATTCCAGAGACGTTGATGACGAACAACGCCTCCGAGGCTAGCGCGTTTTGGCGCCGTCATGAGGGAGAAGTCATCCACAAGCAATTCGTCGCTAAGGAAGGTACCTGGCGCGAAACCAGGCGACTATCGAAATATGATGAAGAACATTTGGCCTCAGTCAATCATGCCCCGGTGAGTTTCAACGGCATGTTCCCGCAGTTGCTGATTTACGAGTGACTGCGGTCGACAAAGCATTTTTCGCGGCAAGCGCAGATGTTCGCAACGCGATATATCCGCAGGATGTGCGGATGAATCTAGATGTAAAATACGAACCACACGATCTTCCCGATGACATCGCGGCGTCCCTAAAGACATTAATGCATAAATTAGGGCTCGTGTATGGCGCTATTGATCTCAGACTGACTCCGGATGGACAGTACGTTTTTTTGGAGATTAATCCCGCCGGCCAATTCTTGTTTATAGAACAAGCAACTGGCCAGAAGATTTCTGCGGCACTTGCTGATGCGTTGCTTGCCGAGACGTGAGCAAATGAAGCGATCGTATGTGCTGCAGGTGAGGTGAGATAGCGCCGTGAACGGACACTGCCAGTCGGTTCGCTGTGGCGTACTACCAGCGCATAGCACGACATTGCGCTTGATCAGCGATCCCCAAAAGTGGAGACCTTTGCACGGATGGGGAACGTGATTCCCTTTTTACCGGATGAGTCGCGGAGGGCGAGATGGGTCAGCGGCGGATTGGTCAGGACTGTTGGGTGCGGCGGTGAGCAGGCGTGGTAGCCGGCGAGAGGTGCCGGACGAACTCAACGGTCTGCAGGACTGGTCGGCATTCGAACGATTGTTAGCCGTGATCCCGGTGGTGGCCAAGGGAGAGCCGTCATTCCCGCCCCTGATGATGTTCAAGGTAATACTGCTGCAACGCTGGTACGGGCTTGGGGACCCGGCGATGGAGGACGCATTGTTCGACCGGCTGAGTTTCCAGCGGTTTGCCGGGCTTTCGCTTGAGGACGAGACGCCGGACCACAGCACGATCTCGCGGTTCCGGGAGCGACTGACCAAAGATGGACTGATTGAGAGCCTGTTCGCCGAACTTTAGGGTCCGGACTCAATTGATCCACCAAGTGATCGCAGCGGCCAACAGGATTGCGGACAGGAAGATGTCTGCGCGCTTGTCGTATCGGGTTGCGATGCGGCGGAAGTCCTTGAGACGGCAGAACATCCGCTCGATGACGTTGCGGCCTTTGTAGGCGGCCTTATCGTAGCGATGCGGATGCTTGCGGGTCGGATTTGGCGGGATCACGGCCTTGATGCGGCGTGCGGCCAGTTCGTCGCGCAGGCTCCTGGCGTCGTAGGCTCGATCGGCCAGCAGACGGCGCGGGGTACGAACCATGCCGATCAAACCGCGTGCACCGACCAAGTCGTGGGTGTTGCCAGGGGTAATCAGGAAGGCAAGCGGACGGCCGATATCGTCGGTCAGCGCGTGGATTTTGGTGGTCTGCCCGCCGCGCGAGCGGCCGATCGCATTGTTGAAGCCCCCCCCTTTTGCGCCGGCCGCGGAGCGATGGGCTTTGATGTAGGTGGAATCCACCGACATCGATCCGTACATGCCGCTCGATCCGGTCAGGGCGTAAAAAATATCCGTCCAAATCCCCTGTCGGCTCCAGCGGTTGAAGCGGTTGTAGACCGTCGTGTAGGGGCCATAGACTTCCGGGCAATCGCGCCAGCGCGAACCAGATCTCAGCGTGTGCATAATGCCGCTGATCACGCGTCTATCATCGACCCGATGCGCTCCCTTGCGCCCTCGTGGCAACAACGGCTCAATCCGCCGCCATTCCGCATCGCTGAGCCACATTCCGCATCGCTGAGCCAGTAGACCTGCTTTGCCATTCAAGCCTCCCCTTCCGCTGAGAAGCTTGAATCACAGTCCAATTCCAGATGGAATCCCTATTGAGTACAGACCCTAGAGCACCCGTTCGATGCCGTGTTTGGTTCATTCACCAAAAATCACCACTGAATTAGGCTGTACTCTTGCTATGATCTTGGTGGACAGTAGTGAGGACGTGACCGAACCGCCCCGCGAGCTAATTGTTCTCGTGTCACAGTTGGCCAAAAACCTCGAATGTCCGCTCATCCGAAGTCACCGTCAGCCTTTCGAGACCGGCTCTCTTCAATTGCTGACGGACTTCCTCCGGCGAGTAGGCAGCTAACGACGCTGTGCGGAATTGGTTCGCAAGCAGCGCGGGATAACTCCCGGTTGACGGCGATGCTGCGGTTACTTCCTGGGCCTGGGCTGCGCGCCGCTTCAGGTCGCGAACAAGGACCGTGGCGCCCGGCTTGGCAACGCGTACAAGCTCTCGCCAAAACTCGTCCACATCGTCCACATAGTGCAGCACGCCGTTGCAAAGCACGACGTCAAAGCTGCCTGAAGGCGCCGGGATCTGGTGGGTAGAACAGCGGGCCAGCGCAATTGCATGCATGAGACCGGCACGTTCAATATTGCGGCGCGCAACATCGAGCATATGTGGCGACACGTCTATGCCGGTGATGCGCCACCCCTTCCGCGCCTGCGCCAGGTAGATAGGAATATTCGCAGCGCCCGTGCCTACATCAAGCACAGCGGCATCCGAAATATTCTCACAAAATTTTAGCAGATTGGCGGCGACAGTTCGGTCGGACACCTCGAACGAACTATCTATAAAAAGGTCCGCGTAAGGCGACAAATCTGGTTCACCTGTTATGGGGATGCGCTTGGGTACTTCGGTCATTCAACCCTCCGTCAGTTCCAGCGCCGGAAAATGCGAACGGGCGTCCGAAAATTGTTCCTCCGCGGTTTTCTGGCTTGTCAGCCGCGAGGAATCGTAATCTCTTTCAAGTTCAAGCCTTAAGCCACTCGGGACAGAGGACAGAATTCGTGCCCGAACGTGATTGATCAGCTTCGTCAAGTCGCGACAATACACCGATGGATTGTCAAAGCCATTGATGGCACTGTACCGATGCGACAATCCTCCACCTGCACAAACCGGCCGTAACGAGCATTTGCGGCATGCCCCACACAGTTGACCGCCGAGCGCCCCAGCACGTTGCATCTCGGTATTGAGCGCATCAATTTCATCGTTGTGCACACTCAAGCCCAGCTTCGTGAATTCCGGGCCGCACACTTTGAGAACGTCCAATGGCTCCAGTCCTCCGTCAGCTTCGCACACTGCTACGAAAGCGTATGGATCGCCAATGTACCCGGCATGATGCATGTTTGTCGTGGAGCCGTGCCCTCCAAACACCATTTTCACAAGATTTGTGAACAGGCGTAGATCGACCGAAGGAGCCATATCCTCGAACCACGCATCAAATACGCAGATGAGCCAGTCGGCAAATGGCGTCTCACCCGGGCCCGCCACAGACGGCAAGGGTGGCCGATCATGCGTCGCTTCGGGCCAGAGCAAGTCAACAACAGGTACCTTGAGGTTACGGAAGTGCTCATACAATGCGATGGGGTCGGTGGTCGGCTGTATTAATGCATTCACGCTGGTGAGCAGCGACGCATGGCGGGAATTCAATACAAGGCGAAGTGCCGCCTCCACACGCCCATATGAACTCTTGCCGAGATGATCGAGACGGTTCCGATCGTTGACGGTCGGCGGGCCATCGAGGCTGATACTAAACCCGATACCAAGTCGGCTGAAGAATTCGAGCCACTCTTCCGAGAGTAACGTTCCATTTGTCTGCAGAAGAAGCCGCGGCCGGACCGCAGGAAGAAGATGCTCCCGCGCCCGGTGCGCGAGACTGACGATACGCGAGGGACCCGCCAGCAGGGACTCTCCGCCATGCAGGACAATCGTTACTTCACTCAACTGATTACGAAGACAGTAACCCTTCACCCGATCGAACAGAGACTGCTGTACAGTTTCGGACATGAACTTCGGCTGAGATCGATAACTGAGATCGCCCTGATTATACATATAGCAGTAGGCACAGTTTAGATTGCAGCGGCTGGCGATTTTTGCGACGACGACCAGAGGAACTACTCTCTGTGGTGTACCCGCCGGGCTTGAGCCTCTTGCGCGTAAAAACAATCGCCGGACGAGTGGATGCGTGATTTGCTCGGCCTGCTCCGATAATACCGTATTGCTCAAAAATCCCATGGAAAGCTTCTCCTTCGGTTTCGGTTCTCGCTTCCGTATCGCGATGGCGCCGATAAGAACTTCAAATTCGTTTAGCGGTAAGGCCAGGAGATTATAACTATGCAGTCGATGAGACGCCGATATCAATCTCATAAAGCATAAGCTTGGCATTGCCACCTAAGATAGACAAGCGAAAAGCTACTCGATCCTTCGGGATACTGTGCGCTAGCTATGCTGGCGGCCGGAGCTGCGCGACCCTTCCAGATCGAGCTTGCCGACGAGCCATAAAATGAACGCATCACCGGTGCTTCGGGGTTCTTCGGCGGCGCATCAGCCGGTGCTAGCGTGAGCCCATCGGGTCGCCCCGCGGCGCCGGATCAGCGCCGGAGATGGGATTCCAGACCTTGCGGGGATTGCGTCACGCGCAGCCCGAAGCAGGCGATACAGAATCCACCGCCCAACGAAAAAGCGTCGTCCCTCGAACTTCATTGCGCCCGCGTGCGTGCGTCGTCGCCTCGGGGCGACATTGATCGGCGAAAGCCCAAGTTGGGTCCGGGTATTTACAATTTAGACTAGAGGGACTACTGATTGCAGCCACATATTATGCAATTTTTGCAAATCTCCCGACCGTGAGTGGGAGTTTGTAATGCGTGCGAAAATTTTACCAGCGATTTTATAGTCGCCGCACTTACAAGACCGGGTCTGGCACAAACGTATGGGCCTTTTCCGCTTGGCAGCTTGACGCCTCTCTACCGCTTCAATTCGGCGCCAATTCGTTACTGGCACCAGTATATTCACAATCGGACCTCTTCGTTTCACCCAGCCTGAAGTTATCGGCGCTTGGAGAGCTCGATCAGACGACGACTCTTTCTATCTATGCGACCGGTGGCCCCGACGCCTTTACGCGTGTCCGGATCTCCGACGATGGTTGGGCGACCACAGGCGGAAATATTCAAAAGGCGTTCGGAAAATTTGGCGTTGGCGCGATTTACGAACACAGCCTCATCTATGATGGCGTGTTTCGAACCCTGCTCTTCCAAGCAAACGATTTTTCCGCCTTCGCCGGCTACAAATACGCCAGTTCTTCAAAGCTAACGGTTTCAGCCCCTCGGTGATGGTCACCTACCGTGAGGCAGATCTCGCTTCATCTGAACGTGTCCTTTATACGCTAAAAGTAGCCGTTACGCAGAAATTGGCAAAGGACATGACCTTTTCTGACCCCCAGGCTCAGGTACTATGAATTTACGACGGGCGCGACCTCGGGGCGGCGTGATACGCGTCCATCCGTCATCTAAGGCCTTACGTATAAGATAAGCCCAGATGTAGGCCTTACCGGAAGTATTGAGTACGACCAACGCTGGAAACCTCACTGACACTGTTTTCCTGGTCAACCTTGATTTCAGCCACCAGTACAAGTCGCAGGTACCGAAATGAGCGGATTTGAAGGAACGTTTTGGGGCGAGTTTGTTTCGGGCAGCGATATTCGCATGCTGTGCGATGCTCCCGACGAGCGTACTTGGCCACGGCGCTACTGACCGTGCCTCAGCTCGGACGGATACGACGCGAGCGACAACCGAAGGCCGATCCCAGCGCCTTGACCAGAATCGCCAAGGCGCTGGCGAAGAGACTCTCGTGCGAGAGGAGATCATTACCGTCCCGGTCAAAAAGCCTACGGCGAAGCCCTCGTCTGGTAAATCCGAGAGTATATCGCGGCAGCAGCACCTCCTTATAATGGAACCGGCAGTTAAACCGGCCACCCCCGAACTCACCGAGGGGACCCGCCCGGCGACGAAGCGTGTAGTCGTCCGCCGAACTGAAACAATAAAGCGAGTCACGCCCGTGAAGATAAATCCCTATTAGGGGACCGGGACGCCGGGCATCCTAAAATGCCGTTCTCGCGCATGGACCGGAGTCGATAGCGCCGCATAGTGCGTCTTTGCGGGTCATCAAGAGTGCGAATAGATCTGTGAGTAGATTCCACCGACCAAAAGGGATGTGACAAGATATCAAATACTTACAAACTTGTTCGATTCCGGCCAGGGCACCATTTGGACCGTTCGCCCGCATCCGCCGTCGGCCGTTTACCCCTCAACATCAAAGACAAGCCGCATTTGCCCATCGCTGGCGTCCGCCCCCTCTGCCGGTATTCTTGATGGAAGTTCGCGGAGGTCATGGTATCGCGAGTCGTGGGTGGAATCGAACTGGCCGAGTCCGCCCCGTATCTCCGGCACCTGAAGCCGGCAGACAAGGATTACAAACGCTGAGATGAAGGCGGGTTTTTCATGCTCGCCACCGCGACTTTGGCGCTTCGCCTATCGTCGCCGGATTGGCGACAATACGCTCAATGCTGCGCTCTGCAGACTCGGCTGCGATAACACTGAGCGCACCACTCACGGTCTTCGTTCGCCCCCTCGGTCCCATCGAATGAAGGTGGCAGATGGAACGTGGGTGGCTGCGCGAACTGAACCACGCCAACCCGATCGCCTGGGCCTGTCTGGGAATCGCAAAGAGCTACCTCGGCAAACCAGAGGACGGCTTTCAGCACACATTGCTTGCCCGTACGATCGCTGGTGCGGCGCCTTTCCGTTTTCAGCTCGATGCCCTGAGCTGCATTGCGGGGACCATGGCGGGAGAACTGGACAAGGCCGTCCATCTTGCAGAAGCCAGCCATGCTCTTGCTCCGACCTTTGCTCCACCCTTGCGATATTTGTCAGCTCTCTATGCCCATAATGGGCACCGTGAGCTTTCTTTCGAGATGGTTCGCAAGCTGCAGACAACGGAGCCAGACTTCTCATATGACAAGCTGAGGGATAAAGCCTATCCCGCGGCTGGCCTCCATCGAACATCAATCATCAACTCGCTGCCAGCCCGACAGTTCTAGCGGCGTCCCCCTTCATCCGAGAGGTCATGGAGCGGCAATCCACGAGCGCCTGCCGGTCTAGAGGAGCCTCGCGTTGAGACAATCAGCTCCGCTGGCTTGCTCGATCCGCATCCCCTCCCTCGAACCCGAACATGCATCGTCGCTGAAGGCTATTCATTTCGCTGCCGCATTTCACGGCCTTTGGATCTCGCCAGCTTGCTGGAATGCTCGCGAAACAGGGCCTTGCAACCTTCCGGCGGCCGCTCTTAGACTACCTCCAGTCTGCTGACGGCAATGGGGTTGTCGCGGGTGAGGACCCATGACCAAGAACAGTTCTGTCAACCTCGCCCTATTCGCGACGCAGCAAAAGCTTCTTTTTGCGGACTTCTTCAAGCTTTACCAGACTGTCGCACAGCCGTGCCGGATCTTCGTGATCGCGGCGGACGTCAACGCGGTCGCGCGGGTCGAGAAGCTCGCAAAGCGCATCAACAAGAGCGGATTCGTCGAGGGCAAGAGCTTTGTCGAGATGGCGTTGCTGCGGGTGCCGATCTCGTTTCGAGATGTCGCAGGCCGAATCGAGAGGTGGGTGGCGCCGACCCGCAGACACGGCCCCGCCCTGCTCGTCGTCGACATGAGCTGGGGCCTCGAGACCAACTCGGCGACGGCCAATTTCGAGGGTTGGCCCGCACTTGCTGAAACGCTCACCCAGCAGTCCGAGGTCTCGATCGCCTCTCTCTATAACCGCCGGGTGCTGATCGACGAGCAGTTGCTCGTCGCGCTGCGCGGCCATCCGCAGATCCTCACCAGCGCCGGACTGGTGGACAATCCGCATTGGCTGCCGTCGCGGCTGCAGACGCGCGGCGCGTTGCGTGAGCAGGTCGATTTCTGGCTCGGCGCGATCGCGCCGGAGTTGCGGATCGGGACATCGGCGGCCGCGCTGCACGCAGCCGAAGGCGCCGACCCCATGTGGCTGTTGCGGCGATCGGCAGAAGAGCCCAGTACAGTTCATCTCGACAGCCGCGACCGCTGGAAGATCCGCTGCTTCGGACGGTTGCGGATCTATCGCAACGACGGCAGCCAGGTGAACTGGGACCCGCCCGGCGGAGCGACCCGCAAGACCAAGACCCTGTTCGCCTATCTGCTGCAGAAGGGCGGCCATGGCGCAGCCACCGACGAGCTTGCGGATCTGCTCTGGCCCAACGCCGAGGACATTGAGGCCGCGCGTAACCGCCTCTATCACACCGTGCGCTATCTGCGGCTGGCGCTCGGCCAGCCCAACGGACGCGACGAGACGCGCAACTATGTCCGACGCGAGGGATCGCGCTACGTGCTGGTGCCCCCGGAGCGCAGCTGGCTCGACATCTCGACCTTCGAGCAGCTCTGCCGTCAGTCCCAGGGTCACATCAAGGCGGGCGCCAGCGACGAGGCGCTGATCTGTCTGCAGGCGGCGGACCGTCTGTACACCGGCGACCTGTTCGAGGACATTCCGGTCGAGTACGCCGACGATGGCGAGCGCGACTGGTGCTGGAGCAAGCGCTATTGGCTGCGCGACATGTTCTTCAAGGTGCAACGCGACGCGGCTCGGATCTATCTCGAACGCAACGACCACTCGGCCGCGCTCGCGCATTGCCAGAAGGCGCTGGCGATCGATCCCTTGTGCGAGATGGCGCATGCCGAGGCAATGCAGGTGTTCAAGGCGCAAGGACGACGCGAGGCGATCGACCGCCAGTTCAAGCTGTACCTCGACTCGCTCAAGCATTTCGACAACCGGCCGAAGAGCACCTCGCTTCAGGAGCTGCACCGCAAGCTCACGGCGTAAGGCCGCTCGTTCGCGACCGGCTCGGCAACGCGACCTTTGCCGGCCAGGCCATGCGCCATGGGGCTGCCGCCGCCCGCATAATTGACGATTTGTCTCAAATTGTCATAGAGTTAAGGGCTAAAGAAAACCCAAAGGCCGCCGCTTAGAGTGAGCCCATGACAACGTCGCCACCAAGGGCGGCGAATGGGAGGACGACATGCCAGGTTCGGCAGCTCAGCTGGCGCGGTGTCCCTACAGCGACGCCGCCAAAGACTTCGATCCCTTCGAGATGCGCGATCCGTTCCCGTTCTATGAATGGGCCCGCGCCGAGGCGCCTGTCTTCTTCTCCGACGAGCTGAAATATTTCGTGGTGGCGCGCCACGCCGACATCAAGGCTGTGTTCGACGACTGGCGCACATTCTCCTCGGAGAACGCCCAGGCCCCGCTTCGCCCGATGTGCGAGGAAGGCAAGCGCATCATGCGCGAGGGCGGCTTCACCGCCTATTCCGGCCTGTCGGCGCGGGTACCGCCCGATCACACCCGCATCCGCAAGCTGGTCCAGGGCTGCTTCGGGCCGCGCCGGTTCAGGGCGATCGAGCCGGAGATCAAGGCGATCGTCAACCAGGCGATCGATGCCTTCGCCGATCGCGGACATGCCGACTTCTTCCGCGAGTTCGCCTATGATGTGCCGGCGCTGGTGCTGTTCAAGCTGGTCGGCATTCCCAATATGGACGTGCCGCGCGTGAAGTCCTGGGCGGTGAGCCGCGCGCTGCTGACGTGGGGCGACCTCAGCGACGACGAGCAGATCGTGCATGCGCGCAACATGGTCGAATACTGGACCTACTGCCGCGCGCTGGTGCGTCAGCGCCACGACGATCCGACCGACGATCTGCCGGGCGATCTGGTCCGACAGCAGAAGGACGGCGCCGAGATCAGCGACGAGGAGATCGCCGGCGTTCTCTACAGCGTACTGTTCGCCGGCCACGAGACCACGACGACCCTGATGGCCAACGGCATGCGCGAGCTGCTGCAGCGGCGCGACAACTGGGAAGCCATCATCGCCGAGCCGCAGCTCATTCCGAAGGCGGTCGAGGAATGCTTGCGCTTCAGCCCGTCCATCGTGGCCTGGCGCCGGCGCGCCCTGAATGACACCCAGATCGGCGGCGTGCCGGTGCCGAAGGATTCCAATATCCTCCTGCTCATCGGCTCCGCCAATCGCGACGAGGCGGTGTTCTCCGCGCCGACCCGTTTCGACGTCCGGCGCACCGACGCGAGAAGCCATCTGGCCTTCGGCTACGGCATTCACACCTGCGTCGGCCAGCAGCTGGCCCGCATCGAGTTCGCGATCGCGCTCGGCGAGCTCACCCGCAGGCTTCCTGGTCTCCGGCTCGCTGCCGACCAGACCATCGACTTCGTTCACAACATCTCGTTCCGCGTGCCGACGGCGCTTCGGATCGAATGGGACGTGACCTGACGCGACGATCGTCACTTGGCCGCGTTTCACAAGCAACAACAAGTCCGGAGCCGATCCGGGCCATAAGGTGGGGAACAGACGCATGGGCGCCAACGCAGCCGCATCCTTCATCGTGCCGTTCGAAGCCGCACGCGAGGACGACTTCCCGCGCATCGGTGGCAAATGCGCGAGCCTGGCGCGCATGATCGCCCAGGGCGTGCGCGTTCCCGCGGGATTTGCGGTCGCGACCGACGCCTACGCCCTTCATCTTCGAAGCAACGGACTCGAGGCGACGATCAGCGAGCGCCTGTCGCGGATCGTGCTCGACGATGTCGATGACGAAGAGAAGTTGTCGCACGAGATCCGCGACGCAATCATGGCGCAGCCGATGCCGGGCGCGGTCGAGCAGGCGATCCGCGAGGCGTATCGCCGGATGTCGCCCGACGGTCAGTTGCCGGTGGCGGTTCGCTCGTCGGCGACCGCCGAGGACCTGCCCGACGCCAGCTTCGCCGGCCAGCAGGATACCTATCTCTGGGTGGTCGGCGAGGACGCCGTGGTCGAGAAGGTCAAGGCGTGCTGGGCCAGTCTCTTCAACGCGCGCGCGATCTCCTACCGTGCCGAGAACGGGCTCGGCCAGATCGACGTGCTGATGTCGGTCGGCGTCCAGAAGATGGTCAACGCCGCCGCCGCGGGCGTGGCGATGACGCTGGATCCGATCAACGGCGACCGTACCAAGATCGTGATCGATTCCGCCTTCGGGCTCGGCGAGCCCGTGGTCTCCGGCGAAATCACGCCCGACAATTTCGTCGTCGAGAAGGTGCTTCTGCAGGTCATCAAGCAGCGCATCGCCGAAAAGGATTTCGAGCTCGTCGCCGATCATGCCGAGCGCCGGACCGTCGAGCGCGTGATCGCGCCGGAACGTCGCACCCTGCCTTCCCTGTCCAATACCCAGGTGCTCGCCGTCGCCAGGCTCGCCAAGTCGCTCGAGCGCAGCATGGGCTGTCCGCAGGACGTCGAATGGGCGATCGATGCCGATCTCCCTGAGGACGAGAACCTCGTCGCGCTGCAGAGCCGGCCGGAGACCGTCTGGAGCCAGAGGAAGAAGCAGTCGACCGCGATCTACGAGACCGGGATTGCGGGTGTACTTGGAACGCTGCTGGCCCCGGTCCAGGCCAAGCGGTGAGCATCACGACAACAAACAACAGATAACCGAGGGGAAACGACAATGACGGCGCATGCGAAATTCCCAAGTCCCTATGACCTGAAGACGCCGGTCGGCGCCGAGGGCTGGGAGAAGCTCTACCCCTATTATCTCCAGTTCCAGAACAGCCTGCGCGACAAGGAGGACGGCAAGTTCTGGTTCTGCGACTCGCAGCACTGGCCGAGCCCGTTCAAGCCGTTCGACGCCGTCACGGTCGAATTCGCGGTCAAGTGCCTCGGCCAGTACAATACGCGGCACTATCTGATCCCGCCGGCAAACGGCGTCGAATACCGCATCCACAATGGCTATTGCTACATGAGCCCGGTGGCGGTGGCGCCCGAGCTGATCGCAGGCCGCGTGCCGCATTTCATGGAGCGCGCCGGCTACTACTTCCAGAACTGGGATCGCCTGCTGGCGAACTGGGACAAGAAGGTCCGAGCCAACATCGCCGATCTCGAGGCGCTCAACTTCGAGCCGCTGCCCGAAGCCGTGCCGCTGGAGTGGATCACGGCGGGAGTCGGCCTCGACAACACCTACGCGCTGATGGAGACCTATGACCGGGCGATCCAGCTTCTCTACAAGACCTGGCAGTATCATTTCGAGTTCCTGAATCTCGGCTACGCGGCCTATCTCGACTTCTTCAGCTTCATGAAGGGGCAATTCCCCACCATTCCCGACCAGGCGATCGCCAAGATGGTGCAGGGCGTGGAAGTCGACCTGTTTCGTCCGGACGACGAGTTGAAGAAGCTCGCCAAGCACGCCGTGACGCTCGGTGTCGCCGATGCCCTGAAGAGCGGATCGGTCGACGAGGCGCTGGCCGCGGTCGGCCGTGCGCCGAACGGCGGCGAATGGCTGAAGGCCTGGAGCGAGGCGCAGGATCCCTGGTTCAACTTCACCTCCGGCAACGGCTTCTACTCAACCGACAAGTACTGGATCGAGCATCTCGACATCCCGCTCGGCTATGTCAGGGATTACGTCGTCCGCGTGCAGCAGGGCGAGGAGATCGACCGGCCGACGGAGGCCATCGCTAAGGAGCGCGACCGCATCACGTCCGAATATGCCGAGATGCTGGACGCCGATGCACGCGCCGCCTTCGAGGGCAAGCTGGGCCTGGCCCGGACCGTGTTTCCCTATGTCGAGAACCACAATTTCTACATCGAGCATTGGTCGATGAGCGTATTCTGGCGCAAGATGCGCGAGCTCGGCGCCATCTTCCGCGATGCCGGCTTCTGGAAGGACGCCGACGACCTATTCTATCTGAATCGTCAGGAGGTCCGCGACGCGCTGTTCGACTACGGCAATGGCTGGGCCGTCGGCGCACCGGCGATCGGTCCGACCTATTGGCCGCCGGAGATCGAGCGGCGGAAGAAGATCCTGGCTGCGCTCGCGACGACACCGCCGCAGCCCGCGCTCAACAATCCGCCCGACGTCATCACCGAGCCGTTCACGATCATGCTGTGGGGCATCACCACGGAGAGCATCGGCCGATGGCTCGATGGCGCTGCCAACACCACCAAGCTGTCCGGCATGGCCGCCTCCCCCGGCCTCGTCGAGGGCCGCGCCCGCGTGGTGCGCTCCGCTGACGAGCTCGGCCAGATCCAGCAGGGCGAGATCCTGGTCGCGCCGGTCACCGCGCCGAGCTGGGCGCCGATCTTCGGCAAGATCAACGCGATCGTCACCGACATCGGCGGCATGATGTCCCACGCCGCGATCGTGTGCCGCGAATACGGCCTGCCCGCCGTCACCGGCACGGGACGCGCCAGCTCCTCGATCAAGAACGGACAGATGCTGCGCGTCAACGGCTCGACCGGCGAAGTGACCATCCTGTCCTGACCCAATCGAGAGAGGCCGGCAGCGCCGGCCTCTCTCCGCATATGGAACATTGCAATGCTCGATAGGTCCGATGTCGGCAACCGCTATGACGAGGTCTGGCGCATCAGCGAGCCGTACATGCGCGCGCGCAAGAACGACGTCCACATTCCCCTGTCCTATGCCTACGCGCGCAAGCTGCTCGTGCACTATCCGGACGCGGACGAGGACATCGTTTCGCTCGCAATCATCCTGCACGACATCGGCTGGTACGCGATCGACATGAAGGACATCATCGAGAAGGGCTTCGGCCCCAACATGATGCAGTCCGATGTGCGCTTTCTCCACGAAAGCGAAGGCGTCCGCATGTCGCGCGAAGTCCTCGAACAGGCCGATTGGCCGGAGGACATCATCGTCGCGGTCGGCGAGATCATCGACGGCCACGACACCCGCCCCTACCCGCGCTCGCTGAACGACCGGATCGTGCGCGACGCCGACAAGCTGTGGCGCTACACGACCACCGGCGTCGCGGTGGCCTGCGACTGGTTCAAGATGACGCCACGTCAATATGCGTCGCGCCTGACGACCCAGCTCGGCGTGCTCGAGACCGAAGCCGGACGGCTGATGGCCGAGGCGGCGTTGGGCGAGACCCGGGCCGCGCTGATGCTCGACCTGATCTGAGCGAGGGACGCGGACATGGACATGTTCATCGGCGGCCGCTGGGTTGCAGCCCAAGGCGGCGCGACCTTCGACGTCGTCGATCCGGCAACGGGCGAGACGATCGACAGCGTTCCGGAGGCCGGGCCCGCGGATGTCGATGCCGCGATCCACGCAGCCGAGATCGCATTCCAATCGTGGAAAACGACGCCCGTGGCAGAGCGCGCCCGCCTGCAGAAGAACGCGGCGCGGCTGATGCGCGAGAGTGCCGGTGAGGTCGGCCGCCTGCTGACCAGGGAGCTTGGCCGTCCGCTGGCGGGAGCCATCAGCGAAATTCAGCGCTCGGCCGAACTGCTCGACGTCTACGCCGAGGAAGGCCTGCGCCTGCACGCCGAGATGCCGCTGACGGGTGTGGCCGGCGAAAAGATCGTCATCACCCGCGAGCCGGTCGGCGTCGTCGTCGCGATCACGCCCTTCAACTATCCGGTGACGCTGCTCTGCTTCAAGCTCGGCGCCGCACTGATGGCCGGCTGCACCGTCGTCGCCAAGCCTGCCGAGGACACGCCGCTGTCGACACTGCGGCTCGCCGAGATCTTCCATGCCGCCGGCTTTGCCGAGGGCTGCTTCAATGTCGTCACCGGCCGCGGCCCCGACCTCGGCATGCAGATGATCGCGCATCCGACACCGCGCAAGATTGCGTTCACCGGCGGCACCCGAGCTGGCAAGGCGATTGCCGCTGCAGCCGCAGGAACGATGAAGCGGATCACGCTCGAGCTCGGCGGCCAGTGCCCGGCCATCGTCTGCGCCGACGCCGATATCGGCGCAGCGGCCGCTGCGATCGCCCGTCACGCGTTCGCCAATTCCGGCCAGTTCTGCTACCGCGTCAATCGCGTCTATGTCGAGCGCCCCATCTACGCGGCCTTTCTCGCTGCGCTCGCCGACAAGGTCGCGCAGCTCGACGTCGGTAACGGGCTGACCTCGAATTGCGCACTCGGACCTGTTGTCAACGAGAAGATCTACCGCAACAGCGAGCGGCAGATCGCCGATGCCCGTGTCAATGGCGCAACCGTGCTGACCGGCGGTGCCCGGTTGACGGGCGGACTCTACGACAAGGGCTGGTTCCTGCCGCCGACCGTGATCGCCGATGCGCCCCCCTCCGCGCTCGTCATGACCGAGGAAACGTTCGGTCCCGTGCTTGGTGTCGCCCCATTCGACGAACGCAGCGAGGCGCTGCGGCTCGCAAATGCGACAGTCTATGGACTGGCCGCCTTCGTGTTCTCGCGCAACCTGGCAACAGGACTGACCCTGGCCGAGCGCCTCGAAGCCGGCTCCGTGTGGGTCAACGACATCCAGCGCTCGAATCAGCGCGCGCCGTTCGGCGGCATGAAGCAGAGCGGGATCGGCCGCGAGAAGGGCCGCTACGGCATCGAGGACTATCTCGAATACAAGACCATCTATCTCACCTACGACGCGGAGCTGCGGTGATGCATTTTCTGCGCGACCAGGACTTGCCGGTCTGGCTTGCGGCGCGGCCGTGGCTGGACGTGCGCTCCAACGACGAGCATACGCTGATCTCCTATCGTCTCGGTCAGGCGCTGTTGCGGATCCATCCCGAAGCGGACGCCTCCGTGGTGCTGCCGGCGATCCTCATGCACGACGTCGGCTGGAAGAAATTCCCGCCCGAGCAGCTCGCCGCCGCCGTCGGTCCCAATCC
This sequence comes from Bradyrhizobium sp. SZCCHNRI1009, assembly GCF_032487575.1. Classification (NCBI taxonomy): domain Bacteria; kingdom Pseudomonadati; phylum Pseudomonadota; class Alphaproteobacteria; order Hyphomicrobiales; family Nitrobacteraceae; genus Bradyrhizobium; species Bradyrhizobium sp. SZCCHNRI1009. Next base: position 155,027 of record NZ_JAUEUL010000010.1, on the reverse strand, counting down.
CAGATATCCCGAGCTGCAGCGCGCCCACGAGATCGAGGGCGTGAAGATCGCGGCCGAATCGTTCGCACGGCTGGCGATTCCAGGGCTGCAGGTGGAGACCATCCTGGCGATCATCGACGGCCACGACACCCGCAAGAAGGCGATCTCGCACGAGGATGCGCTGATGAAGGACGCCGACAAGCTGTGGCGCTTCACCGGCCATGGGGTCGCGACGATCGGCGGCTGGTTCGATACGCCGCCGAAGGAGACGCTCGCGATGCTGGAAAGCTTCGTGCTGCCGTCGATGCTGACCGAGGCCGGCACCACCATGGCCCAGGCACTGATCGCCGAGGGCACAGCGTCTGCCTTCATGACGGATCTGCTGCACATCGAGGCTTCAGCATGAGTGCGTTCCAGCTGCATGGGAAACGTGTGGTCGTCACCGGCGCCGCCGGTGGGCTGGGCCGCGGCTTCGCGCTCGCCTTCGCTGCGGCCGGCGCCGAGGTCGTGGCCGCCGACATCCGTCTCGGCGGCGCCGAGGACACCGCGCGGCTGATCCGCGACCGCGGCCACAAGGCGCACGCCGCCGAGGTCGACGTTGCCAACGAGACGTCCACCGCGGCGCTGGCGCAATTCGCGCTTGCGCGCATGGGCGGCCTCGACGTGCTGGTCAACAATGCCGCGATCTATGCCGGGCTCGCGCGTCGCGGCTTCGAGGCGATCCCCGAAGCCGAGTGGGACCAGGTCATGCGCGTCAACATCAAGGGCGTGTGGATGATGAGCAAGGCGGCCGCGCCGCTCATGCGGCGCGCCGGCGGCGGCGCGATCGTCAACGTGTCGTCGGCGACCGTCATGAGCGGATCACCGATGTGGCTTCACTACGTCTCATCGAAAGGCGCCGTCATCGCGATGACCCGTGCGCTGGCGCGCGAGCTCGGCGACGACAAGATCACTGTCAACGTCATCGCGCCGGGCTTCACGCTCACCGAGGCCAGCCTCGGCCTGATCGAGAACGCCGCCGAATATGGCGTGTCCCGCGGCGCCCTGAAGCGCGCGGCCGATGTCGACGACATGGTCGGCGGTGCACTGTTCTTCGCGTCACACGCCGCGGCCTTCATCACCGGCCAGACCCTGATCGTCGACGGCGGCCGGCAGTTCATCTAGGGACCCGAAGATTCATGCCCAGGATCACCTTCATCGAGCCCGACGGCACCGTACGGACAGTCGATGCAGAGCTCACCGAAAGCGCCATGCAGGCGGCGAAACGCAACGGCGTCGACGGCATCATCGGCGAATGCGGCGGCTCCTGCATCTGTGCCACCTGCCATTGTCACGTCGACAAGGCCTGGCTCGACCGTGTCGGCCCCGCCGGTGACATCGAGGCCGACCTGCTCGAATTCGAGGCCGCCGACGTGCGCCCGGAGAGCCGCCTGGCGTGCCAGATTTCGATCACCGATAAGCTCGACGGTCTGGTGCTTCAAGTCGTCGGCCTCGGCCGTTGAACGGCCGGAGAGTTGCACCGGTCTTTGATCCCGCCGCACGCATCATCGGCAGCGGGACAATGACGGGCATCGAGCTGCTCGCTTGAACAGATCGGCCCGCTTGGTCGATACGGCCGCGCCGATCCTCGCCGCCGCCTTCCCTTCGCATTGCATCATCTCGTCACCTGCGTAGCAGCAGGAATGCGGTCGCCTGCGCTCCCGATCGCGCCCGAATGCGCTCGATGTTCGTGCGCATCCGCGACCTAAAGAAAAACCAAAGAATGCGTCCTACACTGGATCGTACAACATCGCGCGACGATCTATCAGGTCCAACCGCCTGACTCGTACGCCATCGCCACGCGCCGCACAACGTTCGCCCATCAAGGGCGGCAGCGGACCGCAACGAAGAGCAACGAACGCGATCACATAGCTCGGGAGGAGCAACGCATGCCGAAGCTGCAGCGGCGGGACTATTACGACACGGCCCGCGACATGAACTGGGCTTTCTCCTACGTCAGCGAGGACGAGGTCTTTCCAGAGGAGCTATCCAAGAGCTTCGGCATCCACGGCGAGGAATGGTGGGTCTGGGACGAGCCGTACAAGCTGACCTATCGCGAATACGTCCACAACCAGGCCGGCAAGGACGACGGCATCTACTCGATCCGCTCGACGATCGCGCGCTCCAATCTGTACGACAATCTCGACGCCGGCTGGAAGTCGGCGATCAAGGCGCATTACGGCGCGATCCCGGTTCCGGAATATTTCGCCTCGATCGGCGAGGCGCGCATGGCACGGTTCGGCCGCGCCGCAGCCTGGCGCAACATGGCCGCGTTCGGGACGCTCGACGAATGCCGCCACGGCCAGGCGCAGATCTACTTCCCCTATTGCCTGCTCGGAAAGGACCCGCAATTCGACTGGGCTCACAAGGCGATGCACACCAACGAATGGGGCGTGATCGCGGCGCGCAGCCTGTTCGATGACATGTTCACCGCCAATGATGCGGTGTCGACGGCCATCCAGCTCACATTTACGTTCGAGACCGGCTTCACCAATCTGCAGTTCCTCGGCATGGCCTCCGACGCGCTGCATGTCGGCGACATCGAGTTCGGTGCGCTGATCTCCTCGATCCAGACCGACGAGGCGCGGCATTCGCAGCAGGGTGAGCCGACGCTGAAGATCATGATCCAGAACGGCAAGAAGGCCGAGGCGCAGAAAATGGTCGACCAGATGTTCTGGCGGTCGTGGAAGCTGTTCGCGCTGCTGACCGGCATCTCCATGGATTACTACACGCCGCTGGAAAGCCGGACGATGTCGTTCAAGGAGTTCATGCAGGACTGGATCTGCCGGCAGTTCATGGACCAGTTCAAAGACCTCGGCATGAACGTGCCATGGTACTGGGAAGAGCACTTCCTGCCGGAGCTGGACTGGGTCCATCACGCCTATCACATGGGCGTCTGGTTCTGGCGGCCGACGGTGTGGTGGAATCCCGACGCCGGCGTGTCCGCCGCCGAGCGCGACTGGCTCGAGCAGAAGTATCCCGGCTGGAACGATCGATTCGGCAAGCTGTGGGATGTAATCGGCGACAATGTCCGCACCGGCCGGATCGAGAAGACCTATCCGGCGACGCTGCCGATCGTCTGCAACTGCTGCCACATCCCGATCTGCAGCCCGAGCATCGGCCAGGCGCCGCGGATCACCACGCATAATGGACGCAAGCTGAACTTCTGCTGCGAAGTCTGCGAATGGGTGTGGAAGAGCCAGCCCGAACGTTACGACACCCATCTCTCCGTCGTTGACCGCTTCCTGGCCGGCCATATCCAGCCACCGACCCTGGAAGGCGCCCTGCAATATATGGGCATCACCCCCGATGTCGCCGGCAACGATGCCCAAGCCTATGCCTGGGATGGCGCGTCGCGGCTCGCGGCGGAGTGACCCGGCCGCGACGGACGGCCAGCACGGAAAGGGGCGCCGCTCGCGAGCGACGTCTCCAATCGAAAAGACCACCGACATAACAACAATCCGGGAGGCACACATGGCCCTGTTTCCGCTCCAAGCCAATTTCCGCGGCGACTTCGTCGTCCTGCTGATCCCTGTCGACGACGGCGACGACATGAGCATCGTGGCAGACAAGGTCGCACAGCACGCGGTCGGACTTCGCGTCGCCGAGCAGAAGGCACCAAAATGCGTCTACTACAACGGTCGCGAGCTGCCGTCGGCGATGACGGTGGCGCAATCCGGCATCGCGCCGATGGATTGGATCGAGGTGGCCTATGTCTGACGATGCCGACGTGACATGGACGCAGGTCGCAACGCTGGACGATCTTTGGGAAGGCGATTTCATCGGCGTCGAGGTCGACGGCGAGGAAGTGATCGTGATGCATCTGCCCGGCGGCGACTTGCGCTGCTTCCAGGGCATGTGCCCGCACCAGGAGATCCTGCTGGCGGACGGCAAGGTCGATTTCGAATCCGGCACCATCACATGTTCGGCCCATGAATGGGAATTCAGCATGGATGACGGCCGCGGCCTCAACCCGCGCGACTGCCGCCTCTTTCGCTACGCCGTGAAGAAAGACGGTGAAGCCATTCTGGTTGGCGTGCCGAATGACGGCCGGCTGCGCCGCCTCCGTCACAAGACCGAGCAGGACGCATAGGACAAGCCCATGACCACGACAGCAGCTCCGAAACTGGTCGGCCCCGTCATCAGGGGCGTCGACGAGGACATCATCGACGCCGTGATCGCGGCGAGCGAGCAGGACAATCCGGACGTCGAGATCGTCATCGAGGACCGCGGCGGCTACGTCCGCGTCCAGGCCGACCGCAACTTCCGCCTGACGCAGAAGAGCATGCAGGCGGCGCTGGGGCGGCCGTTCCGGCTCGCCGAGATCGAGCCGAGCCTGGTGTCGTTCGGCGGACGACTCGAATCGATGGACGACGAGTGGGTCTGGACCATCCACACATAACAAATCCCGGGAGGACACGTCATGACCGCAATGACCGCGAAGCCGGCTGCGCGCAAGCAGAAGAAAACTTGGAGCCTGTGGACCGAGCGCCGGCTGCCGTCGGAATACGAGGCCGTCACCTACAAGTTCCACAGCCACTTTCGCCGCGCGCCGGCGCCATTCGAGCTGTCCGAGAACTGGTCGATCAACCAGTTCTACCTCACCAATCGCGAAGGCTCGAAATTCGCGCTGGACGACTGGGAGGGCTATCGCGATCCCCTCACCTACACCTATCGCCGCTACGTCGGCGATCAGAAGGACCGCGAGGTGTATTGCGACAACCTGATCGACGAGTTCGAGCGCCAGGACAGCTATCGCAAGCTGTCTGCGCCGTGGCTCGACTTCCTCGGCCAGGCCTATCTGCCGGTGCGCTTCCCGGGACACGCGATGCAGATGAGCGCGGCCTATGTCGCGCAGATGGCGCCGTCGGCGTTCGTGACCAACACTTTCTACTTCCAGATGGGCAATGAGATGCGCCGGGTGCAGCGCCAGGCCTATCTGGCCAAGGCGCTCGCGCTCGACACCGGACGCGAGGAGCTCGCCGACAGCGGAATTGCCCGTACCGTCTGGACGCAGGCGCCGCAATGGCAGGGCCTGCGCGAGCTGATCGAGAAGCAGCTGATCGCCTACGATTGGGGCGAGGCGTTCGTGTCCCGCAATCTGGTGCTGCGGCCGATCTTCGATCACGTCTTCAATCGCGAGATCGCCGATCTGGCGCGCACGAACGACGACGACCTGCTGGCGCTGCTGCACGACGACTTCCGCAACTACGATGAAGCCTATGCGGTCGAGACCACCAAGGCCCTGGTGCGCTACGCCACCGGCAAGGTCCCGGAGCACGCGGTTCTGCTGCGGGAGTGGGTCGCGAAGTGGATGCCGCTCGGCGAACGCGCCGCGCGCGGGCTCAGCGAGGCACTTTCGACCGCGCCCGGGGCCGACGGTGCACCGGCGATCCTGGAGCGGACCATGACGACCCAGGCGAGGCTGATCGCGGATTGCGGCTTGTAGTCTGGCAGGCGCGCTCGGCGTGCTGCGCCGACCGCCTGGACTGGAAGGATGGCGTGGATGACCCGACAACTCCGCATCGAGCCCGACGGGGTCGTGATCGACGCGGCCGACCATGACACCATCCTGCAGGCAGCACGACGCCGGGGCATCGCGCTGGCCTACGAATGCGGCTGGGGCAGTTGCGGCGCCTGCAAGGTGACGCTCGTCGACGGTCAGGTCGATCCGATCTTTCCCGGCGCTCCGGCGATGAATCCGCGCGACGCGCGACGCAGCCGCATCCTGGCCTGTCAATCACGCGCGATCTCGGACGTCACGATCGCGCGTGGTCCCGGCGACTGGTCCGCGCCGACGCCGCGATGCGTCGAGCAACAGGCGATCCTGCGCGGCGTCGACGATCTAGCGCCGGAGATCCGCCAGTTCAGCTTCGAGACGGCCGAGCCGATCGACTTCCGGCCCGGTCAGTATGCGATCCTGCATCTCGGCGAAGGGCTACGGCGCTGCTACTCGATGTGCAACCTGCCGGGCAGTAAAGCCCTGCAGTTCATTGCCAAGCGCTACGATGGCGGCAAGGGCAGCAACGCGCTCGCCGCTTTGGCCTCGGGCGCACAGATCACCATCGAGGCGCCATTCGGCGCCTGCACGCTGCGTCGACAGCAGGGACGCAAGGTGTTCGTGGCGGGAGGCACCGGCATCGCGCCGATCCTGGCGATGCTGCGCGAGGCCGCGGAGGCGCGCCTCGATTTCGGATCGCCCGTGGATGTCATCTACGGCGCCCGCACACCGGCGGATCTCGCCGCCGATGACATGCTCGAGACGGCGATCGCGCGCATTCCGCAGGGGCGCTACCTGCCCGTGGTCGAACACGCGCCATCCGACTGGCCGCATGCGGCCGGCTTCGTTACCGATGTCATCCAGAGCGCAGTCCTGGATCACGCGGCGGCCGAGTTCTATGTCGCGGGCCCGCCGGTCATGGTGAACGCGGTCAGATCGCTGCTGCGCGCCGTCGATGTTCCGATCACGCGGGTTCATTATGACAGCTTCGGCTAGAGCAGGCTTGCGCAGTGCTGCACCCGTCTGGGCGATGGCACCGGGACTGCGTCGTCTCGCCACACGTTCCGGCAGCGCACCGCGGCTCGCACCGACATGGCCCTGCCACCAGCTCGACGGCACCTCGCCCGCCGGATACGCCGCACAGCTCGTGTCCTGCACATGCGCGCTGGCCGGGGTCGAAGAGGTGCCGGCGCCGCTGAACGCCGCAGGCCGCGCCTTCGCGCTCGATGACATCCATGCCATGGGCCAGCCGGAGGCCTTCGTGTTCGCGCCGGTGTGGCTCATCGTTCGCCCCGACGGGTCGCTGCACCTGACCTTGCGACCGGAATGGGCGCAGAAGGTCGCGGCCAAAGGCTGGGGCACGGTGCATCCGTTCGCACGCTACATGGCGGGCGCCGTGCCACCGCAGAGCCTCGTGGTCTACGCGCCGCGCGATCGAAGCGAGCTGGCGGTTGCGGCGCGGATCATCGCGGCCGCGCACTGCTACGCCAGCGGCCGCATCGGCGACGTCGCATTGCCCGACAGCCGGTGGTGAGCGATGACGGAGCTCTCGGCCATGACCAATGAAGGCGGCACCAGGCGGTTTCGCATACGGCTGGAACGTCCGGAGGGGACGTTCACATTCGACGCCGCATCCGACGAATATTTGCTGTACAGCATGATCGACGCCAGCATCGAGACCCCCTACATCTGCGAGCAGGGCTGGTGTCTCGCATGCGCCGCGCGCTTGGTGTCGGGCACCGTGGACCGCTCCGATGCGCTGACGGTCTACCCTCAGGACGCTGAAGCCGGCTTTCTGCTGCTGTGTTCGACCAAGCCGTGCTCCGATCTGGTCCTGATGCTCGACGAGCGCCAGACCCGACGGGAGATGATGCAACACCGGATCGAGCACAATCAGCTGGCGCGAGCCTATCCGCCCGGCGCACGTCTCCGGTTTCGCCGCGGACGCGCTACCGCGCGGGTCGACGCGTGCACCCGTTCAGCAACAGGAACTCGAACAGACGAGCCGGCGACATCCGCTCAGATGGGGCTGATTGGGCCAAAACCCAAATAGCGTCCTTCTGCATATCATGAGGACTGGTGGTCACCAAAGCCGCAAAAAGGTGAAGCTGGTTCTGTCGCTGACTCATTCGTTTGTTGGGATCCGGGCTGGGTCGGCCGCCAGCGCAGCTTTGAACTTGAACGATCCACCGCATCCGACCGGCCGGTTCAGAACAGCTCGAACGATCGTCTCTGTGTCCCGCAACACGGGTTCTCTCAATCGTCCTTGCCAAGGGTGAAGCGCCATCGCTTTCATTTCGGGGCCCCCGAGGAGGGCACACAACATCGCTTCAAGTTGAGTGACGAATCCCTCGTCATTCGTCCAACAGATCCAAGAACTGCTCGACCCTTCGTAAAGCAGGTTCATCGCTGCGCCCGGGGTAGACGACGCGATCGCCCTCGCGCTGCAGCGACCGTGAGCGTGACTTCTTGATCCTCCCTGCGAGCATCGTTGCGGCAATTGCATCCGGACCGACATCGAGACGCATGATCCCCCGTTGCCTGCAACTTACCCTGAGCTTGGCGACAGCAAAGAAATTGCTGGCCTCGGATGGCAGCTTGCCGAATCGACGGTGCGTTTCATCCTCGAGCTCCTCCAGATCGTCATCACTCCGGCACCGAGCGGCTCGAGCGTAGATCTCCAGCCTGACCGCCTCCGATTGCACATAGCTCGAGGGAAGCAGCTCAGGGATGGGAAGATTCAACTCAGGGATCCAGAGCGCGGACATTCCATCGCGGTCTCCCTCCAGGGCAAGCGTCAGAAGGTGGCCGTAAAGCGTCGGTCCGAACACCTGCGTGTGGCCGGATTGTCGATCGGAGCGAAGGTCGCCACCACCGCGCAGGTCGAGGTCGCGAGCGCTGATCGCGAAGCCAGCGCCCGGACGACTCAATTCCTCAAGAGCGGAAAGCCGTTTTTCCGAGCGTTCAGAGCCGCCTTCCGTCAGGAAATGCGCAAACGCCCGGATGCCGCCCCGTCCTACTCGCCCCCTGAGCTGATGCAATTGTGCCAGGCCGAATTTTTCCGGCCAGCACACAACGATGGTATTTGCACGTGGGATGTCGAGGCCACTTTCCACGATGTTGGTTGCAAGTAGTACATCGGCACGACCTTCGACGAACCCCATCAACCTCTCGTCGATCTCGTCGGTTGGCAACTTGCCGTGAATGGTCATGATACGTAGTTCCGGCGCCAGCGCGTGGATCCTGGCGAGCATGGGATCGAGATCCTGGATCCGCGGACAAATGACGAAACTCTGACCGTTACGTCTGTGCTCACGAACCAGGGCAGCGGCGATAGCTATGTCCGAGAGGGGGGCCACCTTGGTGGCTACCGGAACACGATGGACCGGCGGGGTTGCGATCACGCTGAGGTCCCTCAAGCCCGTCAAGCCCGCTGCAAGTGTGCGGGGGATCGGTGTCGCACTCATCCAGAGCCGATGGCCGTTCTTATTGAGGCCCGACAGCATAGCTTTCTCAGCAGCGCCGAAATGCTGCTCCTCGTCAATGATGATCAGACCAAGGTCGGCAAATCTCACCTCCTTGGATGCGAGCGAGAGGGTCCCGACGACGATCCTGAGTTCTCCGCTCTTGAGGCCCTCCCTGACCTTTCGCACTTCGGCGGTCGAGGCAACCCGCGACAGGTTTCCAACATCGATGCCAAGAGGCGCAAAGCGCTTTCGAAAGGTTTCGACATGCTGTCGCGCCAGCACTGTCGTCGGCACGACGATAGCGACCTGCTTTCCGGCCAGCACGGCGGCTGCCGCTGCTCGCAGCGCCACCTCGGTTTTGCCAAAGCCGACGTCTCCACAGACGATCCGGTCCATCGGGTGCCCCGATGCAAGATCATCCAGAACGTCGCGGATGGCCTTCGCCTGATCGGGGGTGGTGAAATAGGGAAACCGCGCGACGAACTTCTCATAGACAGCAGGACGCGGCACGAGCTTCGGAGCTGGGCGCCGCCGGCGCTGACTCATCTGCTTGGCCAGCTCCTTTGCGACCACGTGAATTTCCGTCTCGGCAGCCGTTCGCCGCGGCCGCCACGAGCTGCCGTCGGCCTTGTCCAGCGAGGTGTCTCCGAGCTCGGCGGCGTAGGGCCAGATCAGGGCCAATTCTGCGAGAGGGACGAGAACGGCGTCGTTTCCGGCGAATACCAACCTGACCATCTCGCGCGCCGAAAGATCGCCCGCGCCCATGGATCGCAAGCCGCCAAGGCGTGCGAGTCCACGTTGCAGATGAACGACCACGGATCCGAGTTCGGGGAGATCTCCCGAATCGAAGCCGGGCGTCCACGCCCAGTTCGTCGGTTGCGGCTGGTGCGCCCTGCTGCCGAGCACGTCGGCAGCAGTGACGACCACGAGCGGCTTCTTTCCAGGAACGACAAAGCCCGCATCGAAGCCTGCCAGCAACGCAGCCTGCTGCCTGCCCCTTGCGGTCGCCTGCGCCCAATCGGGCACGCATTCGGCCTTGATGGCGCTCATCCGGGCCATCACACGCAAATCCGCTTCGACCGCAGCGACGAAGAGCACACGTGCGCTGCCGCGCTGGGCTTCCTCGATAAATGCACGGAGGGCCTTCCGCGGAGAGGCTGCCTTGTAGAACTCTGGCGTCGCACGATACGGAGTGGTTGGCGGCAAGACAGTGATCTTCTTCGCCGCCAGCTCCCATTCGCGCCGGCTGAGATAGGCACCGTCACGCTCACTGCGGGCGGCCGCATCGTCGATCGTGCTCAACCAGGTCTCGGCGTGCCTGGGCACGGTGCTGTCGGCGATCCATTTGGCGCGCGCACAATAGTCCAATAGGCTGGACCTTCTTCGCGCCCGGCCCGTGAACGCCAGCCGCTCGGACATCGGGTCAATCAGGAGCTCCTTCGCTTCGGAAATCACCTCCTGGTCTATCGGATTGATCGCTGCAATACGCCGGATTCTCCCTCCGGAATGCTCGATCCTAAAAGGTCCGAGCGCGCCGGCAGGGAATATCTCGAAGGTGTTGCCGTGAAACAAAACTCCACCGGGATAATCCGGACTGTCGTCCAGGTCGTACCCAAGAGCTTTCAGACGGGCCTCAAGGTCTTCCTCGGAAAAGACGGCCCCGGTCCGAAGTGGAAATCCGATACGAGACCAGTTCGCAGGCAACGGCAGGAGTTCCATTATTGCCTCCACCGTCGTGATCAGCAGGATCGGCTTCTTTGCCCTGGCAAGGCGTCTCAAGACGGAGCTCCGCCGACCCGCGATATCACGTGACGGCTCAAGCTGATCGAACGGAAGCGTGTTCAAACGGGGATAGACGAGCACATCACAAGCCGGCTCGATAACTGGGATGATCGAACCCAACAGCTCGGCTCGGCTCTCATTTTCGGCGAGGAACACAAGTCCGCCTCGGCCCGAAGCACGCCATTGCGCAGTAAGATACAGCGCCAACATGCCCAATGGAGACGAGGAGGAAGTGCCGGTCCGAATCGGAGCCTTCGTTGTTGTCGCAACAGATGTCTTCTTCCGCAGGGCGACCTTTGGTGACGCGGAGCGCTTTGCTGATGTGTTCTTGCGCGGCGTTGAGCCACGGGGCGTACGAAGAGCAGTGGTCACTGAATTCTCGTGCTGAATTGACGAATGCGATGCAAGCCTGCGAATCTCTGTCGAGCTTTAGCGGATTCGACGGCTTCAAGGGATCCAAACTTCGGAGTGTCGATCACCGTTCTCCCCTTAAGTGCGACGGTGTCACCGACCAGCACCATCGTCGCGCTCCACGTGGGCAGACTGGGGTGTGATTTCAACTATGACGCAGAGAGATTCGTTCTTGAACGACCATGGTACGAACGCGTTGATAAGCGTGATCGCGGCCTTGGTGACTGCGCTGCACAGAATTCGCGAGCCAGGCTGACGGCCTGCGGTGGGACTACCTGTCACGAGGTTTGAGCAGAGCCTGCGGTTGCCCCATGCCGTAAGCGAGGCCGCGTGATCTCTGTCCTTATGGCTATGGGCCTCTGCCGAAGAGGCTCGGGCCGCAACGTACAATAACGCAGTAGCTTCAGATTCGACACAATCAATGCGAACCTCTCCGCGCTCAACCTCGAACGGTGTTCCTCGTGCTCGCTCTCCGTTGCTCCTGCTGTGTCATGAAGGAAGCGCTCAGGTCGGGAATGGGCCCTCGGATAGTCAGGCTTGCCGGCCACTACGTAGTCTTGGGGCACCGAGCGTCTGCCGTCGCGCGAGAAACGACCGACTTGGGAATGACCCGCGCCCGTTCAACCCTCCACCGCCGGCGGCCGCGCCACGCCAGATTCGACGGTGACGTTTCATGCGTTCATGCCTTCCGCTTCGGAAGGATCGTGTCGAAAGCGAGCTTGCTCGACCGCTCGCCGCGATCGGTCTCCTTGCGGATGCCGAGCCAGACGAAAGTGCGGCCGTTGTACCAGCGCGTGCGCTGGAAGCTCTGGGTGACACGAATGCCCGCGCGCGGCACCTCCTCCTCATGGAGATTGTAGCCCTGCTGCTGCGGGAGGTCGAGACCGTGGCGCAGCAGATCGGTGCGAGGTTCGACGCGCACCGGCGGATCCGGGTCGCGGTCGATGACCCGCAGCAGCGCGGCGCGACGCAGCTGAATCTCGCGGCTGTCGTTGTCGATGTGCACTGGGATGAACGGGATCCAGTTCTCCGGCATCTCGCTCATCAGCCGATAGCGGATCGCGGCGTCGTTCTCGATCGGCGCCGCAGGTGGTGGGGCCGGCGGCAGGCTCTCCTCCACCAGGCGACGGAAATAGCGGCGGGTGTCGAGCGCGGCGCTGCGTCCGCTCTTGCTGTCGCCCGAAGCCAACATCACCCGCGACTCGACGCCCCACACCATGTTGGCCATCTCGTCGCGGAACAGTTCCACGGATTCCAGCGGCTCGCCCTCCTGGATCTTCGGCACGCTGGGCACGACGAACAGGCTGAGATCGGCGGGAATGTCGTCGCTCCCCTTCGTCGCCAGCGTAAACATCGACCAGCGTTGCCAATCTTCATCCGCGCCCTTGCCCGCGGCTTCGACCCAGATCCGCTCTCCGAAGACGTTGGTCACGCTCATGCCGGCGACCCTGGTGATCGCCCCGGCCGGCACCGTGAACGGCATCAGGAACCAATCGTTGGCGTAGACGAGGCCGAATTCGATCAGCAGCAGCTTGTTGACGTCCGTCGTCTCCGGATCGATGTCGCCGAAATTCGTTCGTCCCTCCTCGAAGGTCCACCAGCGCGTGTTCGGCATGCCGTCGAACTGGATCGGCGCCGGGATGAACGACGCCGTGAAGGTCGTCTCGATGGCGGCAGGCGGCGGCGCGTCCGCCAGGTCACCGAGCCCTGCGCCGGAGGCGTCGACGTCGAAATTGTACCAGTCGAGATGCCCCTGGAAGTATTCGTCGGCGACCACGAGCTTCTCGCCGCCCGCCTTGGGCGCCGACGCTGCAAAGGCGTATTCGAGGCGATCGGGCAGCCAGGCATCGGCCGCACCCGCGGCGGGCTGGTAGAACGCCTCCCGGTACCACGCCAGGAATTCCGCCTCCGCCGTCTCGATCGCAGCAGTGCTGGCCGGGTTGCCGAGCGCGACGAGGTCGTGCGCGTGATTGCCGGGCGCGGCCATCAGATGCTCGACGAGGTCGTAGCCGTCCATCGACCTGCCGGCGAGCGCCGCCATCGTCTGCCAGGCTTCGCGATGGGCGGCGACCGGCGCATCGGCCTTGAGCGCCGGATCTGGCATGGCGAGCGGCAGCGCCGCGATGAATTGCTGGGCAAGCCCCGGCTCGATGCCGGCGACGAGCTTCAGCCAGCGTCGGCCCAGGGCGATGCGGAGATCGAACGCCATCTTCTGGCCGGCGAGACGGAACGGGATCGGCCGCCGCTCGACCTTGGCTTCGAGCGGCACGTCGTCGGCGAACGCTTCGGGCGGATTGCCGGCCGCGCGGTATTTCGTCAGTTCGGTGGTCTCGATGTGCACCTTGGCGACGACCGGCGAGCCGGCGTCGTCGCCCTGAAACTCGCCCATCTGCCACTGCTTCGTCAGCAGCCACAGCGGATCACGAACCTCGGCCTTGAGCGCGCGGTCGAAATCGTGCGTGCGTGGGCGGCCCTCGAGCCTGTTCCACAACGTAATCGTGGGCAGCTTCACCTTGCCGGAGAACACGGGGGAGAGGTTCTGAACCGCGACATAGTCAGCCATTGCCCGTCTCCGTCTCGGCCAGCACCGCGGCGAGGTTGTTGTTGAAGGCGAGGTTGAGCGAGGCCGTGATCGGATGGAAGGTCACGGCGGACACCAGCGCCGGCAGGAAGCGGGCATAGGCGGTGGTGTCGACGTGGTCGGGCTCGATCGCGCGCTTCTTGGCGAGGTCCATCGTCTCGCGCACCGTGTCGACGAGATCCTGCCACTGCCACGCGCCGACAAATTTCGGCGGCAGCGCCAGCAGCAGGGTCTGCGGCGGTTCGGCGTTTGGCCGGTCGAAGTGGAACGCCAGCCCGGTATCTTCGGTCGGGCGCGGGATCACTTCGGTCCACTCGTCGAGCAACAGCCCGAGTTGCCGCCGCGCCGGATCGAAGCTTTCGGCGAAATGCGCGGTATAGAGCAGCTTGTCCTCATCGATCACGAACGGCTTTCCGTCGGCATCGGTCTCCGGGAATTCGAGTCCGAGCCACGGCAACTCGGGGCGATGCGGAAATTGCAGCGCCTGCAGCGCGACGCCCGCCCCCGTGAACGCCTCGGCGAGATGCTGCGAGGCTTCCAGATCGTGCAGCTTCGACCGCACCCGCGCGACACCCGTGAACCAGTCGTCGAGCGGAAAGCGGCGTCCGATCGTCGTCTTGACGAACCCGAGAATGGTCTCGTCCGCCTGCGCGCCCGCGCCCCAGGCGTTGCTCCATTCACCGGCCAGCGCCGCTGGCAGGCCGAAATCCGGCACGATCTTGAAATCGTCGCCGAACAGCAGCTTCGCCGCCGCGGTCAACGCCTCGATCTTGTTCTTCGCCTCCGCCGCGGCATCGTATTGATCGAGCCGGGCCTGGATCGCCGGCAGCCGCGTCGTCAGCTCGAGCGCGAGCGCGGCGGTGCGCTTCGCCATGTCCTCTGCGAGGGCGACGATCGCCGCGCGCTGGGCTGCGATGTCGATCACCGCGGCGTCGAACGCGGCGTTCGCAGCCTTCGAGGCTTCGATGCCGTCGTGCAGGGCGGCGAGGTCGGACGCATTGTCGTAAAGCGTGATCAGAGCGGCGCGCTGTCCGACGAAGGCGGCGCGCTTGCCGCTCATGAGATCGTCGCGGAAATCGTCCGGTTGCGCCGGTAGAGGGTCGGTCGCCGTGGTCGCGATCAGCTTTTCGGCCACCCGCAGCGCCAGGAACTTCGCCGCGTCCGGCGCGCCCGGATCAGCGTCGTAAGCGGCCATGCGTGCGTCGAACTCGGCGAGTTGCCGGGTCCATCGAGCGATGTAGCCGGCGAGTGCGGCATGCAACTGGGAGAAGATCCGCCGCCGGTCGGCGTAGACGGCACCGGTACCGGTCTGCAACGGCGCGAACGGACCGAGACCCTGCATCACCGACACGAAGCCGGTGATCGTCAGCTCGATCTCCGTGGCGATCTGCGCCTCCTGCTTGGCGTCCAGGCGGGCCTGCAGCGCCGTACGGAAGGTGTCGAGATCCGCAAGCCCCCCGACGAGCAGGACGCGCGGCAGCGTCGCCCGCTCGCGTGCGAGCGCCGCGTCGAGATCGACCGCCTCGTTCGCCTCGCCGGCCATCGCCATGTCGCTCGCCTTGAGCGGACGCGAGCGCAGCAGCAGGCTTCTGAGATGCCGCATCAACGCCGACAGCTCGAACAGCGGCACATGCCCGGCGATCGCCGCGATCCTCTCGCGGTAGGCGATCGTCAGCATGGCGTCCGGGCGAGGCGTATGAGCGGCGATCACATGCGCTTCGATCAGATCGTCGAGCGCCTTGGCGGCTGGATCGTTGTCCGGATCGAGCAGATACAGCAGGTCGATCGGCAGCAGGCCGAGATCGGCCTGCGTCACGTTGTAGTTGACGGCGGAAAGATCGAGCGGGTCGGTGACCGTCACCGAGCAGGCGACCGCTGCCGGCGGCGGCAGAATGCCCGCGAGCCAGGCGTTGAGCGCAGGCTCCGCCTTCGCCCGCGGCGATGTCAGCGCGCCGTCGTTCGGGTCGAGCCCGGCCTTGAGATGCAGCGCCACCCGGTGGGTCAGCGTCACCCCCGACCGCGGCGTACGCACCACGTCGGGGGTCGCCGGGAATTTTCCCTTGGAGTAGGTGTCGAGCACGGCGCCGGCACGGTCGTAGTTGCCCTGCACCACCTGATGCACGCTCTCTGCCATCGCGAGGTCGGCGACCGCGTCGGCGATGTCGGCAATCCGCGCGGCCTCGGCGGTGATCGCGGCTGCCTGCTGCGGGCTCGCCGCCGGCAGGTCGGCATCGTGGCCGAACGGATAGCTGCTCACGCCGCTGGTCTTGATGTGCTCGACCAAGGCCAGGCCGTCGATGACGTTGCGCGCCTCCACCCGGTCGATCCGCAGCCGCCGACCGAACGCGTCGAGCCGACCGGTACGCGTCGGAGTCAGCCGGTCGCCGACCAGCGGGAACACCTTGCGGAGGTCGTAGATGAACCCGTCCACTTCGACGTCGTGGCGGTCGTGCAGGCCGCGCTCGAACTGGTAGCCGAGCAACGCGCCGAGGCTCTGCTCGCCCTTCATTCCCTCAATAATCGATAGCGCGATGCGGACCCGTTCCGAGCTGAGATTGACAGCGAGGCTGCCCGGATTGTCGGGCGTGGCGTTGGACAGATAGCCGTTGCGCAGCACCGCGGCGGTCACCGCTTGGTTCAGCGACGGCGCGTGGATGTAGCCCTGGTTGCTGCGGTCGCGCATCAGCGGCGGCGCGTCGGGATCGGCAAAGATCGCCGCGAGGTTTGCCGGCAGTTCGACGGCCGTCAGCTTCTTGAACTCCGGCTTGACGTTCTCGAGCCAGCCATAGGCGCCGAGATAGATTCCCCTCTTCGCCTCGCCGGCCGGTGCGCCCGGCTGGGCGGTCCCCCGGCCGGCACCGTTCGGATAGCGCATCCGCTCCAGTTGGCGGCTCATGATGCCGCCGTACCAGGCGTCGAACCGGTAGGTGCAGAGGTCGAGATGCTCGGCGAACACCCGTTCCAGCACCGCCGTCGGCGACCTCTTCAGCCGTTCGAGCGCATCGAGCTGGCGCTTGAGATACGCGGTAGCGACCATCGAGGTCAGCACCGTCGGGATGAACTCGCCGACCGTCCTCAGTCCCGTTCCGGTGACGGCGGCGTCGCTGCGGTGGAGGTAGCGCCAGCGGCTGCCGCCGGCCGCAGCCGGCACGGCGAGGCTCGCCTCCTCGACCTGGAAGAACTTCGGCTCGCGCCGCGCCGCCTTCAGCTCGGTCTCGCCGATCAGCCCGGCATTGAAGAACAGACGGATGCTGGTCTCGACGAAGCTCAGGTCGAGCGCGTGATGCAGCATGAGATACAGCAGCGCATTCGGGCGCTGGGTGAAGCCCTGCTGCAGCCGCAGCGCGTCGTGGGAGGTCGCCGCAGCCTTGATCAGCCAGCCGATGTAGTTGTCGCCGCCCGCGGTGTAGGCGCGGATCTGCTCGGTCTCCGACAACGGACGGTCGTCGATCAGCGGGCCCTTGAGCTGGTTGGGCGCCTTGAGAAAGAGTTTCTCAAGGATGTCCGGCACCTCGATTCCCTCGGGCGGCGTGTAGCCGAGCTGCTTCAGCAGATCGAGCCCGCTTCCGACATAGCCTGCGGCGAGCAGGAGCGCGACCAAGGCGCCGCCCGCCCCCTGCATCGCGAGGCGGTTGTACAGTTCCTTGAAGCTTTCGGCGAAGCGCTGCTGGAATTCTACCGATCCGGCGTGCAGGCCGAGGACATCGAGCAGTATCTGATGACGGTCGCCGCCCGGCTTGCCGATGTAGGACACCCGCGACATCAGCGGCTCCAGATCGGCCTCGACCTTGCGCAGCAGTTGATACAACCGCATCAGGAACCGCAATTCCGGATCGTCCGGTGCGTGCGCGGCCCCGACCGCGACGTTCGACCCGGCGAAGATCCATTGGATGCGCGAGCGCGGCGTCGCCGGCAGAATGCCGTAGGGCTGACGACGGACGCGGATCGTAGGCATCGGCCCGCGCGCCGACACGTGCCGGACGAAGAAGTCGCGGGTCCGCTCCACCGTCGAATCGTCGAAGATCGGATGAAGCATGCTCTCCATGAAGTAGCCGAGCGTAGCCGGCCACAGCGCCGTGTTCATGGCGCGGGCGTCGTTGACGTCGTGGCGATGGTAGAAGGGGATCGCCGCCAGCGCGGCCGGATCGAGACCGAGCGTGGCGGCAAGGCAGCGTCCGTCTGTCCGCTCGAACCATCCGTCGGGGTCCAGGGGCGGAGTGCCGAAGTAGTGATCGAAGCTGACGTCGGAATCCTCGCGCCAGCTGTAGGCGGCGCCCTCGCCCTCGACGTTGTTGGTCGGCTGGCCCTGCGGCAGGATCGAGAACCCCGCCTTCGACTGATGATGATGGACGAACAACTGCTCCAGCGCGACCCGGCCGGCGTCTGCATCGGCCCCGAGCCGCACACCGAGCACCATCAACTGATCGAAGCCACGGCGGAAGGCGGCCGGCGTTAGCGGCACCCGGAATCCCATGCCGATCTCGACGGCGCGGTCGAAGTTGCGCACCCATTCGAGCTCCGGACCGAACGTGATGTCGTCGCCGTCGCCCGCGACCGATGCGTCGTCCGTTCCGGTCGGCGACGGCGTGACCGGCAGCGGCGACGGAATCGGTTTTCCAAGTTGCTCGAGCTCGAGCGTTCCGTTGTTGTAGCCGAGCAGGACGAGGCGATCAGGCAAGGTCCGGGCGGTCGCCGGCTGCGACCAGCCGGTCTCGCGCATCGGCGTGGCGTCCGTGGCGGGAAACTCCAGATACGCGGCGATGACCGTGGTGGTCGCGCGGTCCGCGCCTTCGGGCGGCGCGTCGGCGAGATTCCGCGGCCGGTACGCCTCACGGACCGCCGCGGCGCGCTCGGCGCCGAGCGCGCTGTCGAGCGCGGCGATCGCGTCCGCCTGCGCGGCCGCATCGGTGCCCGCGCGCCACAGTGCCGTCCAGAACGTGCTGACCGCACCTCGCTCGGGATCGACGAGCGGCGCGCTGGTCACCACCGTCAGGATCACGGTCGGCACGCCTTCCACTTTGGCCGGTCGCGCCACCTCGTTGAGCGGGCGATGAGTCTGGATCACGTAGTAGGACCGCCCCGAGCCCTGCCCGCTCAGCAGCGTTCGCCAGGCGGCCCGCTCCCCGGCGGGGTCGTGGTTCGCCCGCCAGACGTCGGCCCAATAGGCCTGGGCGCGCTTCACTTCGTCTTCCGACAACGCCTCCTCGAAGCTGTCGACGGCGATGTCGTCCGGATAGACCCGGACCCACAGCTCGTCGCGGTCGCCGCCGAATTCCGCCGCCTGCTTGAAGCGCGTTTCGATTCGCAGCGGCATCAGCAGGATCGGCGTCTGATCGGACAGCAGGCCGATGTTGCGGCGGGGATCGGTGAAGTTCGCGAACAGCCCGATATTGCGGACCACTTCGTCCTTCGCCGCCCTCAGCGCACCGCCCAGCCGCTCGATCTCGGAGGCCGCCGCCTTGATCTCCTTGTCGATCGCCGCCAGCGCCGGATCGTCGGCGCCCTTGCTGACGCGCTCGGCCCGTGCGCGGTCGCGGATCAGCCGCGCGCGGGTGTGGCGAAGCCGGCCGATTTCGCGCGACGTCGCATCGGCCGCGGCGCGCGACGCTTCCAGCTCCTTGCGGATATCATCGAACTCGGACATGTCGCTTCAGCCGCCCCCTGTCGTGTCCGCTGCGCGATCAGTTCGGCAGCATCTCGCTGCCGTGCACCGCGACCAGCACGGGAACCTGGTAGAGGATGTAGGCGAGCTCCGCGGAGTTGCTGTCCGGATGCCAGCGGAGCGCCTTGTCCTCATCGTATTGTTGTTTCTTCTCCTGCAGCTCCGGAGCCACCGGATCGTCCAGGGTGAGGGTCGGCCCGCCCGGCCTGATCTGCAGGAAGCCCTTGTCGGCGTCGGACAGCACGTCGGGCCAGGCGAGGTCGTTCCAGACGTTGAGCGGCCCATCGCGAGAAATATCGAGGCCGAAGCGCGGCTCGCCGGGCCGCTCCTTGATGACGAAGAACCAGCCCGGCGCCGTCGAATTGCCGCGGCCGCTGCCCCCCTTCGCCTCCTTCGAGGTCAGGTCGAAGCCGATGAAGGTGATGTCGGGATCGACCTTGGCTTCGTAGAGCGGTGTGCGCAGGCGATCCTCCACCGGACCGTCGGTCTCCAGCACCCGCTCGACGCGGGGATTGATCGCGCCGCCGTCGTCGCGCTGCCAGCGCGCCTTCTGGGCGTAGATCACCGCGGTCGGATATTTCTTCAGCAGCTCGCCGCGGATGACGAGGACGACTTCCTCCTCGTTCTCGCCCGGCTTCTCGCGATGGTCGTGATCGCCGAGCTTGGAGAACAGCGACCAGGTGTGGAGCGGCGGAATATCGCGGAGCTTTTCGCGCAGCTCGTCCTTCGACAGGCCCTCCCGGTCGATCACGCCGCTCGGGTCCCAGAACTGGCGGAAGCAGCTGCCGCGCTGGTCAGTGGGATATTCGCGCCACAGCAGCTCGCGGGCGAATTCATGGTTGAGGCCGACCATGTAGGCCTCGATGAAACGCTGATTGGTCTCGAGCAGCGTGATCGTGTTCTGCGGAATCTTGTCGATGTTCGGCAGGAAGTGCTCGTCGGACAGGCCGAGAAGCGGCTTGTACAT
This sequence comes from Bradyrhizobium sp. SZCCHNRI1009, assembly GCF_032487575.1. Classification (NCBI taxonomy): domain Bacteria; kingdom Pseudomonadati; phylum Pseudomonadota; class Alphaproteobacteria; order Hyphomicrobiales; family Nitrobacteraceae; genus Bradyrhizobium; species Bradyrhizobium sp. SZCCHNRI1009. Next base: position 134,639 of record NZ_JAUEUL010000010.1, on the reverse strand, counting down.
CGGCAGGTCGATTTCCGGATATGCCATCACCGGCTTGAACACTTCCGGCTGCAGCAGCGTCGCGATCCCGTTGATGGCCAGCACTCGCGGCGGAATGGTGATCGAGGAGAAGGTGAAGGCGGGCACCGTCTTGTCGGGATCAATCGCAGCGAAGGTCGACGCTCCGAGCGCGGCGATGTCGATCGGCTTGCGCAACGGCGGCCTGCCGAGATCGGCGCTGACTGTGAGCAGCCGGTTGAGGTCCTTGAGGGCCAGTTTGAAGCGCGCCGCCTCCGGGCTGTCGGCGGACGAAGCGCCGCCGACAGGCTCCGGCGCGGCGGGATCAGGATCGCGGATGGTGAACGACGGAAAGCCCGGCAGCGCGTCGATGATCTCGGGCGAAGCCCCTTGCGGCAACACGCCGGTCGCGATGCCGGCCTGCTTCTCGAGCCGCACCAGCCATCCGAACAGCGCCAGCGCCGCTGCCGCGACCACGATCGCGAACGGAATGGCGACGGCCAGCAGCAGCACGGCGAGCAGCAGCAGAACGACCAGCAATACCCACTTCGCCCAGCGGTGCTTGGCGAGCCAGTCGGTCAGCTCCGCGGGCAGCGACTTCGGCTGAAGTTGCGCGGCGACATCCTCCACCGCCGGCAAGGCTTCCGGGGTGACCCGCGGCGGCGCCGCGCTGACCTCGCCGCGATTGATCTTCTCCAGCAGCTCTTCGGCGCCTTTCGGCGAGTCGAAGCCGAGCGTCGCCGCGACCTGGTCGCGCGGCCGGAGCGCGCGCCGGAACGGCGCAGACAGCGCCGCGCGGGGCACCGTGCTTTCCTTGAGCCGATGGCGCAGCGTGAAGCCGTCGGCGATCACCCGGCGCTGCACCGGCGCCATCATCGTGAGCCCGCGCTCCGCGCTGAGATCTTTCAGCGGCCCGAGATGGCGCGCATGCCAGATCGCGGCCGCCGCCTTGGCGAATTGCGCCAGCCTGATCCGCCGGTTCGCCGCGAGGATGTCGCCGACCTGGTCCCAGGCGGCGTCCATATAGGCCTCCTGGTTCTTCTGCACGACTTCCGTGCCGAACGCGGCGGGAACGCGAAACCGCGGGTCCAGATTGAGCTCGTGCACCCAGTTGCGCGGCTGCGGCGCGTCGCTGCCATCCGCCTCCTCAAGCAGCCGTTCGGTGAGCGCGTGCCAGCGGCCGTACAGCGGCGGCGTGATCACCGGGTCGGGCGCGCCTTCGCGGGCATAGTCGTCGGTCAGGTTGACGAAGCCCGCCAGCGCCTTCTCGAATTCGTGCGCGTAGGGTTCATCCCAGCCCTCATAGGCCGCAGCTTCTGCCTCCTGCGCACCGGTCAGCGCCTCGTCCGGCACCTTGAGCGCGCCGCCGAGCCGCAGCACCCCGTGAAGCCCGGCGACCGCGATGGGCGGCATCCCGGAACCCGGCGTCTGCGTGTCCATGTCGCGGCGGCCGAGCCGCGAGTCCGGCGGACGCGGCTTCAGCAGGCGGACGAGGTACTCGAAATCGCCCACCGTCCCGGTCTTGAAGTACCACCGCTTGTACACCGGATGCAGCGTCGGGAACGGCCGGTCGGTATAGTCCGCCCAGGCCGACAGGGTGGCGAAGAGCGCGGGATTCGCCACCGGCGCGATTCCGAGGCCGGCGAGACGGCCGCTCTCGAAGGTCGGCACCACGAACGCATGGTAGGACGTATTCGGCTTCAACTGACGCGGCGACAGGACGCGCGAATAGGCGTAGTCCGGATTGCTGGCCAGCAGGCTCTCCAGTCGCGCCCTCGCCTGGTCGGCATTGGTCGATTCCACCACGCCGTCCTGCTGGATCAGGTCGCGATTGACGTGGACGTGCGCCCAGGCCCAAAGCTGGTCGGCGGGCGGAAACACCGAGGCCGGATCGCCCGTCACCTCGATCGCCGGCAGCGGCCGCGCCGACGACACCGCGACTTCCTTGAACTCCTCCACCTCGAGCACCAACAGTGCGAGCCACGGGCGCAGCCGGTGGCGCGACTCGTCCGGCGCCGCCGGCGTGTAGCGCCACGGAAAATCCTCGTCATAGAACTCAACGAAGGGCAGGTAGTTCGGCTCGAAATTGGTGATCCAGTCGCGCGGCTCCACCTTCACCACCGCCTTCGGATCGATGCCGACGATGTCGCCGGGACCATAGAGCGCGACGTCGCGCGAAATCGTCGCCGTCAGATCCGTGTCGCCCTGGACCGGCCGCCCGGCCAGCGACAAGTCGACCTTGATCGTCGCGCGCAGCGCCACCGCGTTGTCGTTGTCGGCCGCGGTGATGTTGTTCGCCACGCCGAGCCGCAGCCAGGGCAGGAAGGAATAGGTGCCGATCGTGTCGCTCATCCCGCCCCTCCCCGCCGCCTCGCCGGACCGCCCGCCATCATCGTGCCTCCGCTACGCCGCGCGCTTCATCTCGTGCGGGCGCACGATATGGGCCTCGCTGGCGAAGCTCGGATTGCGCCGCGTCTCGGCCGCCATGAATTCACCGGCGCTGGCGCGCGATTGGAACGACGCAGGCGCGCCGGCGATCGGCGAATTGTCGGCCAGGCTCACCACCACATAGGACGCCTGATCGACCGCGATCTTGTCGTCGAATCCGTGCTTCAGATCGCGCGACTTCGCCGAGATCTCGGACCGCGCCACGGCGTTGTTGGCCAGGAAGTGCGTGAACAGCCCGGAGATGAGCGTGACGAAGCGCCGGCGTGCGCGCTTGAAATTGTTGTCGACGATGATCTCTTCGTAGCGGGCGATGCGCTTGGTGACATAGCTGGTCTTGGCCTGGTTGCCAGTGACCGACAGCTCCAGCCCCGCCTCCTCGGCCTCGTAGTCGGAAGCGCTGAGCTTCTCGCCGTCCTTGAGGTCCTTGAACTGGGCGATCGCGAACGACTCCCGGATGGTGGCGCGCTTCTCGATGCCCGACGTCGCGGCCGCGACCGAGAAGTAATTGGCGTCGTCCGGGCGCTGCGCGCCGATCTTGTCGAGGGTGATGCCGAGCGGAATCGCACGCTGGGTGATCTTGAGCGAGCCGACCGGATGCAGCACAAGGTCGGAGCCCGCGTCCACGGTCTTGAGCGTCACCAACAGCCTGCTGCTGTTCTGCAGCGCGGCAGTCCAATTCTCCGCCTTCGAGTATTCCGCCACCAGCAGGGGCAGCACGGAGACCGGCGGCAGGCTGGTGTCCTCCTTGTCGCCCCAGGTGTGGGAGAAGTCGACGTCGACGTCCCAGAACAGCAGCGAGATGCTCCCGGTGCCCTCGACGTGCCAGGGCGATGTGCCCTCGAGCGAGCCGCGGAAGCGGATACTGAACAGCCCCGCGCCGAACAGCTTCACCGACAGCGAGGCAGAGATCGTGATGATGAAATAGAACGGCGAGAACTGGAACAGCGCGTCGAAGGCGAGATGGCCCTCGATGCTGGCGATCGAGATGCCGAAATAAAGCTCCGCATGTGCGCCGAACTGCACGGTGTTCGACGTCACCGCGAAATAGGCGTCGACCCGGATGCGGGCCACCGGCGTGTTGAGGATGTTGATCGCGATCCGGGGGATCGGCGGGAACGGCAGCGGCGGTGGATTGTAGGCCGGGTGGAAGCCGCCGACGGAGACGATGAAAGTGGCGTCGCCGCCGAATGACGCCAGCACGCCCATGCCGCCGTCGAGCGGCATGAAGATCACGCGCGATTCGTACAGGATGGCGAAGAACCAGCCGCGCTTCTTGTCGAATTCGATCGCGCCCATGAAGGCGACCTGGATGATGATGAGCGGCAGCCGCTCGTCCGGGATCGCCACCGTCAGCTTGCCGATGATGGCGATGTTGCCGGGAATCTCGATGATGATCCCCAGCGACAGGCTGATCAGCGTCGGCGTGCCCCAGCCGAACTTCGCCATCGGGCCGATCAGGAAGGTCCCCTGCTCCGGCGGGAAGAAGGTGCGGAGGTCGGAGATGATCCGGTGCGCGTTGGCAACGACGTCGTGCGGGAACAGCACCGAGTCCAGCGAGCCGGCGCGCACGCCGTTGACCAGCGCGTCGAGGTCCATCGAGCGGTTGAGGCCGACGAGTCCGCCGACTCCCAGCAGGGTGAAGCCGAAGCCGAGCTGCATTCCGGGATTGAACTCGACCGTGATGATGGCGATGAAGGAAAAGCCCTTTGACCCGTCCGGCATCTTGGTGGTGATGACGCCGATTGCCGTCACCGAGAGAAAGTCGAGGATCTTCAGTTCGAGCGCGCCGGCATATTCGCCGCGGTCCGGATCGATGAAGAGATAGCCGCCGCCTGTCACCGCCCCGGCATCGATCGACAGCCCGACGCCGTTCGGTGGCTTGAAGCCGAAGGATAGATCGATCGGGCCGAGATTGCCGCCGCTCCCCGGAAAAGCGAGATCGGTCCGCAGCCCGATGTTTTCCACCACCGCGACCAGCGGACCGAGCGCCGCCTTCAGCGTCGCGCCGATATCGATCGGGAGGCCGCCACCCGACGGTGTCACCGCGAGCGTCAGTCCCTGCACCTCGATCGGACCGAGGTCGATATGCGCTGGGATCTGGATCTCGAGATGCGAGGTGCCGCGGAAGTACACGCCGCGCGGATAGGCGACGCCGAGGCCGAGATCGAACTCGAACCGCGTCGAGATCCCCGACAGGATGGTCGAGATGAAGCCGTCCGAGCCGGACGCGTCAAGGACGAAAGCGAGGCCCTTGAGGTCCACCTCGGCGAACACCTCGACGTCCTTGCCCGCCACCAGCGTGAAGCCGCCGGCACCGCTCACCGATTGGTATTCGAGCCGCGTGCCCTCGCCGGTGCCGAGGACAATGGTCGGGCTGCCGGAGGCGGCGGAGTATTCCACTTCGACGCGCGCGGTGCCCTTGGCCGACGTCGGCGCGCCGCTGCCCGCGAAGCCGGTCACCATGTCGATGCCGCTGCCCGGCCGCACCATCAGGCCGACACCGCCGGTGAGATCGAGGTCGCTCGAGATCGTCACCGCGATCGTCGGACCGAGCTGCATCCGCACCGACAGCAGCCCGCTGAACGACGGCAGCAGCGCGAAGCCCGGCTTCTTGCTCCCGGACTTCGGCAGCGGGAACAGTCCGAGCTCGGCCGATAGCCGACCCGCGTCGCGCGCCCGCTCGAAGAACACCAGGCGGAGCCGCTTGCGCACCGCGGCACGCCCGGTCGGAGGGCCGCCTTCCAGCGCGCGCGCGACCCGATCCGGCACCTCCACCATCCGGACGTCGAGCCCGAGCCCGGCCGCGAGGCTGTCGATCTGCCGCGCGAAGCCGGAGAAGTCGAAGCTGTCGGTGCCCCAGCCGAAGGCGTTCTCGAACAGTGTCACCGGGTCGGAGACGATCTTCGGCAGGTCCGGGAAACTGAACCTGTAGTCGATGTAGTCCGGGCGGTTGCCGGCCGGCGCGGTATAGCGGGTGCTGATGACGCCGAGCGCCTGCAGCGCGAAACCGATGCCCGGATGATGGTTGCGCAGATAGGTGATGAAGAGATAGCCGACGAGCTGCCCCGGAAACTCGCCCTTGAAATTGTCGGCGTTCAGCGTCGCCGAAAATGCACCGCCGGGCGCCGAGACGAGGTCGTCGATCGCCTGCACGACGCCGGCGATCGCCTCGATGGCCTTGAAGGCGTCTTCGAGCGCCCCGGACTCCAGCGTCATCTCGCCGTCGGACGCCACTTCGCCGTCGAGCGACAGCCGACCGCCGACCAGCGCCTGGAGCCGATCGAACAACAACTGCAAGTCGACCGCGAGATCGGCGATCGGCTTCGGAATCACGTCGGAATCCCAGCCCAGCTTGAGCAGCAGGCCCTGGAACGCGGCCGGCGACTCCACGGCCGCCCGCAGCGGCAGCAGCAGCTTGCCGATCTCGGCCACGATCGTTTCGAGGGCGCCCGGTTCAGCCATTTTTCTTGGCCTCCGGATAGAATTCACGGTCGACGACGTCGTGCAGCGCGGGATCGACGCGGTTGGTGATCAGCCATTTGCAGACATGGCAGAAAGCGCCGCTGCTGTTCCGCATCTTGCAGTCGCCGGCCGACCGATAGACCAGCCCGGTGAAGTTGTATGCGCCCTCGTACAGGCCGACCAGCCGCTGCGCCTTGCATGGCGGCTTGAAGTCCGGGATGTCCTTCGGGTCGTCGCCCTCGTCGTTCACATGAGCGGTGTCGGTATCCTTGTTGAGCGGCAGATGGTTGCCTGCGATGAAGTCGCGCACCTTCTTTTCCACCACATAGACCAGCGCGTCCGCATCGTCGCGGCGCGGCACGAACAGCAGCGAGCCTTTCGGAAACACGGGAAACGGCGCCGGCGGCAATTCCAGCCCGCCGAGCCGGATCGAGCCGAGGTTCTGGTCGATGTCGCCGATGTCGAGTCTGACGAGGTAATCGGCATCGATGAACGTGAGCGGCAGTTGCTGGCCGATCGCCGTGATCTGGATGCGGCGGAGAAACGCCTGGCGGCCGGCCGCCTTCGCCTGCACCCAGCGCGGGATCTGGCGCGGGTCGATCCTGACCTCGATCGAGCCACCCTGCTGGGTCGAAGCCTGGGTCAGCTTGGCCGAAAGCTCGATCCTGAGAAGTTCGAACCATTTCACCTTGGACGGATCGACCAGACGGGAGTGGTTGGCGGCGTAGCTCGGATCCTGAAAGATGTCGGCGAGCGCGACGATGTTGTCGTCCTCGCTCGAAGCGGTCGCATTGTCTTCGGCGCTCGTCTCGTATTCGTCGCCGAGATTGAAGGAATGGCCGAACTCGTGCGCAACCGTGTCGATAATATCGGTGAGATCGGCGTCGATGTCGCTGGCAGGCTTGCGCCGCATCACTTTCTTCGTCGCCGTGTTGGTCGCCGGATATTCGAAGTCGAGCGTCTTCAGGCTCTGCAGCGAATTGGCGGTCACGGTCGACTGGTTGAAATTGGTGCCGCCGATCATGTCCTCGTTGGTGATCATGGCGATCAGGCCGCGGCTGCGCTTGAAGCTGCCGTCCGGTATCCACTCGGCGCCGAGCGCGGTGTGCGGCGACGACCCGAGCCGCAGTCCGGACAGGTAGGCCATGATCGGCGCCGCAACGTTCGCGCGGCCGTCCCTGGCGAGCTCCGGCGGGTGCCGGCGCGGATCCGGGGCAAGGTGCCGGGTGGCGCTGGCCGGCTTGAAGAACTGATAGGCGCGGGCGATCAGCGGCGCGAGGTTGGCATCGCCCGCCGCATCCGCCGCCGGCATCGTCAAAGCGGCCCCGGACTTCGCCGACCGGTCGCCCCAGCGGGCGCCGAGCATCAGGCCGTAGAAGGTGTCACGTGCCTCCAGGATGCCGAGCGATTTCTGCTTCCTCCACGCTTCGATCAGGGTGTCGTTGACCTTCGCCGCGTCGTAATTGGGCAGCGACTGGCTCGCCCACCGCGCCTTCAATTGCGCCGGCGTCGCAGTCTCGTTGCGGAGCGGCAGGCCGACACGGGCCACGAGCTCGTCGACCTCGTAGATACTCTTGTCGTCCGAAACGCTGTAGTTCCACGGAATCGGTCCGCCCTTGCCGAGCTCGGAGGTCTCCTCGTCGTTGACGCGCCAGCCGCAGGTCACCGCCTGCTCTTCCGACGCCTGGAAGGCCTTGAATACGTTGAAGCTGCCCGCGAGCGTGCCATAGGGCTCGTGGCGCTTCTGCGAGAACAGACCGTCCGCCGCTTCCTGCACGATCTTGTCGAACTTGTCCTTCTCGGACGCGCGAAAGCCTTCGGCGAGGAACAGGATGTTGTGCATCTCGGCGGCATTGGCGAGGTCGCCGGCGCGCACCGTGGAGATGTTGTCGCGGGTCTTGGCGTAGTCGACCACCTTCACCGGCAGGCTCTGGTTGACGCCGAGGAAGCTGCCGTCGAGCTGGGCCGTCCCCTCGCTCACGCCCCTTAACCGTCCCTCATTGTTCGTATTTGCCACCACGAAGGTGCCGGGGCTGCCTGAGCTGAGCGTGACGAAGCCGTGCCCGGTGATGTCGCCGACGAGATCGGTCCCGGTCGGGTCGTCGCTGAACAGCGCGCACAGCGTCGGCTGGCTGTGGGCAACCGTCGGATGCAGCGCCGTGGTGATCGACGAGTTGCCGAACCACCAGCCGAGCACATCGTCGTGCACCTGGATACGCGCGACGACGTAGCCGGGGCCATATTCGATCACCACGAGATTGATGCCGACGTCGTCGCCGGTGATGGTGCGCGCCGCAGGATCAATCGTCACGAAGCTGGTCAGCCGGGACCCGACCGGGTTGTACGGCGCCAGGATTCGAAAATTGCAGTCCGCGGTGACGTCGGTCAGCGTGTAGGTCGTCGAGCCGTTCGGCAGGTCCTGGTCGAACACGCGGAACGGCAGCACCTTGGTCGCGGGCTTCTTCAGCGCGACGTGCATGTCGCAATGCGGATAGACGATGAGAGGCATGCCGGCACGACCCTCTCTCAGCCAGCACACCTATCGGGAAGCCCGTCGCTCCCATCGAAAATCTGGCATCATCAAGATTGTACACTCAAGCCTTCTCAACACAACCTCAACGTGATACTGTTTCGACATCCTTCCGCAATTGTCGTTTGCCGAGTGGTGTTCTCCATCACTGGGGCCAATCCTGCTGCAAATGCCGGCGGCGTGGAGCTCTCGTTGTCCTCGTTCACGGATGAACACGACCGCTCTATGGCGCGATCCGGTTTCTCTCCGTCGAGCTCCTTGAGACGTACTGCGACTGACCGCGTCTCCTATCCGTGGGTTCGGCCCGACGCTGCTCGACGTTGTCACGGGCGCAGACAAGCACCGTCACGTCATTCGGATGTCAAACAGCCAGATGTCAAACAGCCACTTGCGGTCGCTTCAGGCGTGCGCGCGCAGTCTCGCGGCTCGATGAGTCCGAGGGATGCGCTGGTCGGCGCGCCTCGACATACGAGAGGCGCAGGGAGAGCCGGACCTCGACTGAGGCCCGTGGCCCGTCTGCGAGAAAAATGCAGGCGGCAGGTACCACAGGTCCAGCCGGACGATCCGGCCCTCCCTGCGCGATCGGTTTTAACGGTGTCCTTCGTGCTCTCCTTGGGGACCGGGCTTTCTTGCCCCCATCGCCCGCGTGACGCTTGCGCATCAACAGCAGGCTTGACCTCAGCATCGGGAGGCCGGGACCCCACGACTTCGCCGTCCGCGACGCACGCGCTCGTCTGGCGCAGCATCCACGTCCATCGCAGCCCACCTCCACGTATCGTGACGACGCGTACGCCCTCTGCACGAGGCGGGATGCGCAGATAAAATCTGCGGTTTCGGAAAACCGGCAAGTGGAATCTTTATTTCGGCCGACGCCTTGAAAAAGATGGCCAACCGCAACGACGCACAGGCGCCCGCGACTTCGTCTGTCGCGCTGCAGCGTTGCCAATCTCGTTGATTGAGCGCAGGCTATCAAAAGCGCAGAAGTCGCATCAGGGGGAGAGACGCATGAAGGAACCGGGCCTGGACGGCCGCCATCGGGACAAGGATGGCGAGATCAGCAGGAAGCACGGCAATACGCTGGTCGGCACGCTGCGCAAGATCTACGGGAAGTCGTTCGCAGCGGGCTATCCGGACTCGACGAAGCTGAGCGACGTGCTGCTTCAGCTCAACGAGACGTCGCTGAGCCAGTTGCGCCGGGACCACGGCACCGGGCATTTGGATCACAAGATCAAGGAAGCCTCGAAGTAATCGGGTTTTGCTGATCGGGACTCATCGCCCGATTGGCGAGGCCGATTGGTGTTCGCAAGGTTTGTTCGCTCCCGTGGTTTCGTGCCGTCCGTTCGCGTGGAGCGCGTCGTCTTGCAGCTCTGTGGTGTAGCGGCGTCTTGCATCGCTGCGCTGCTGCGGAGTGCCACCGCGCGCCGGAAAGCCCGGGCACCGGGCACTCCGACGCGGAATCCGAGGGACGATCCCGTCCTACTTCCCCATGCTCCCCGCCTGGTTCGTGCCTGGGCCGACGTTGCCCTGGCTCGACGAGGTGGAATCGCGGCTGGACTTCATCGCGCCGCCGGTCGCCCGCATGTTGCTGCCGGTGGTCTGCGACGAGGTCGTCGAGGTCGCGGCGCTGTGCTTCTTGGCATGCTTGGCTTGCGCGGCGAGCGGGACGGCAGCGAGGGTGGCGGCGACGAGGGTGGCAATGGCGAGCTGGGTCTTCTTCATGGATCCGATCTCCATCCGGTTGAACCCCACGCTCGCCCAACCCGGCTGCGACATCACAGTTCCTGCCGGTGGATCAAGCGTTGTTGTCCGATTCCGACCGCGGCGTGAAGGTGCGATGCAGCAGCGTCAGGCCGGCGTCTGCATCGGCACGGCGCCAGGCTGCGACGCCGGTTTGGGAAACGGCCTGAATGTCATCATCATCATGACAGCGCCGAGGCCCATCACCCACGAGCCGACATAGAGCCAGGTGTAGCTGGCAAAGCTGTCGTAGATCAGGCCGCCGGCCAGCGGGCCGGTCGCCATGCCGAGGCTGCCGGCCATCGCCGTGCCGCCGATCACCGTGCCCATGATGCTCTGCGGAAAGTTGTCGCGCGCGATCGCCGCGTAGAGCGGCATGGTGCCGGCATAAAGGAAGCCGAACGTCGCCGCGACGGCATAGAACGCGGCGAGGTCGCGCACGGCCACGTAGGCGAGCGCACCGAACGCCTGCGCCAGCAGGCCGAGAACGAGCACACGCTTGGCGCCGAAGCGGTCACCGAGCAGGCCGAAGGCGATGCGGCCGCCGAGGCCGGCGAGGCCCTCGATGCTGTAGATCGTCACCGCCGCCATCAGCGGGATGCCGCAGGTGACGGCGTAGCTGACGGTGTGGATGATCGGGCCCGAATGGGTGGCGCAGCAGAAGAAGTTGGTGGCGAGCAGGATCAGGAACTGCGGCGAGCGCAGCGCCGCCGCGCGCGTCATCTCGGCCGGACCGTCGGTAGGGCCCGACGCGAGGGCGGCGTCGGGCGCTGACGATGGTGGACGGCCCACCAGCAGCGACGTCGGGATCATGATGGCGGCGACGATGGCGGCGATGCACTGCATCGCGGTGCGCCAGTCGTAGCTGGACACGAGCCAGGCCGCGAGCGGCGACATCGTCATCGGCGCGACACCCATGCCGGCCGAGACCAGCGAGACCGCGAGGCTGCGGTGGGTGTCGAACCAGCCGGTGACGGTCGCCATGACCGGCGGGAAGATCGCCGCTGTCGCGATGCCAGCGATCAGTCCGAACAGCAGTTGGAACGCCAGCAGCGAGGACGTCAGGCTTGCCAGCAGCAGGCTGACGGCGAGCAGGACCGATCCGATCAGCAGCACGGGACGCGGGCCGATCCGGTCGGACAGCGTGCCCCAGGCCATGCTGGTGACGGCCATCGCCAGGAAGCCGATGGTCATCGCGCTGGAGATCCCCGCGACCGACCAGCCGGTCTCGGCGGCCATCGGCTTGAGGAACACCGGCAGCGAGAACAGGCCGCCGACCGCGACGCAGCCGAGCACGCCCCCGGCCGCCACGATCACCCAGCGATAGTGCGATGTGATCATTCGTCTCCTCCTCTGCCGTTCGATGACAAGACGAACGGCGCGGGGCTCGGACGACATACGCGCGGACCATTTTTCGTCGCCCCTGGACCGTCGAAGGGATCGGCCGACGCGCGCAACCGGCAGCCGCGCCCCAAGCCGGTGCCGATGCGCTGGTCGCTTCCGATCCGTGCCTACTCCGTCTCGATCTCGGGAAAGGGCGAGTAGACGCGCTTTGCGTCGCAGCTGAGCATCGCGATCTCGCGCCGGCCTTTCAGACCTGCGTGATTCAGGCGCTTGTTGGTGAAGGAAATCGATTCGACCACCGTCCGCGGGCTGAGCTCCTGTCCAAAAGCACGCGGTCTGGTCATGTAGCGCACGCAGATGCCGACCACGGTTCCACCATTGAGGATGTCACCGAACTCCTTGGCGGGGTTCGATATCTGGGCCTTGGTGATGGGCATGCCAGCGTAGTCCGGCCAGGTCTTGAAATCGTTGGCGAGGATCTGACGATAGTCGGCCGGCAGATGCGTCGCCATCGCGGCGGCTTCCGCAGCCTTGTCATTTTCCGCGCTCTGCGTGACGCAGCCGGTCAGCAACGGAGGGATGAGAGATACGAGAGGCCAGCGACGCATGAGTCCTTCCATTCGCTTTCAGCACACGTCCTTCCATAGGGCGCGGCGGGGCGAAGTTCCATGCGGAAGTTGCGAGGCACGTGAGGTCCAGGACGATCCTTGCCCCTCGCCGCCTCACACCGGCGTCATGCCGTGCTGGCGCTTGGTCTCGGCGGTCTCGTCCGAGACCAGATATTCGATGAACGCGCGTGCGGCGTCGGTGTGTGCGCCGGCGTTGCACAACGCGGCGGCGAACACGGTGCCCGGCTGCAGCGCGTCCGGCAGCAGACCGACGATGTCGATGCCAGGTGCGCCGAGCATCTCGCTGAGCTGCTGGAAGCCGACATCGACCTCGCCATCGGCGAGCAGCTTGGCCACGGGAATGCCGGGCTTGGCCTGGACCAGGCGCGAGGCGCCATCGCCCTCCAGGCCCCAGTCGCGGGCGAGCTTCTGCACATATGTGCCGCTCGGGCCGGTGGAGATGCCGATCGCCTTGGCGTTCTCCATCGCCTTGCGCACGGCAGCTTCGTCGAGCGGATCGGGCTTGGCGCTGCCGGCGCGCACCGCCATCGCCATCGGCGATTCCGCGATCTCGATGATGCTGCCGGGCACGAGGTGGCCGTCGGCCTCGAGCTTCTGCAACGCGTCGGAAGCCAGCACCGCGAAATCGAACGCTTCGCCGGCGCGGATGCGCTTGGCGGCATCGACGCCGCCGACGGATTCGATCGTGATCACCTCGCCGGTCGCCTCCTCATAGGCGGCCGCGAGCTCGGCGAGGATCTGCCTCGTCGCCATCGAGGAAATGCCGGCGGCGGTCACGCTCATGGAGGGGCTCCGTTTGAAGAGGCAATTGCAGCGCCGCAAACTACGCTGCGACGCTTCTTCGGATATGGCAAGCGGGGCAGCGGAGCAAGACGGTGGGAGGCAACAGCGGTTACGGCGAGCGCCGCTGCGCTCCCTCTCCCCGTTCTTACGGGGAGAGGGAGCGCACCGCCCGTGATGCAAAACGGTGCGCCATCGACATGCCACGAGAACTGCGTCCCTCACTTCGGCACGCTCTCCAGGTCCTCCAGCCACGCCGTCGCATTGCCGTCCGACGGCGCGCGCCAGTCGCCGCGGGGCGATAATGCGCCGCCGGCCACCACCTTCGGGCCGTTGGGCATCGCCGAGCGCTTGAACTGGCTGAAGGCGAAGAAGCGCTTGAGGAACACTTCGAGCCACTTCCTGATGTCGCCGAGCGCATAGGCGTTGCGCTTGTCGGGCGGAAAGTGCGGCGGCCAGGCGCCCTCGCCCGCATCCTTCCAGGCGTGATGCGCCATGAAGGCGATCTTCGACGGGCGCATACCGTAGCGCAGCGTATAGAACAGGTTGAAGTCCTGCAGCTCATACGGGCCGATCGTGGCCTGCGTGCTCTGCGGCGTCTCGCCCTCCTTCACCGGCACCAGCTCCGGCGAGATCTCGGCCGACAGCACCGCCTCCAGGGTGCGGTCGACATCGGCCGAGAACTGATGCGAGGCGATGACCCAGCGGATGAGATGCTGGATCAGGGTCTTCGGCACGCCAGCATTGACGTTGTAGTGCGCCATCTGATCGCCGACGCCATAGGTGCACCAGCCGAGCGCCAGCTCGGAGAGATCGCCGGTGCCGAGCACGAGGCCGCCGCGGTCGTTGGCGAGGCGGAACAGATAGTCGGTGCGCAGGCCGGCCTGCACGTTCTCGAAGGTGACATCGTAGACCTGTTCGCCGCGGCCGAACGGATGGCCGATGTCCTTCAGCATCTGCGTGGCGGCGGGGCGGATGTCGAGCTCGGCGGCACTGACTTGAAGCGAAGACATCAGCGCATGCGCGTAGGACTTGCTCTGCGCGCCCGTGGCAAAGCCCGGCATCGTGTAGGCCAGGATGTTGGTGCGGGGCAGGCCGAGCAGATCCATCGCCTTCGCCGCGACGATCAGCGCATGCGTGGAATCGAGCCCGCCGGAGACGCCAATGACGATGCGCTTGGTGCCGGTGGCGCGCAGCCGCTGCGTCAGGCCGGCGACCTGGATGTTGTAGGCCTCGTAGCAGTCCTGATCGAGCCGCGCGGCATCGCTCGGCACGAACGGAAAGCGCTCGATGCTGCGCCTGAAGCCGATGTCGCCCTCGGCCGGCTGCAGCTCGAAGCCGATGCGGCGCCAGTGCACGCCGGCGCCTTGCGCGCGCGCATTGTCGTCGAACGTGCCCATCAGCGCGCGCTCCTGGCGCAGCAAATCGAGATCGACGTCGGCGACGATGGTCTGGCCGGTCTGGCGGAAGCGCCCGCTCTCGGCGAGCAGCACGCCGTTCTCGAAGATCGAGGTCTGGCCGTCCCAGGCGAGGTCCGTGGTGGATTCGCCGGCGCCGGCCGCCGCGTAGACATAGGCGGCGAGGCAGCGCGCCGAGGTCGAGCGGCACAAGAGTGAGCGAGACTCGGCGCGGCCGACCGTGATCGGGCTGCCGGAGAGATTGGCGAGCACGGTGGCGCCGGCAAGCGCAAGTTCGGACGCCGGCGTGACAGGGATCCACATGTCCTCGCAGATCTCGACGCCGATCACGAGCCCGGCGACATCGGCGGCGGCGAACAGCAGATCGGTGCCGAACGGCGCCATGGTCTCGGCGACCTCGATCATCTCGCCGCGGATGCCGGCACCGGAGGCGAAGTGGCGGCCTTCGTAGAATTCGCGATAGGTCGGCAGGTAGCTCTTGGGGATGACGCCGAGCACCTCGCCGCGATGGATCACGACCGCGCAATTGTAGACCCGGTGGGCGAAGCGCAGCGGCGCGCCGACGATCAGCACCGGCATCAGGTCATGCGAGGCTTCGACGAGGGTGAGCAGCCCGCGCTGCACGGCGTCGAGCAGCGGGTCCTGCTTGACCAGGTCCTCGATCGCATAGCCGGATAGACAGAGCTCCGGAAACACCGCGACCGCCACGCCCTGGTCATGGCAGGCGCGCGCCGCCGCCAGGATCGCCGCCGCGTTGGCGCTGGGGTTGGCGACGCTGGAGGCCGTGACGCAGGCGGCGACGCGGGCAAAGCCATGGCGGTAGATCGAATGGAAATTCATCGTGGCAGTCCATCTCTTGTCGCCGGAGCATACGACATGGACCATGACGGGAGCCATAACAAGCGCGGCAGGTCAGCACCGCTCCGCCCGCAGGCTGACTCCGCGCGCGTCATTTGAATTGCGCGGGCCGCCCGGCGCCGGGTAACTCGGAGACTCATCTATTCGCGCAGTCCAGGTGAACGGCATCCATGAACCTCTTCGTCATCGGCTTCGGCTACACCGCCCAGCGCTTCGTCGAGCTGCACCGTGGCGCGTTTGCCCGCATCAGCGGCACGGTGCGCAGCGCCGGCAAGCGCGCGGAGCTGGCGCCTGATGACATCGACCTGTTCGACGGCACGGCGCCCGCCGCCGCGACGCTGGCGAAGGCGGCGGACGCCGACGTCGTGCTGATCTCGGTGCCCCCCGGAGCGGGCGACGACCCGGTGCTGGCCGCATTCGGCGACGCGATCACGGCGGGGCGCGCGCGGCGCGTGGTCTATCTCTCGACCGTCGGCGTGTACGGCGACCACCAGGGCGGCTGGATCGACGAGGACACGCCGCTGGCGCCAGAGCACGACCGGGTTCAGGCCCGCGTCCGCGTCGAGGCGGAATGGCGCGCTGTCATCGGCGACCGGCTCGCGGTGCTCCGGCTCGGCGGCATCTACGGGCCCGGCCGCAACGCGCTGGTCGAGCTGCAGGCCGGGCGGGCGCGCCGCATCGTCAAGCCGGGCCAGGTGTTCAACCGCATCCATGTCGATGATGCCGCCAGCGCGATCATGGGTGCGATCCGGCACGGACAAGGCGGCGCCTGGAACATCGTGGACGACGAGCCGGCGCCGCCGCAGGACGTCATCGCCTATGCCGCCAGCCTGATGGGCATCGCGCCGCCGCCCGAGCTGCCGTTCGACAGCGCCGAGCTGTCGCCGATGGCGCGCAGCTTCTATGCCAGCAACCGGCGCATCCTGAATATTCGTGCCAGGCAGGAGCTCGGCGTCGGCTTCGCCTACCCGACCTATCGCGCCGGGCTCGACGCGCTGTGGGCCGCCGGCGACGGGCGCTGAGGCAAGATTTTCGCCGCCGGGCGGGAAACCTTTCATGCCACCGGCGATTGCAACGAACAGAGATTGTCATGCGGGTTTGACGCGACTGCACGTCGCGCAGCCCTCACGGATCAAAGGATGTTCGACATGCAAGGCGATCAACCCATCAGCTGGCTGATGTTCTTCACGCTCGCGGCCGCGATCATCATCGCCGCCGGCGCGTTCCTGGCCTTCCTGCGCTCGCGGCACAACCGGGAGATCGCGGCGGTGGCGCTCGAGGGCGACGGCCGGAGCCGCGGCGTCGCCCCATCTGGCGCGCTGCCTGAGCTCGGCGGCCTGTTCGTGCTCGGGCTCGTGGTCGCCGGCCTGCTGGTCGCTGGCTATCAGAGCGGCGGCGCGACGCGCTTTGCCGGCGGCGACAAGCCGACGCCGGTGCCGTCGGCGCCGAGCAACACCGATCGCGGCACCACGGTCGGCGCCGGCGCCGCGATCACCCCGCCGGAAGCTCCGACCATGACCCAGCCGGCGCGGCCGGCCCCGGACCTGCGCACCGCGCCCGCGTCGTCGCCGACCGGAGCCGGTCCCGAGAGCGGCGGGCATCCAGAGGCCAATCCGCCGGCGCGGTAAAAGACCCCCTCGAACAGCGAAGGCCGCGCAATGCGCGGCCTTTTGACGTGTTCACGGCAGGGATCGCCCGGATCAGATCGCAGCTGCGACCTTGTCGAGGCCGATCGTGCGCGCGAGCCGCCGCACTTCGTCCTTCTGGTCCTCGCGCAACTGCCAGAGCAGCGGCATCGCGGCCGACTTCAGCTGTTGCACCTCATCCGAATCCGGATCGAGCGCCACCGCGCCCGGCTTCGCCGCGCCCTGCCGTCCGGCGTGGATCTTACGGGCGACGGCGCGCAGCGCGGTCTCGACCGCCGGCCAATAATATTCCTGGCTCGACGAGAGCCGCAGCCGCTCCTTGATGCCGGCGATCTGGCCGTCCGACAGCAGCGAATAGGCCTTCTGCACCTCGGGCTTCAGCGGCGCCGGCGTCGGCTCGCTCCGGGCGAGAATCTTGGACTTCGGCACCACCGGCTCGGCAGCAACGACCGCAGCGGCCGACGCCTTGGCCATTTCGGCCTCGGACGGCGCATAGGCATAGGCTTGGCGGAGAGTCGTCTTCGGGGCGGCACTCGGCTGCTGCACCTCGGGGGCCGCAAGTGTGACCATCGCCAGGCGGTCGCCCTTGGCTTCACGGTTGGAGAGCGGGCTCTTCGCCACCACGGGCGGCATCATCGCACCGGCCGAAGGCACGCTGTCCTGCATCAGGACGCTCGTCACGGCCGCGCCTGCGATCAGCACGCCCAGCAAAGCGACAAAAGCGATCGACTTCGTCACGCAATTCTCCGTATCCCGGCGGAAAGCCGCACTTTGCCGAAAAGTGGGAGTTAATTAAGGCTTTACGATGCCACAGAAACACGCCGGCCACCATTCCGCCCTGTGAACATGACGGATATTTTTTTCACGCCGCCGAAGACAGCTCGGCCGGGATCAGCAGATCGTACGCGGCCTGGATGTCGGCAACGATGTCGGAGGCCTCCCAAAGCGCCGCCGGCTCCACCGAATGCAGGCTGATGGTCCAGTTCCCGCCGCGGGCGGTGCGGGGAACGCTCATGATGTCGAACTGGACGTTGCGGCACAGCGGATGCCGCTGCAGGGCATGCCCGACACGGATCCGGATCTCCTCAAGCGTCGCCCGCTCTTTGTCCTGCCGTAGCCCGATGCCCATCGCACGATTCCGCCAAGTTCAAGCTCCGCGGATTGTGGGACCCGATGGTTAATGGTGCCTTAAGGACACACATCACGTTTTCTCACGAGCGTGGCCACCGGCGCCCATGTACTCATCGGCCGTGCGCGCGACCAGTTCGGCAACGGACGGAATGTCGGTGACCCCAGAGGTCGCGTGCCCCGCACTCCAGATGTCGCGCCAGCGTTTCGGCCGCGCCTCGCGCGCAGCAATGTCGATGTCGCTGCCGATCTCGATCGCGCCGCGCGCCGGCAAGGCTTCGGGGTCGAGCCCGGCGGCGACGATCGACGGCCGCAGCATGCTGGTCGGCAGGCCGGTGAAGGCGGACGTCAGCAGCACGTCGTCGGCCGAGCTCGCGACCAGCATCGCCTTGTAGCGATCATCGGCCAGGCTTTCGCGTGTGGCGATGAACTTCGTGCCCATATAGGCGAGGTCGCAGCCGAGCACCTCCGCCGCGCGTAGCGCGACGCCGTCGCTGATGCCGCCGGCAAGCACGATGGGACCATCGAAGAACGCCCTGACCGCGCGCACGAAGGCGAATGGATTGAGCCAGCCGGTCTGGCCGCCGGCCCCGGCCGTGAGCAGCACCAGGCCATCGGCGCCGGCCTCGACCGCGCGCTCGGCATGACGGATCGAGGCAACGTCAGCGAACACCAGCGCGCCCGCATCATGCAGGGGCGCAACGACCTTCGCCGGCGAGCCGACCGAGGTGATCACGATCTCCGGACGATGCCGCAACAGCACCGCGAGATCGTCCTGCAGCCGCGCGTTGGAATGGTGCACGATCAGGTTCGGGCAGAGCGGCGCAGCCGCCCGCCGACTGGCATCGCTGTGGCGCGCGAGCCGATCGGCGATCTCGCGCAGCCAGGCGTCGAGCTCATCGGGAGTGCGACAATTGACGGTCGGGAACGCGCCGATCACGCCGTTCCCGCAGGCCGCGCTCACCAGCTCGATCCCCGACACCAGAAACATCGGCGCTGCGATCAGCGGCAATCGCAGCCGCGTCCGCAGCCCTCCCCATCGCGTGTCCTGCACTTCAGGTCCCTCCCTGATCCTTCGTTGGGCTCAGGGATAGCGACGCGACCGCGTGCGATCAATCGTCGCCGAAGAAGCTGAAGCGCGGTCCATCCATGCCGACCGGCTGCGCCGCATAGGCGCGCGGCGTCGTGTCATCGCGCACCGCCTGCTCGACGGCGCGCATATCCTGCTCGCGGCGCTGCCGCCGGCGCTCGACATATTGCCGGTGCCGCTCGGCGCGGCGCTGCTCCGCGGCGCGCTTGCGCTCGGCGCCGCGCGACTTGAGATCGGCGTCCTCGGGCTTCGCTGCGGCCTTGTCCTGAACGTCCTCGGCGGTAGCGGTCTGGGTGACGGCGTTCGCCGAAGAGGCCGCCGTCGCCTCTGCTGCGGCGTCTTGCGGCGCCGGCGAGGGATCGGTCGAGACCGGGGTCACGGGCCTCGTCTCGGTTGCGGCAGGCGCCACCTTGACCGGCGTGATCGCAGCCGCCTGCGTTGCCGCAAGATACGAGGTGACCGTCGGACTTGGCGACGGCGCCTCCGGCACGGAACGCTCGAGCTTGGCCTGCTCGAGCGCCGGCGATCTCGGATGCATGCCTTCCGCGATCATGAGCCCGCCGCCGAGACCGGCCGCGACGGCAATGGCAACCGTTCCGGCTCCCGCAAAAAAAGCTGTCGAGGTGCGCATGGCCTTGCTCCGTTGTTGTTCGGCCGGGCAACGCGGCGCGCGCAGCGATGTTCCGAGGACGACAAGCGCACCTTGAGCGCGATCGGCTTTCTGATAGCGTCGGCAACAAGCCACGCGACGCAACAACGATCGCGGCATCTCGGAAGGATCGTCCATGAGCCCACAGCTTCATTCGTTTCCGGTCGTCTGTGAGCAGACCCTGCTCACGCTGTCGCGTCATCCGTCGCGCACCGCCTTCAGCTGGCCGGGTGGATCGCTGACCTATCAGGGCGCGACCGACCTCATCGGCCGCATGCAGCGCGTGTTCATGCGGCTCGGCCTGCCGCCGGGAACACGCGTCGCGTTCATCAGCGCGAACCGCGCCGATGCCTGGTGCGCCGGCACGGCGGCGCAGCTGTCGCGGCTCGCCATCACCTGGCTGCATCCGCTGGGCTCGCTGGACGATCAGCTGTTCCAGCTCGCCGATTCCGAATCGCAGGTGCTGGTGATCGATGCCGCCGCGTTCCACGACCGCGGCGGCGAGCTGGCCGCGCGCTCGGGCGGCCTGCGCCACGTGTTCACGCTGGGCGCAGCCGGCTATGGCGCCGACCTCCTCGCCGCGATCGAGCAGTCCGGCCACGCCACCGCGCGAAGCTTCGCCACGCCCGAGGACATCGCGACCTTGAACTACACCGGCGGCACCACCGGAAAGTCGAAGGGCGCGCTGCGTCATCACCGGGAATATGGCGGCTTCGCCACCGCGATCCTCGCCGATTTCGAGATTCCGGAGCGCGCCCGCTACCTGACGGTCGCCCCGATCAGCCATGTCGCCGGCACCAAGGTGCTGCCGACCCTGATGCGCGGCGGCACGGTCCACATGCTGAAGGGCTTCGATCCCGAGGCGGTGCTGGCGACGATCGCGCGCGAGCGCATCAACTTCACGCTGTTCGTGCCGACGATGATCTACGTGCTGCTCGATCATCCCGCGTTGGCTAGGACCGATCTCTCTTCGCTCGAGCTTGTGCTGTATGGCGCCTCGGCGATGTCGCCGACGCGGCTCGTCGAAGGCATCGAGCGCATCGGCCCGGTGTTCTCGCAGCTCTACGGCCAGACCGAATGCTATCCGGTGTCGGTGCTGCGCAAGGCCGACCACGATCCGAAGCAGCCGGAGCTGTTCCTGTCCTGCGGCTTCCCGATCGCGGCCTGCGAGGTCAAGATCCTCGATGACAATGATCAGGAGGTTGCGCAGGGCGAGGCCGGCGAGATCTGCGTGCGCGCGCCGCATGTGATGAGTGAATATTGGAAGCGGCCGGACACCACCGCCGAGACCCTGAAGAACGGCTGGCTGCACACCGGCGACATCGCCCGCCGCGACGAGCGCGGCTACATGTACATCCTCGACCGCAAGAAGGACATGATCGTCTCCGGCGGCTTCAACATCTTCCCACGCGAGATCGAGGATGTGCTGACGCAGCACGCCGATGTGGCGATGTGCGCCGTGGTGGGCGTGCCCGACGACAAATGGGGCGAAGCCGTCACCGCCATCGTGGTGCCGCGCGCCGGCGCGCAGATCGACGCCAGCGAGCTGATCGAGCTGGTCAAGGCGCGCAAGGGCTCGGCCCATGCGCCGAAGCGGATCGAAGTCGTCAACGAGCTGCCGGTGACCGGCGTCGGCAAGATCGACAAGAAGGTGCTGCGCGCGCGGTACTGGGAGGGACGCGGGCGCATGGTGGGGTGAGGACACAGCCACGCTGTCTCGACGGAGATCCGAGCATACGGCTTTGCAATCCCGAGGTAGGCCCCCCGCTCGCAGCCGCCACCCTCCGCTGTCGTCCCGGGCAGGCGAAGCGCGACCCAGGGATCCATGACCGCAGGAGGGCGTGGTGAGACGAGTCGTGTCGACATGCGTGCCTCGAACATCGGCCTGTGGCTATGGATCCCCGCGTTCGCGCGGATGACATTGTGTTTGTTGCACGAGTGGAGACCATGGCCCTTCCATCTCGCGACGCATCGGCGTCCGAGTCTTGCTGACGTTCTCCCCTCCATCAGACGGAGGGTGCAGGGAAGGCCAGGCCTCGACCGAGGCCTGCGGTCCGCGTGCAGCAAAAAAGCACGCGGCAGAACCACAGGTTCGGCCGGATAGACCCGGCCTTCCCTGCGCGATGGGTTGACGGATTATACGCAGTCTCCCCGGCGACCGGGCTTGTTTGCCACCGTCGTCCCGCAAGATGCCCCTGGGCGATCTCACGAAACTTGACCTCAGCGTCGGGAGGCCAGGACCCTGCGACTTCACCGTCCGCGACGAGACGTACGTCGGCATGCTTGGAGCACGCTGCGCCCGTCGCGGCCACCGCCTCCCACCCCAACGCGTCGTGACGTTCGCGAAGCGCCCCTCGTCAGTGAGGCGGGATGAGAAGAGGAAAACAGATATTTCTGATAATGCAAAGTCGAATATTTTTCGTCGAGGATCTGGACAGGCCAAATCTGCTTGAAGGCGTTGCCGAATTTCACATTTCGGCGCACGCGGTTTCCGCTGCGCGGCGCGGCCGTGGAGCCGGCGGTGAACGTGAGAAAGCCTGTTCGTCGGGCAAATCACCTCCGTCGGTCAATGGCCCCGCTCTGCGCGATGGCCGGGATACTGCCCGAGTCGTTCGTCGGGTCCAGCGCGACCGCGCCAGCGCGCGGGCTTCATCACAGCGCACCGAACGCGTCGCGCGAGGGTGGAAGCGGGAGCCAGTCGGGAATCCGGCGTTTGGCAAGCCAATAGGGCCGCCACAGCGCGCGCCAAGTGACGAGGTCGAGCGGCGCCTGGCCCCACTTCATCCTGGCCGGCTCGATCTGTGAGAGATCGTGCAGATGCAGCCAGCGTCGCGCGATCCACCACAGGTCGTGCGACGCGGCCGCGTTTCCGGCCCCCTTGAGCTGGACGATGTTCAGCAAAGGATCGCGCCAGTGGCGGCCGACCTCCAGCGTCGCAACGCGTTCACCCCGGTGACGGACGCTCCACAGCCGCGAGCGGTTGTGGACGATGTCAGCGCCGTAGGTGCGGACACAATTGCGCATGGCGGCCGCTTCGTCGACCAGATCCGGAATCTTGTCGAGCGGCCTGAACTCATAGTCCCCGATCCGGCCGGGATCGAGCCACATGTCGCTGATCGGCAATTGACCGAGATTGAGATGCAGCGAGATCCGACCGCGCCAGTTGGATGCGGCAGTGATTGCGGCATCGAGCCTCATGTCCGGCGTCCACGGCCGTTCGATGAGATCGTGGGCGAGACGGCCGGGCTGGCCAGAGAACCAGATCCACAGGGCGAGCAGATGCACGCGGTCGCGGTTCACGATCTTCGGCGCACGGACGTACTCCCGCGCAATCCAGACGGCGGCGGCCTCATGGGCGATGGTCGCCATCTCCGAGACGAGTTGCAGCCATATCGGCATCAACTTCGGCGAGCGCGGCAAGTGATTGCCGATCTGCCTGCGGAACAGATCGCCGTCCGGCAGCCGCGGGATCGGACAAACGAACGCCTCCGGCGGCAGCTTGCGCAGCCACATCGGCAGGCCCGCCGCGGCGGCCGCCTCGGCAAGCGAACGTCCCGCGATCACGCGAGCAATCGCCGGCTCCGGGTCAACCTGTTTGCGCGGCACCGCCAGCGCGAACAACAGCGCCGGAAAGCTCAGCGCGAGGTCGGCGAGATGCGGATGGCGCTGCGCCAGCGCAGTGACGCGGGACTGGAAACGAGACGCATAGCGCCGCAGCCGACGTTCACACAACGAAGAACGCACCGGCTCCCGGCGGGGAGTCAGCAGAGGATGAGATGTCATGACACAAGTGTTCAAGCGCAGGCCAGGAGGGCCGCGGGCTTTTCGATGAGTTGTGAAAGAGTCAGATCATATCCGGGACAATCATCCCGGTGGCCGCGTCAATGATCGCGCAGCGAGCCCGGGAAGCGTGCGAGTCTGGACATCGTCGCCTCCTGCGTTGAAGTTGGGGTGGCGCTGAATAGCCGGTTTCGCTGCGCGGCGCAACTCCAGCGAGTTCGTCAGGTGCTCGACCGTTTCCTGCAACTGGTGTGCTTCGCTAAGCCTGTCATCGCCTGTCATCGCGCCGCGCATGCGCAGCGGCCCGTTGGCTCGCGACCCCGGGCGGGCAGCGACGCGTGAGGATTGCCGTCCGCTGCTGCACCGCCCCTGCTACGCTTTCCGACCGCTCCGCTTCGTCCCATTCAGCGCAACCGCGGCGCGGATCAGCGCCATGAACGCCGCCTCGTCGATCACGTCGCCTTCGTGAAGGTCGATGGCGCGGCGGGTGTTGCCGTCGAGGCTGGCGTTGAAGAGGCCGGAAGGGTCAGGCACCGAAGCTCCCTTGAGGAAGGTGAGCTTCACAGCCGCCTTGTAGGTTTCGCCGGTGCAAACGATGCCGCCATGCGACCACACGGGAACGCCGCGCCACTTCCATTCTTCGACGATATCGGGATCGGCCTGTCTGATGAGATCACGCACATGGCCGAGCGTGACGCCGCGCCAGTCACCGAGTTGCTTGATCCGGACGTCGATCAGTTCCGACGGAGACTGGCTCCCCTCGCCGGCACCTTCAGCCTTCGTTGATTTCGCCATGACGCTTGTTCCGTTCAGCTGCGCGTAGTTCCATCTGCGTGTAGTTCGCAGCGCGCCGTATTTATACGGCTATCCTGGTCTGCTCAAGTTTAGAGCAATCTTTATAACTCCCCGGCCAAATCAGCCGCACGCGCGGACCATGACGCCTCACCGACGAGCGCTCGTCGCGCCGATTTGCAGCAACGCGCTCTCTTCGAGCCGGCTGCACCCAATCCCTGGACCTATCGAAGCCGGAGTCGCAGATGCCGTCGTTTTCCAACCTGTCCATTCGCAACAAGGTCCTGCTGGCGTTCGGCATCGTGCTGATCACGGCGATGGGGCTCGGCGGCTTCTCGATCGATCGTCTCGGTAGCGTGAACGGCTCGGCTGCGGAAGTGCGCGACAACTGGCTGCCGGCGACCGGATGGCTCGGAACCATCTCCAAATCGATCGAGCAATATCGTGCCCGGCAGGGTCAGTTCCTGCTGGCGACCACGGCCGACGAAAAGGCAATCCAGGAACGGCAGATCGCCGAAAGCCTCGAGCTGTTCGACAAGGCCTGGCGCCTCTACGAGCCGACGGTGACGACGTCGGAGGAGAAGGCGCTGGTGGCTGCGTTCAAGACGCCGTGGACCGCCTATCTCGACGACAGCAAGCAGTTGCTCGAACTGTCACGCAAGAACCAGGTCGACGCCGCAACCGCGTTCTTCATGGGCAAGCTGCGCGACGACTTCGTGCTGGCCCGCAAGGCGCTGGAACAGGACCTCGCCTGGAACGTCGAGCAGGGCAAGAAGGAAGCCGACAAGGGCGCCGCGGTCTATCTGTCCTCGCGCGCCTGGATTCTGGGTGTGATCGCACTGGCGGCGCTGCTGTGCATCGCGATGGGCTACATGATCGTGGCCGGCGTGTCGCGCCCGATCACGGCGATGACGGAGGCGATGCGCCGGCTCGCCGGCGGCGACATGGCGGCGCCGATTCCCGGCACCGACCGCAAGGACGAGATCGGCAACATGGCGGGCGCCGTGCTGGTGTTCAAGAACAACGCCATCGAGACCGAGAAACTGCGCGCCGAGCAGGCGGAGGCCGAGAAGCTCGCCGTCGAGCGGCGCAAGCGCGACATGCATGACCTGGCCAACAGCTTCGAGAGCGCGGTCGGTGAGATCATCAACACGGTCTCCTCGGCCTCGACCGAGCTCGAAGCGTCGGCCACGACGCTGACCTCGACCGCCGAACGCACACAGCAGCGCACCACCACCGTCGCGGCCGCATCCGAGCAGGCGACCGCCAACGTGCAGTCGGTCGCATCCGCCACGGAGGAGCTGAGCTCGTCGGTCACCGAGATCAGCCGGCAGGTGCAGGAATCCGCGCGGATGGCCAACGAGGCCGTCGACCAGGCGCGCAAGACCAACGACCGCGTCGGCGAGTTGTCCAAGGCCGCAGCGCGCATCGGCGACGTCGTCGAGCTGATCAACACCATTGCCGGGCAGACCAACCTGCTCGCGCTCAATGCCACCATCGAGGCGGCGCGCGCGGGCGAAGCCGGCCGCGGCTTCGCGGTGGTCGCCTCCGAGGTCAAGGCGCTGGCCGAGCAGACCGCCAAGGCGACCGGCGAGATCGGCCAGCAGATCTCCGGCATCCAGGCGGCGACCCAGGAGTCGGTCGGCGCCATCAGGGAGATCAGCGGCACCATCGAACGGCTGTCCGAGATTTCCTCGACCATCGCCGCGGCGGTCGAGGAGCAGGGCGCAGCGACGCAGGAGATCTCGCGCAACATCCAGCAGGCGGCACAGGGCACGCACGAAGTGTCGTCCAACATCACCGAGGTGCAGCATGGCGCCAGCGAAACCGGCTCGGCCTCGTCGCAGGTGCTGTCGGCGGCGCAGTCGCTGTCGCAGGACAGCAACCGGCTGAAGCTGGAGGTCGGGCGCTTCCTCGGCACGGTGCGCGCGGCGTGAGAGCGAGATCATTCGTGGTCGGACTCGTTCAGTCGCGACAACGGCAGTGCGTTCCCTCTCCCGCTTGCGGGGGAGGGCTAGGGAGGGGGCCGCTCCAGCGGCGGTGTGCGTGGCGCCCCCTCTCCAACTCTCCCCCGCGAGCGGGGGAGAGGGCGCAGCGGAGCTTGGCGCAGGGTTGATTGGTTCACCCGTAACGAAGCAAGCAACCGCCGATCACCGGCGCAACCTCATGACACCTCGCCGCGGCGCGCCGTTGGAAGCGAAGCAGCACTGGTGCGGTGATCAGTTCGCCAACCCGCTATGAACGAGATACGGACGGCGGACCGCCCCCTCACCGCTTCTCGATCACCAGGCTCTGCACCACGCGGCCGAAATAGCCTCTCGCATCACCCAATCGCGCCATCGCCAGCCCGGCGCCGTCCGGGCCGATCCAGCTTTCGGCGTCCAGCAGGATCCAGTCGCCGACCGGCTCGCGGGCCATGTTCACGGTGAGGTCGGCATTGAGGAACGTGTAGCTGTGGAAGTCGAGCGCGGCCGAGGTGCCGTTGCAGAAGTCGCTCGCGACCACGGCGCGCATCGCCTGCGATACGGCATGGCCTTCGACGAGCGGCCAGTCGACGCGGTACCAGATCGCGCCCGGTCCCTTGACGCCGAAGCGGCCGCGCGCGGCGCGGAGCGTCATGCCGCGCACGAAGGGGCTGGTCGAGAAATCAGCCGGCTCCGGCAGCGCCTCGTCGGGGCCGACCAGATCGACCGGCAGCTCGCCGACATCGTCCGGCAGCGGCACCGCATCCTGCCTGATCTTGAGCACGGTCGCCGTGACGACCACCGTGTCGCCGGCGCGCAAGCGCACGGCGCAGAGCTGGATCTTGCGCCCCTCGCGCAGCACCTCGGTCTCGATGAGGAGCTCTGCGAGCGGCACCGGGCGCATCAGGTCGATGGTGACGCGGGCGATGCGCATCGGCGACTTCGTGGGAATGCGCTCGGCCGCCCACACGGCCAGCGCCGATGGCGCAGACCCATGTTGCATGGTCGGATCCCATGGTCCCGCAGCATCGGAGCTGACGGCGACCCGATTGTCCGCGATGCGGAAGATCGGCCGCATCAGCGCGCGCCTCGCCACGTCTCAGCCGGCGCTGGCAAAGGCGCGGTCGGCGCCATTGGGCAGTTCGATGTCGACCTCGAGCGTCGAGACATGCTTTCCCCGGTCCATGCGAACGATGACCTTGTCCGGATCAAGTACCACATGGCGCGAAACCACGGCGAGGATTTCCTCGCGCAGCTGCATCAGGAGATCGGGCTGGCCGCGCAGGCTGCGCTCATGCGCGAGCAGGATCTGCAGCCGCTCCCGCGCGACGGGCGCGGAGGCCGCACGCCCCGTAAAGAGCCGCAGCACACTCATGCAGCCCTCCGTCCCAGGAGCAGGTTCATCAGGCCCTTGCGCTCGGTCGGGATCTGCATCTCGACCTCCTCGCCGAGCAGGCGGCGCATTGCATCGTGATAGGCGCGCGCCGGCGCGCTGGCCGGGCTGTTGAGCGTCACCGGGCAGCCGACATTGGAGGCGCGCAGCACGTCCTGGCTCTCCGGCACGATGCCGAGCAGCGGCGTCGCCAGGATTTCCAGCACGTCGTCGATCGACAGCATCTCGCCGCGCGCGGCACGGCCCGCATCGTAGCGGGTGATGAGGATGTGCTTCTCGACTCGCTCGCCGTTCTCGGCGCGCACGGTCTTGGAATCGAGCATGCCGATGATGCGGTCGGAATCGCGCACCGACGATACTTCCGGATTGGTGACGATGAGCGCCTCGTCGGCATAGCGCATCGCGAGCATCGCGCCGCGCTCGATGCCGGCCGGGCTGTCGCAGATCACCCAGTCGAATGTCTTGCGCAGCTCGGTGATGACGCGGCCGACGCCGTCCTCGGTCAGCGCGTCCTTGTCCTTGGTCTGCGAGGCCGGCAGCAGCCACAGATTCTCCAGCCGCTTGTCGCGGATCAGGGCCTGCGGCAGCTTGGCGACGCCATGCACCACGTTGATGAGATCGAACACGACGCGGCGCTCCGCGCCCATCACCAGGTCGAGGTTGCGCAGGCCGACGTCGAAATCGACGACGACGACCTTCTCGCCGGCCTGCGCCAGCGCCGCGCCCATCGCCGCCGTCGTGGTGGTCTTGCCGACGCCACCCTTGCCCGACGTCACTACGAGTACTTTCGACATGTCACGAATCCTCCTGCTACTCAGTTCAATGCAACGATCTTCATGGAATGACCTTCGAGCCGCGCCTGCACGGCCCGGCCGCGCAACGCGGCGTCGATCTGCTCGGCGGTCTGGTAGTAGCCGTCGATCGCGACCAGCTCGGCCTCGATCTTCTGGCAGTAGATGCGCGCCGCCGCGTTGCCGTTGATACCGGCCATCGCGCGGCCGCGCAGCGCGCCGTAGACGTGGATCGAGCCGCCGGCGACGATCTCGGCGCCCGACGACACCGCGCCGAGCACGGTGACGTCGCCATCGGGAAACACGATCGACTGGCCCGAGCGTACGGGCTGGTCGAGCAGCAGCGAGGTCGGCTGCTGCAGCTGTGGCTTCTCCGGCTCGATCTCCTGCACGGCGCAGTGACGGCCGCCGGACAACAAGGGCGGCATGCCGAGCGACAGCCGCCCCTGCTCGACGCCTTCGAGGCCGAGCACGCGGATGTTGCGCGACTCGATGCTCTTGATGAGATGGGTGATGGCGAGCGGGCTCAGATCCAGCGCCGAGAGATCGAGCACGATCGGCTTGCCGACGAAGAAGCCGGGCGAGCCCGCGAGCGTTGCATCGAGCTCAGCCAGCCAATCGGCAATCGGCACAACCGGCGAAAACACGAAGGCGACGTAGGAGCGCCCGCGCAGACGAATAACAGGACGCACCGTTTCAGCGCTGGCACTCATGACCATCCGACCCAACCCTTCTTAGTGATTGGTTAACTGTCGGCGCCAGATGGTTAACGGATGGTTAAATCGACGCTAAGCCGCTCAAAAATCGACAGCGGCCCGCCCGACATAGTTCGATGATGATCGAATCAAGGCGCAATGTTGGCATCAATGAGACGCAATTCATGAGCATCTGCGTCAAGACCTGTCATGCCTCATTTTAATCACATCATGATGATAACTTTAACGTACATATAATTCGGAACCGACGGCTTTAGGAAGTTCCGATCGATTGACACTCGTCAGGGGGCGGGGCATGGGATCGATAGAGGCGCCCAAGGCACGGCAAACGTGCCACGGCGCCTTGCAGGAAGGGACTGCTGGCGTGCGATCGCTGATCGACGCGAAACGTCTGATTCTGCAAATGATTCCGTGTGATCTGAAGTGGCAGAACCGCTCCCGCTCTTCGTTTGAAACTAGCTCTCATACGACCGTGGCAGAAGCGTATCAGTTTACCGGAATCGAGCGTCAGAGGAGTAGCGTATGAGTTCGTTGAGTGAACAGAATCCGATGAACCCGCAGGACCCGCTGCACTATGCACCGCGGTGGCTGCGCGAACGTCCGGAAGCCGCGCGTCTATCTCTCGTCGGTGACAATGCCAAGGCAGCGGAGGCGGCCGAGCGTCCCGCTTCGGGACAGCAAGGACCGCTCGATGCTCGCCTGGAGACCGCCGTGTTCGAATCCCTTCGCCAATCGCTGAATCCCCAGGTCATGCGCGAGCCGCCGGATCTGGAGCGCGAGCGCGACCGCCGCTCGGTCGTGTTCAAGGTGGCCGGCCGCTTCGCCGCCGCAACCGGCGTCGCCGCCGTCGTCGCGCTGTTCTTCGTCAACATCGTGCCGGTGTGGCGCCAGCCCGACGCGAGCTCGTCCTTCGTCGCCGCCGTGCAGTCGATGAAGACGCTGCCGCCGGTCGCCGCCGACGTGCAGGACGCCAAGGCGGATCAGACCAGCGCGCTGCCGGAGCGGGTCGAGGCTCAGGCCGCCCCGGCGCTGTCGCAGTTCAAGTCGCTGCTCGCGGACGCTCCGGAGCCCGCGGCAGATTCCGACAATCCCGAAAAGCCCATGCTGCAGCAGTTCATGCAGTGGAACCAGAAGACGGGTCAGATGGAGCGGGTTCGCTAACCCTCTACGACTGATCCAGCTTCCAACACTTCACAGGCGACGATGATCGACGTCCTACCGCAGAAAGCGGCAGCACGCCGTCCGCTGGCTCACGCCCGTGTGGCAGCCATCCTGCTTGCGGTCCTCATGGCCGGCGAGGCCGTTGCCGCGCCCGGCGAGAGTGTCAGCGTGGCGCGCCAGCTCGGCGGCCGCGTCGGCCCGATCATTGGCGCCGCGCTCGCGTGCCGCGACATCGCCCGGCCGCGCATCCAGGCCATCATCGAGAAATTCCAGCTCGTCATCCGCGAGGCCGCCTCCAGCGAGGCCGACCGTGATGAGCTCACGCGCCTGCTCGACCGCTATGTGGCCGAAGGCCGCAGCCTTGTCACGTCAGGCCGGATGGATTGCGGCGGCGCCGACCGGCAGCTCGCCGATCTCGAACGATCCATCGCAGCGCCGCCTCCGGCGCGCGCGAACCTGCCTGCCGTGAGCATCGGACCTGCGACGGCGCAGGCCGCGACCGTACCGGCGCAACTGCTGCCGCCGGCCGGCAACGTGCGCGGGGTGACGCAGAGCGAGATCAAGCTCGGCATGGTCATTCCCTACAGCGGACCGGTGAAGGAGAGCGGGCGACTGCTCAAGATCGGCGTCGAGGCGGCGTTCAATCGCGCCAACGAGGCCGGCGGCGTCAACGGCCGCGTGCTCAAGCTCGTCACCGCCGATGACGGCTACGATCCCGCGCGCACGCTGGATGCGATGAAGCTGCTCTACGAGAAGGAGCAGGTGTTCGGCTATATCAGCAATTTCGGCTCGGCCACCGCCGCGGTCGCCATCCCCTACGCGCTCGAGCGCCGCACGCTGTTCTTCGCGCCCTATACCGGCGCCAACGTCGTGCGCCACGATCCGCCCGACCGCTACGTCTTCAACTACCGGCCGAGCTATGCCGAGGAGACCGACGCGCTGGTCCATTATCTCGTGAAGATGCGAAGGCTGCATCCGCGCCAGATCGTCGTATTCGCGCAGAACGACGCCTTCGGCGACGCGGGCTTCGCCGGCGTGGCAAAGGCATTCCGAACGCTCGGGGTGAGCGACAATTCGATCGTCCGGGTCAACTATCCGCGCAACACGGTCGAGGTCGACGACGCCATCAATCAGCTGAAGCTGCTGAAGACCCCGGTCAAGGCGGTGGTGATGCTGGCAACGACGCGTGCCGCAGCCAAGTTCATCGAGAAGGCCCAGGGCGTATTTCCGGGCGTCATCTTCGCCAACATCTCGGCGGTTGCCGGCTCGGCGCTCGCCAGCGAGCTGATGCTGCTCGGACCGCGCTACGCCGAGGGCGTGATCGTCAGCCAGACCGTGCCCGGCGTCTCCGGCTATTCGAGCCTGGTGCTCGAATACAAGACCGCACTTGCGAAATATGCCCCGGGCGAGCCGGCCGACTACACCTCGCTCGAGGGCTACATCGCGGCGAGCATCCTGATCGAGGGACTGAAGCGCGCCGGTCCGAACTTCGATACCGAGCAACTGGTCGAAACGCTCGAGAACATGCGCAACGTCGATCTCGGCCTCGGCACGCAGCTCGGCTTCGGCCGCGCCGAACACCAGGCTTCGCACAAGATCTGGGGCACGGCGCTTGACAACAGCGGCACCTACCAACCCGTCGAACTTGAATAGGATACCGCTGGAGGCACGACGGCCTCGACTACCACGACAAAAGAGCGACAGAGAAACCCGACATTAATTCGAAATGCCACGAATAGTAGAACGAAGAGGGTTTGAAACAGGCTGAGCAGGTGGAAGGTTCGATGGCCGTGCGTTGGTCCACGTTGATCATCGGGAGTGTTTTCGCAGCTCCCTTCAGCCCCGCTCTGGCGGCGGCTCCCGACGTCGTCAGGGAGCTCGGCAGCCGGGTTGGGCCGATCGTGGGACAGGCATCCGCCTGCCCGGACATCGCGCAGGGCCGCGTCCAGGGCATGGTCGACAAATTCCGCGAAGCCATCCGCCAGGCGACGAGGAATGACGGCGAGCGCGATCAGCTGACCCGCAGCTTCAATGGCTACATCGCCGAGGGCCGTAGTCGTACGGGCGCCTCGCAGGCGACCTGCGCGGCCGCGGAGCGGCAACTGACGGAGCTCGAACGCTCGCTCGGCGAGCCGGCTGCGGCGACGGCCCCGATCACACCGGTCAAGGCCGAAACGACGACCGGCGCCGTCACCGCCGGCCCCGTGCGCGGCATCACCGACCGCGAGATCCGCTTCGGCATGGTCCTGCCGTTCTCCGGCATCCGCAAGGAGACCGGGCGTCAGATGCGCCAGGGCATCGAGGCCGCGTTCGCACGCACCAACGATGCCGGCGGCGTCAACGGGCGCATGCTCCGTCTCGTGGCGGCGGACGACGGCTACGATCCGAACCGCACGCTGGCGGCGATGACGCAGCTCTACGACAAGGAGCAGGTGTTCGGCTTCATCGGCAACGTCGGCACCGCCAACTCGCAGGTGGCGATCCCCTATGCGCTGGAGCGGCGCACGCTGTTCTTCGCGCCGAACACCGGCGCAGCCGTGGTGCGACGCGATCCGCCGGATCGCTACGTCTTCAACTATCGGGCGAGCTACGCCGAGGAGACTGCCGCGCTGGTGCGCTACCTGATCAGGATGAAGCGCGTCTCGCCCAAGCAGATCGCCGTGTTCACCCAGCAGGACCCATTCGGCGACGACGGTTACACCGGTGTCGCGAAGGCCTACCGACAGTTGAACATTGGCGATACCGTGACGCGCATCAACTATCCGCGCGCGACGATGGACGTGGAAGAGGCGGTCAATCAGGTCAAGGCGCACAAGCCGGGACTCAAGGCGATCATCATGGTCGCGACCGATCGCGCCGCTGCGAAGTTCATCGAGAAGACGCGCGACGCGGTGCCGGGCCTGATCTACGCCAACGTGTCCGCCGTCGGCTCGACCTCGCTCGCGACCGAGCTCAAGCTGCTCGGCCCGCGCTTCACCAACGGCGTCATCGTGACGCAGGGCGTGCCGGCGGTTTCCGGGTACTCGAGCCTCGTGCTCGACTACAAGAACGCCCTGGCCAAATACGCCCCCGGCGAGGGGCCGGACTACACGTCTCTCGAAGGCTATATCGCGGCGACGATTCTGATCCAGGCGCTGAAGCAGACCAATCCGCTCGACACCGAGCGGCTGATCGACACGCTCGAATCGATGCGCAGCCTCGATCTCGGCCTCGGCACGACGCTCGCATTTGGACGCGCGGAGCACCAAGCCTCGCACAAGATCTGGGGCACCGCACTCGACGAAACCGGCACGTATCAGGCAATCGAACTTGAGTAGAATTAGCTTCGAAGGGGAAGAACTGGTGAAGACGTTTCGTTAGCAGGTCCTAAAGTATGATCGGAAAAAGGCGTGTCGGGTTACCGAAATGGTCATGCTCTTAGGAAAGGCTGGTCTGTGCATGGTGACGGTCTTATGTCTTCTCCGTCGCAGACACGGCGTCAATTCACCAGGCGGAAGACCTGGATGGGGTCCAAAGTGGGATAGTGGCAATGAACTTTCGTTGTAGCGTGTTCTTGGTTGCGGCATTGCTCGCAACGCCCGCCAGCGCGGCGGGCACCAATGCGGATGTGGTGCGTAATCTTGCGAGCCGGGTCGGGCCGATCGTGGGAGCAGCATCCGCCTGTCAGGCGATCGACCAGGGCCGCGTTCAGGCCATTGTCGACAAGTTTCGCGAGGTGATCCGGGAGGCCTCCACCGGCGGCTCGGATCGTGACGAGCTCACCCGCGTCTTCAACGGCTACGTCGCCGATGGACGCAACCGCGTCGGGGCGGCTCAGACCGACTGTAACTCCGCGGGCCGCCAGCTCGCCGAGCTCGAGCGCTCGCTCGGGCAAAGCGCGCCGAGCCAGACCGCCACCAGCCTCGCCGGGGTGATCGCCCCGTCCGCGGCTGTCGCCGCGACGGCACCGACCGCGACGCTGCCGCCGGCGTCCACGACCAACGTCCAGGGCGTCACCGCCAACGAGATCCGCTTCGGCATCGCCGCTCCGTTCTCCGGCGCTGCCAAGGAGCTCGGCCGGCAGATGAAGATGGGCATCGAGGCTGCCTTCAACCGCGCCAACGACGCCGGCGGCATCGCCGGGCGCTCGCTGCGGCTCTATTCGGCCGACGACGGCTACGAGCCGTCGCGGACGCTGGACGCGATGAAGCAGCTCTACGAGAAGGACAAGGTGTTCGGCTTCGTCGGCAACGTCGGCACCCCAACTTCTGCCGTGGCGATGCCCTACGCCCTGCAGCGTCGCGTGCTGTTCTACGGCGCGTTCACCGGCGCCAACCTGCTGCGCAACGATCCGCCGGATCGCTATGTATTCAACTATCGCGCCAGCTACGCGGAAGAGACCGACACCGTCGTGCGCTACCTCGTCAAGCTGCGCCGCCTGCCGGCCAAGGACATTGCCGTGTTCGCGCAGCAGGACGCCTATGGTGATGCAGGCTTCTCCGGTGTGGCCAAGGCCTTCCGCACGCTCGGCCTTGCCGACACGTCCATCTTGCGCCTCAACTACAAGCGCAACACGGTCGACGTCGACGACGCGGTCAACCAGCTGAGGGCGTTGAAGAACCCGCCCAAGGCGATCGTCATGGTCGCAACCTATCGCGCCGCCGCGAAGTTCATCGAGAAGACGCGCGATCTGTTCCCGCACATGATCTACACCAACGTCTCCTTCGTGGGTTCGACCGAGCTCTCCGACGAACTGATGCTGCTCGGCCCGCGCTATGCCAGCGGCGTGATCGTCACCCAGGTGGTGCCGGCCGTCGGCGGCTATTCGAGCGCCGTGCTCGAATACAAGAGCGCGCTGGAGAAGTACTTCCCGGGCGAGGCGCCGTCCTACGTGTCGTTCGAAGGCTACGTCTCGGCCAACGTGCTGATCCAGGCGCTGCGCCGGGTTGGCCCGCAGCTCGACACCGAGGCGCTGATCGATACGCTGGAGAACATGCGTGACATCGATCTCGGTCTCGGCGCCAAGCTCGGCTTCGGCCGCGCCGAACACCAGGCCTCGCACAAGATCTGGGGCACGGCGCTGGACGAGCGCGGCAAGTTCCAGGCGATCGAACTGGAGTAACTCGTCCAGCTTATTGCGGGTTAAAAAAAAGCGCGGCAGCCCAGGCTGCCGCGCTTTTCCTTTTGTCCGTCGCTGAGCCGCCTCACAGCGGCGGGTCGATCGCCTCGTCATATTCCTTCTTGAAGCGCGCGATCAGCTCGGCGGCGGGGACGACGTCCTTGATGGCGCCGATGCCCTGCCCCGATCCCCAGATCTCCTTCCAGGCCTTCGGCTTGGCGCGCTCGCCCGAGGCATCGGTGCCGAAGCTCATTTTCGACGGATCGGAGGTCGGGAGGTTGTCCGGATCGAGGCCGGCGGCGACGATCGACGGCTTCAGGTAGTTGCCGTGCACGCCGGTGAACAGGTTCGAATAGACGATGTCGTCGGCGCCGGACTTGGTGATCATGTCCTTGTAGCTTTCGACCGCGTTCGCCTCCTTGGTGGCGATGAAGGCCGAGCCGATATAGGCGAAGTCGGCGCCGAGGACGCGCGCGGCGCGGATGGCGCGGCCGTTCGCGATCGCGCCGGACAGCGCGATGGGGCCGTCGAACCAGCTCCGGGTCTCCGCCACGAAGGCGAACGGCGAGATCGTGCCGGCATGGCCACCGGCACCGGCCGCGACCAGGATCAGGCCGTCGGCGCCCTTCTCGATCGCCTTGTGGGCGAAGAACTGATTGATGACGTCGTGGAAGACGATGCCGCCCCAGCCATGCGCCGCCTGGTTCAGCTCCTCGCGCGCGCCGAGCGAGGTGATCATCATCGGCACCTTGTACTTCTCGCACAGCGCGAGATCCTGCTCGAGCCGGTTGTTCGAGCGGTGCACGATCTGGTTGACCGCGAACGGCGCCGACGGACGCTCGGGATGTGCACGATCGTAGGCCGCAAGCTCCTCGGTGATACGCGCCAGCCATTCGTCGAGCAGCGCCGCCGGGCGCGCGTTCAGCGCCGGAAACGAACCGACCACGCCGGCCTTGCACTGCGCGATCACCAGGTCGGGCACGGAGATGATGAACAGCGGCGAGCCGATCACCGGGATCGACAGGCGGCCCTTGAACAAGGCGGGCATGGACATGGATGGGAATTCCTCGTTGTGAAATGCGGAGACGCTCGTGATCGCGAGCATGCCCGACATCAAGCCGTGATGGCAATTCGCCCGCAGAGGGACCGGAAAAGCCCGATCACGGTCTTGCGTTGAGGCGCTGGCATGCAGGCGTCATTGGCAGAGCGCCGAGGTGACGAAGGTATCTGTGCGGCAGTCGCCCGGCTTGCGCTGCCGGCCCGGGATCAGCACCCTGGCCGAGCAGGTCTCCGCCGAGTCGGTGTTGAGGCTCTTGCCGTCCTTGTAGCCCTTGCCCTGGCACAGCCGGTCGGCGCCGAGCTTGCAATCCGGTGTGCCGTTGGTGGCAATCGGGCAGACCGAGCGCCCGGTGATCATGCTCGAGGGCTTGGCGAGGCGCGACAAGGTCTCGCCGGTCTCCTTCAGCACGTCTTTGGTGTCGGCGCCGCCCTTCGGCGCGACCGGGCCAGTGGGCTGCACCGGTGTCGCGGCGGGCTGATCCGCGGCAGCGCCGGTGGGATCGCTGCCGGCCGCCGGCGGCTCGGCGCGGGCATCACCCGAAGGTTTCAGCGGAATGATCGACATCTTCTCGAACAGCTTGCCAAGCTCCTCCACCAGACCCGGATTGGAGGGCGGCGCAGGCTGGACGGCAGGCGCCTGCTGCGGTGGCTGTTGCGGCGCTTCTCGCAGCCCCAAGGAAGGCGTCGTTTGCGCCCATGCCGCGGCGGCAGAGAGCACCGAGACGACGACGAGCAGCGCCGCCCCCGCCCCCCGCCCCGGGCGCAGCGGCCGCATCAGATCAGCTTCACGGCGATGACGAAGCCGGCCACCAGCACGGCCGCGCCGATCGCCACCCACAGGCCGAGATGCCTCTCGATGCGCACCCTGATCCATTCGCCATAGCGGTTGAGCAATATCGCGGCGATGAAGAAGCGGCCGCCGCGCGCGATGATCGAGCAGACGATGAACAGAAACAGATTATAGCCGGCGAAGCCCGACGTGATCGTGACCAGCTTGTAGGGGATCGGCGTCAATCCCTTGAGCAGGATGATGACGGCGCCCCACTCGGCATAGGACGCCCGGAACGCCTCGACCTTGTCGCCGAGGCCGTAGAGCTGGATCAGCCAATGGCCGAGGGAGTCGTAGAGCAGCGCGCCGATGGCATAACCGACCAGGCCGCCCGCCACCGAGGCCGCGGTGCAGACGCCGGCGAACAGCCAGGCCCGCTGCGGCTTCGCCAGCGACATCGGGATCAGCATCACATCCGGCGGCACCGGAAAGAACGAGCTTTCAGCGAAGGCGACCGCGGCCATGATCCACATGGCATGCGGCTTGTGGGCGGCGTCGATACACCAGTCGTAGATCCGTCTGAGCATGGTGGCGATGAAGCAAACCGGGCAGGATTTGTCCATGGCCCATATGCCGGTCCGAATCGGACCGCCACACTAGTGCCGCTTGCGGATCGTCCGGTCGGCCGCGACGATCGGTCGCCCCGCCACCCGTCCGGGCGCGGCCTTGGCGACCTTCGCGGGCGATTTCGGCAGCTTCTCGGCGATGCCGAGCATCAGCTCGCGCCGTTCCATCTCGCGCCAGACGTCCTCGGGCTGGACATCGAGCTCGGCCCACAGCACGGCCAGATTGTAGATCAGGTCGGCGCTTTCGCGCACCACGGCCTGGGCGTCGCCGCCGACGGCATCGATCGCGACCTCGATCGCCTCTTCGGCGAGCTTCTTGGCCATCTTGGCCGTGCCCTGCTGCATCAGCTTGGCCGTGCGCGATCGCGCGGGGTCGAGATCCCTGGCCGCCAGGACAGCGCGATAGAGCCGATCGATCGAATCAGTCATCTCGCCACACTAGTTAAAATCGATGGCCCGCATATTAACGTTCGCAGCAGGCAAGAAAAAATCCGCCGGCACGGGGCCGGCGGATCGTCTCATCCGATCTCACATCACCAATGCGGGTGATGATGATAGCCGCCACCGTAATAGGGGCCGCCGCCGTAATACTGATAGCGCGGCCCGTAGCCGTAATAGGCCGGCCGGCCATAGTAATAATTGTCCTCGTAGTAGGAACGGCGGTTCTGCGCCGCCGCGATGGCGAGGCCGGTGCCGACGATGCCGGCAAAGGCAGCCGCAGCCGCCGCACCGCCATTGCCGCGATAGTGGCGCCGGCGCGCGCTGACATCGGTCAGGCCGCCATCATTGGCCGTCTTGGCGACGACGCCCTTCTCGGCCGGCGCGGAGCCGGCAAAGGCGAGTGTCGGCTGCACGGCCGTCAAAGTCACCGCGGCCACCGTCGCCAGGACGGTAGCACGGCCAAAGCGGGAAAAACTTCCGCGCTGTGCGATCATATGTTTTCTCCGTACGATCCAATCTCGCGTATCAACTCGCGAACTGCGCCCACAGTTCCCCTCGCGAAACCCGGAGTCGAAGCCGCAAATCGCCGCAGGCCTTGCTCATGGACCATTCACATTCGATCCGACATGATCAGGCACCGCCGGCCCCGAGCGGGCAGCGAGAAAGCGACGTTGTCACGAAATTGACATGACGATCCCGCGGCTCGATCCCGCGACGGCCGGCGAACTGATTAGAATACCGGCGTGACAAGACCGGTACGGCCTGCGAATACCGGCGTGACATGATGCGCATGCGACGATCCCTCACCCTGCTTGCTTTGGCGTTCCTCGCCGTCGTCGTCGTGCCCTCATGCCTGTCGCGACAGGAAGCTGCGGCGGAGGAGCCGAAACGTCCGGTCGCCGTCATGTTCGCGCTGGATCGGCCGCTCGATGGCAGCATGGCGCCCCTGGTCCTCGCCGCCAGCCGCGGGCTGTTTGCCACCGAAAGCGTGACGGTCACCATCACCACGGCCAAGGGCTCTCCCGATGCGATCGCGCGGGTCGCTTCCGGCGAGGCCGACATGGCGCTCGCCGACATCAACGAGCTGATCCGCTATCGCGACGCGTCGAACAGCCAGCCGGTCAAGGCCGTGTTCGTGCTGTTCAACAGGGCGCCTTACGCGATCATCGCGCGCAGGAGTCGCGGCATCAACGGGCTCGGCGACATCGAAGGCAAAACGCTCGGCGTCGCCGAGGGCGACCTCTCGATCCGGCTGTGGCCGGCGGTCGTGAGGCACAACCATCTCAGGCCCGAGACCATCAAGCTGTCGCGCGTCGGCGCGGCCGTGCGCGAGCCGATCCTGTCGGCCGGCCAGGTCGATGCCGTCAGCGGCTTCTCGTATCTCTCGGCGATCAATCTGCGCGACCGCGGCGTGCCCGCCGCCGATCTCGCGGTGCTGCGCTTCGCTGATTATGGCTGCGAGGCCTATGGCCATGCGGTGATCGTCAATCCCGGCTTTGCGGCCAAGCAGCCGGCTGCCGTGAAGGGCTTCCTGCGCGCGCTGACGTCGGGCCTCCAGCTTGCCATCAAGGACCCTGCCGGCGCGATCGCCGACGTGGTGGGCCGGATGGATGACGGCTCCCGCGAGCTCGAGCTGCAGCGGCTGCAGAGCGTGCTCGTCGACAACGTGCTGACGCCGGACGTCCGCCGCGATGGCATCGGCGGCATCGATCCCGCCCGGTTCGAGCGGGCCCTCGACCAACTCGCCGAGGACGGCAAATTCCACCACAAGCGTCCGCAACCCGCCGACATCTTCGACGACAGCTTCCTGCCGCCCGCCGACAGCCGGCTGGTCAACTGAGCGCTCGCCGCGGCGGCCGTTCCCTTGCTAACATGGCGCCGCGCGCCCAGCGCTGATTCCAACTGCCGACACGAAGCGCCCCGCCCATGTCCCTGCTCCGCATCTATGCCCGCGTGCTCCATCTGCTCGGAAAGGAGGCGCGGCTCGGCTGGTTTCTCGCGATCGCCAACCTGGCGCTGGCGGTGGCGCAGTTCGCCGAGCCGGTGCTGTTCGGACGCATTGTCGACTCGCTCTCGGGCAACGCCTCGACCAGCACCGCCTGGCCGCTGCTCGCGGCCTGGGCCGGATTCGGGCTGTTCACGATACTGGCCAGCGCCTGGGTCGCGCTGCAGGCCGACCGGCTGGCGCACCGGCAGCGCCATGCGGTGCTGACGAGCTATTTCGAGCACATCTTGCAGCTACCGCTGACGTTCCATTCCGGCACCCATTCCGGCCGGCTGATGAAGGTGATGATCAACGGCACCGACGCGCTGTGGAAGCTGTGGCTGTCGTTCTTCCGCGAGCACTTCGCCGCGATCATGTCGGTGCTGGTGCTGCTGCCGCTGTCGCTCTATCTGAACTGGCGGCTCGCGATCCTCTTGTTCGTGCTGTGCGTGGTGTTCACCGTGCTGACGACCCTGGTCGTACGCAAGACCTACGGCATGCAGAGCGAGGTCGAGGAGCATTACAGCGACCTGTCGGCG
Organism: Bradyrhizobium sp. SZCCHNRI1009; assembly: GCF_032487575.1. Lineage (NCBI taxonomy): Bacteria > Pseudomonadati > Pseudomonadota > Alphaproteobacteria > Hyphomicrobiales > Nitrobacteraceae > Bradyrhizobium > Bradyrhizobium sp. SZCCHNRI1009. The sequence continues at coordinate 93,810 of NZ_JAUEUL010000010.1, read as the reverse complement.
CGTGCCTCCGACGCGCTCGGCAACGTCGCGCTGGTGCAGAGCTTCGTGCGCATCGATGCCGAGGTGCAGGGCCTGCGCACCGTGGCCGGACAATTGCTGTCGGTGCAGATGCCGGTGCTCGGCTGGTGGGCGCTGGTGACGGTCATCACGCGTGCCTCGACCACCATCACCGTGCTCGCGATCTTCACGCTGGGCATCGCCCTGCATCAGGCCGGACTGACGTCCGTGGGCGAGATCGTGATGTTCGTGTCGTTCGCGACCATGCTGATCCAGAAGCTCGAGCAGGTCGTGTCCTTCATCAACAACGTGTTCATGGAGGCGCCGCGGCTGGCCGAGTTCTTCACCGTGCTCGATGCGGTGCCGGCCGTGCGCGACCGCCCCGACGCGATCGAGGTCGGCCGGCTCTCGGGCCTGGTCGAATTCAACGACGTCTCGTTCTCCTATGACGGCAAGCGTCCGGCGGTGGAGGACCTCACCTTCACCGCGCTGCCCGGCCAGACCATCGCGCTGGTCGGACCGACCGGCGCCGGCAAGTCGACCGCGATTGCACTCTTGCATCGCGCCTTCGATCCGCAATCCGGCTTCATCAGGATCGACGGCATGGACGTCCGCGGATTGAAGCTCGCGGCACTGCGCAGGAACATCGGCGTCGTGTTCCAGGAGGCGCTGCTGTTCAATCGCTCGATCCGCGAGAACCTTTTGGTCGGCAAGCCGGACGCGACCGACGAGGAGCTGCGCACCGCCGCCGCGCGCGCCCAGGCGCTCGACTTCATCGATCGTGCCGACCAGGGCTTCGATACCAACGCCGGCGAACGCGGCCGCATGCTGTCCGGTGGCGAGCGCCAGCGGCTCTCGATCGCGCGTGCCCTCTTGAAGGATCCTCCGATCCTGATTCTCGACGAGGCGACCTCCGCGCTCGATGCCGTCACCGAGGCCAAGCTCAACGCGGCGCTCGACGAGGTGATGAAGGGGCGCACGACCTTCGTGATCGCACACCGGCTCTCGACGATTCGCAATGCAACGAGAATCCTGGTGTTCGAGAACGGGCGCGTGATCGAAAGCGGAACGTTCGATGAACTCGTTGCCAAGGGCGGCCATTTCGCGGAACTCGCGAGGGCCCAGTTCATGGTGCAGGAGAACGCACGCGCGTCGCTTGTCGCGCCGGACAGCGACGGCACCACCGTCAAGGCCTGATCGCGGGACGCTTTCATCGTGGAATTGAATGGCTGGGCTCTGTTCGCCAGCGTCGAGCCGGTATAGGTTCGCGACCTGCCGCAACCGAAGCGGCACCGGACACGCTTGAAACCCGAAAGCCCGTTTGCCCACCTCGCCGCGCGAGGCGGGTCTCAAAGGACCGGATCTGACCAGTGCAGACGCTTCGCCTGTTGTTCCGCTATTCCCCGATCAAGATCATCGTTCTCGCTGCCGCTCTCGTGCTCGCGCCGCGCTGGGCCCATGCCGAGGCGCTGCTGCTCGTCGAAGCCGACACCGGCAAGGTGCTGGAAGCGCAGAACGCGACCTATCCCTGGTACCCAGCATCAGTCACCAAGCTGATGACCGCCTATGTCACCTTGAAGGCGGTCAAGGAGGGCAGGATCACGCTCGACACGCTGTTCACGGTCTCGCCGACCGCGGCTTCGCAGTCGCCGTCGAAGATGGGCTACCGGCCGGGCACGCAGCTCACCGTCGACAACGCGCTCAAGATGATGCTGGTGAAGTCCGCCAACGACATGGCGGTGGTGCTCGCCGAGGGCGTCGGCGGCTCCATCGACGGCTTCTCGGCGATGATGAACGACACCGCCCGCAAGCTCGGCATGACGCAGACTAGCTACGTCAATCCGAACGGACTGCCTGCCGACGGCCAGATCACCTCGGCGCGTGATCTCGCGATCCTGGCGCGCGCCATCATCCGCGATCTTCCCGAGTACGAATACTTCGTCCACATCCCGTCGATCCGCTACGGCCGCCGCGTGGTGCAGAACTTCAACAAGCTGATCGGGCGCTATCCCGGCGCCGACGGTTTCAAGACCGGTTTCATCTGCGCCTCGGGCTACAATCTGGTGGCCTCGGCGACCCGCAACGGCAAGCGCCTGATCGCGGTGGTGCTCGGCGCCTCCTCGGGACAGATGCGCGCCGTGCGCGCGATCCAGATGCTCGACCGCGGCTTCAACGGCAACCAGCTGAGCTGGCTGAAGTCGCCGCTCGGCACGGTCGATCAGTTGGCCCCGGTCGACGCGACGCCGCCCAACCTGCGCGACGACATGTGCAACGGCCGCCGCCACCGGCCGGCCAGCGACGAGGACGAGGACACCGTTGCCGGCGCGGACGGCGAGGCGACCGGCGGCACCCTGCTCGCCGGCCTGCAGGCGCAGTCCATGAAGCCGTCCGAGTTGCTGGCGGCGGCCCCCGCTCCGTCCGAGCCGGTCGTGGTCTACACCGGCCCGACGCGCACCGGCGCGGCGCTGATCGCAGCTGTCGCCGCCGATGCCGACGCGCAGACCCCGGCCAGGCACCGCGGCAAGAAGGCGCATGCCGCCGCCCGCAAGGATGCCAAGCCGGCGACCCGGACCGCCGCCAAGACCGATGCGGATGCGAAGGCCGCGGCCAAGCCGTCGGATGCCAAGCCGTCGAACGCCAAGCCGGGCGCGGCACGCCACGTCGCCGCCAAGCACGAAGCCGGCGGAAAACCGGCGGAAAAAGCCGGCTCCGACGCGCCCAAGCCCGCCAAGCCCAAGGCCGCCGCAAAGCCGAAGACGGACGGCAAGCCCGCGCCGAAGGACGGCTGATCCCGCGCGGCGCATGCTGACGCAGCCGGCAACTGGCGCGGGCCCTCGGCCCGGACTGCCTGTACCTCCCCTTTCATCGACGCGCCGGCCGCTTGCCTTGAACGGCCGGAAATTCGATATTGGCGCCGCCGGCCCCGGAGAGGCGGCTGCCGATATACGAACAAGAGACGATCAGAGAGGAAGGGTCATGGAGCGCATCTGGCTCAAGCACTATCCGGCCGGCGTTCCCGCCGATATCGATCCGGGCAAATACCCGTCGCTCGTCGACCTGCTGGAAGAGAGCTTCAAGAAATTCGCCGATCGCCGCGCCTTCATCTGCATGGACAAGGCGATCAGCTATCGCGAGCTCGACGAGATGTCGGTCGCGATGGGCGCCTATCTGCAGGGCCTGGGTCTGGCGAAGGGTGCGCGCGTCGCACTGATGATGCCGAACGTGCTGCAATATCCGATCGCGATCTCCGCGGTGCTGCGCGCGGGCTACGCCGTCGTCAACGTCAACCCGCTCTACACGCCGCGCGAGCTCGAGCACCAGCTCAAGGATTCCGGCGCCGAGGCGATCATCGTGCTGGAGAATTTCGCCCACACCGTGCAGCAGGTGGTGGGACACACCCAGGTCAAACACATCGTCGTCGCCAGCATGGGCGACCTGCTCGGCTTCAAGGGCGTGATCGTCAACCTCGTCGTCCGCCGCCTCAAGAAGATGGTGCCGGCGTTCTCGCTGCCGGGCGCCGTGCCGTTCAACGATGCGCTCGCCGCCGGCCGCGGCAAGCGCTTCCAGAAGCCCGCCATCGGCCCCGACGACGTCGCCTTCCTGCAATATACCGGCGGCACCACCGGCGTCTCCAAGGGCGCCACCTTGCTCCACCGCAACGTCGTCGCCAACGTGCTGCAGAACGACGCCTGGCTGCAGCCGGTCATGGACCGGCCGCCGCATGTCGATCAGCTGCTGATCGTCTGCGCGCTGCCGCTCTACCACATCTTCGCGCTGACCTGCTGCTTCCTGCTCGCAGTGCGCGCCGGCGGCGCCAATCTGCTGATCCCCAATCCCCGCGACATTCCCGGCTTCATCAAGGAGCTGATGAAGTATCAGGTCAACACCTTCCCGGCCGTCAACACGCTCTACAACGGCCTGCTGCATCATCCTGACTTCAAGAAGATCGACTTCTCCAAGCTCAAGGTCTCCAACGGCGGCGGCATGGCCGTGCAGCGCCCGGTCGCCGAGCAGTGGAAGCAGGTGACGGGCTGCAGCATCGCCGAGGGCTACGGCCTGTCGGAGACCGCGCCGGTGCTGACCTGCAACGTGCCGACCTCGACGGAGTTCACCGGCACCATCGGCCTGCCGTTGCCGTCGACCTGGCTGTCGATCCGCGACGATGACGGCAACGAGGTGCCGCTGGGACAACCCGGCGAAATCTGCGCCAAGGGCCCGCAGGTGATGGCAGGCTACTGGAATCGTCCCGACGAGACCGCCAAGGTGATGACGGCGGACGGCTTCTTCCGCACCGGAGACGTCGGCGTCATGGCCACGGACGGCTCGGTCAAGATCGTGGACCGCAAGAAGGACATGATCCTCGTCTCCGGCTTCAACGTCTATCCGAACGAGGTCGAGGAGGTCATCGCGACCCATCCGGGCGTGCTGGAGACCGCCGTGATCGGGTTGCCGGACGAGAAGACCGGCGAGGTCGTCAAGGCGTTCGTGGTGAAGAAGGACCCCAACCTCACCTCCGAGGACATCATCAAGCACTGCCACGAGCAGCTCACGAACTACAAGGTGCCGAAGCAGATCGAGTTCAGGACCGAGCTGCCGAAGACCAATGTCGGCAAGATCCTGCGCCGGGAGCTGCGCGACGAGAAGAAGAAGCCGGCAGCGGCGGCCTGATCCGTTGGCGGGGCGGCAGCGTTGTGCGATGACGGAGTCGTGATCGCGGCGGGCCGTTGCCGTTTCCGGCCTGCCGAATAGTGTAGCGCGCACCGCGCAAGACAGATCCAAGACACATCCAGGGGAAGGAGTAACTCGAATGACCATAAAGGTTGGCGATAAGCTGCCGCAGGCCCAATTCCGCGTCATGACCGGCGAAGGCCCGCAGGTCAAAACCACCGACGACATCTTCAAGGGCAAGAAGGTCGCGCTGTTCGCGGTGCCCGGCGCCTACACCGGCACCTGCCACAAGATGCATCTGCCCAGCATCTTCCTCAACGCCTATGCGATGAAGGACAAGGGCGTCGACACCATCGCGATCGTCTCGGTCAACGACGCCTTCGTGATGAACGCCTGGAAGCGCGACACCGACCAGCGCGACGAGGCCGTGTTCCTGGCCGACGGCAATGCCGAGTTCACCAAGGCGATCGGCATGGAGCTCGACGCCTCCGGCGCCGGCCTCGGCATCCGCTCGAAGCGCTACTCGATGCTGGTCGAGGACGGCACGGTCACCAAGCTGAACCTCGAAGCCGCCCCGGGCAAGGTCGAGGTCTCCGGCGGCGACACGCTGCTCGGGCAGCTGTGACGGCGATCAGGCGCGCTGGACGGCTCGATCCGGATTCGACCGTCAAGGCGCTAGGAGCGGCCGACTCCAACGGATAAGTCCAGGATATGCGGCGAAGGGCCGGGGGAATCTCTCCCGGCCCTTGCTTTTTGCGCGCTGTCGACGTCCCAGCCCGGCCCTCCACGCTCGGCCGTCGACCGGGGAAAGGCCGCGCAATGGACCGCCTCGGAAGTGACCTCGCGAAGACATTTTGCGCCGAACCGAAGTTGCATGACGGCGTTAGAGAGGCCGGTTCCTCAGTTCGCCGGGAGGTCGACATCTTCAACGATCAGCCGCAACAAATGCAGCAGGACGACGTCCGGAGCGTCAGGCCGCCCTGGCCGGATGTACCGTCGTTTTCGACGGCGGCCGGTGTCGCGAGTTTTCGCTGCGACGTCCTGATCGTCGGCGCCGGAATTACCGGCGCGATGATGGCTGAACGGCTCACCCGCGAAGGGCACGACGTCGTCCTGATTGATCGCGAGCAGCCCTGCCGCGGCAGCACGGCCGCCAGCACCGCCATGCTGCTGTGGGAAATCGATCGACCACTCGGGCAGCTTGGGTCGCTGATCGGCTTCGACCGCGCCGCGCGATGCTATCAGGCCAGCCTGCGCGCGGTGACGGAATTGAAGCGCCAGATCTCGGAGCGGACGCTGCCCGGTGAATTGCGGGCCCGCCAGTCGCTCTATCTTGCGCGCGATGACGACTCGAGGGTTTTGCGTGACGAGCTCGCGCAACGCACCCGAGCCGGGCTGCCCGGCATCTTCCTTGATCACCGCACTCTCCTCGACAATTTCGGCTTCGCCCGAGCGGGCGCGATCCTGTCCCCCGGTGCCGCCGACGCTGACCCGGTGCAGTTGGCAGGCGGCCTGCTGTCCCTGGCGCGGTCGCGAGGCGCACACCTTGTTCAAGGCAATGCCGTCTTCTTCGACTGCGGGAAAGCAAGGGTGACCGTCGGCCTCGACGACGGTCACGAGATCGAGGCTCGTCACGTCGTGCTGGCAACCGGCTACGCGATCCCCCGAATCGTCAAGCCGACGATCCATCGCGTGACGTCGAGCTGGGCCATTGCCACCGTGCCCCAGCCGCAGAATCTCTGGAAGGACGAGGTTCTGATCTGGGAGGCCAGCGACGACTATCACTATGCCCGCACCACACCGGACGGGCGGATCATCTTCGGAGGCGAGGACGACGACGAGCTCATCGAGCCGGACGCTCGTGACCATGCCATCCCGGAGAAGTCGCGGCGCCTGGCTGCAGAACTCTCGGCCCTATGGCCGCACGCTATTCTCGATACCGACTATCAATGGTCCGGAACATTCGACACGACCGATGACGGGCTGCCTCTGATCGGCGTCGTCCCGGGCTATAAGAACGTATACGGCGCCTACGGATATGGCGGCAATGGAATCACGTTCAGCTACCTCGCCTCGGAGCTCGTCGCGACGCTGATCGGAGGCCGCAGCTCCCCCTTGCTTGACGATTTCGCCATCGAGCGCAGCCCACTCGGAGGGACGTGACGAGAAGGCGACGCCACGATCGATGACGATCGACCGTGGCGATCGGGTCAGCCTCGCACGTTCTTCTGCATCCGCGCCATCGCCACCCCATCGCGCGCGAGCTGGTCGGCGCGCTCGTTCTCGGCGTGCCCCGCATGGCCCTTGACCCAGTGCCAGTTGACCTTGTGCGGCTTCAGCGCGGCGTCGAGCCGCTGCCACAGCTCGGCGTTCTTGACCGGCTTCTTGTCGGCGGTCTTCCAGCCGTTGCGTTTCCAGCCATGGATCCAGCCGGTGATGCCCTGCCGGACATATTGGCTGTCGGTGTAGAGCTCGACCTGGCACGACTTCTTCAGCGCTTCCAGCGCCGAGATGGCGGCCATCAACTCCATGCGGTTGTTGGTGGTGTGCGGCTCGCCGCCCTTGAGCTCCTTCTCCTTGTCGCCGAAGCGCAGGATCGCACCCCAGCCGCCGGGCCCGGGATTCCCCGAGCAGGCGCCGTCGGTGTAGATGCTGACGACCGGATGCTCGCTCACGCCACTGCTCCACCGATGCCGTAGTCGCGCACGCTGGTCACCGCCTGGTGGAAGCGCAGCTTGCGGGCGTATTCCAGCGGATCCTTCGGCTTGACCAGCGCGCCCGGCGGCACGTTGAGCCAGTCCACCAGCCGCGTCAGCAGGAAGCGGATCGCCGCGCCTCGTGCCAGCAGCGGCAGCGCCTCCAGCTCCGCCTCCGACAGCGGCCGGACGCGGCCATAGGCGTTGAAGAAGGCGCGCGCCTTGGTGACGTTCAGCGAATGATCGGACTCGAAGCACCAGGCGTTGAGACAGATCGCGACGTCATACGCCAGAATGTCGTTGCAGGAGAACGGGAAGTCGATCAGCCCCGAGAGCTTGTCGCCGAGGAAGAACACGTTGTCCGGAAACAGGTCGGCATGGATGACGCCCTCCGGCAGATCCGTCGGCCATGCGCGCGAGAGATGATCGAGCTCGGTCGACAGCAGCGCGGAGAGGCCGGCCTGCACCGTGTCGGCGCGGTCGCCCGCCTGGGCGAACAGCGAGCGCCAGCCGGACACCGAGAGCGGATTCTTGCGCACCAGCGGAAAGTCGCGTCCGGCGAGGTGCATCTGCGCCAGCGCCGCACCGACCCCGGCGCAGTGGGTGACGTTCGGCTTGCGCGGCCACATGCCTTCCAGGAAGTTGATGATCGCCGCGGGCCGGCCGGACAGGCTCGAATACACCGCGCCGTCCCGATTGCGCGCCGGCTGCGGACAGCTCACGCCGCGCTCGGCCAGATGCGCCATCAGTCCCAGAAAATACGGCAGGTCGTCCACCGCCACGCGCTTCTCGTACAGCGTGAGGATGTAGGAGCCCTTGGTGGTGTGGAGCAGGAAGTTGGAGTTTTCGACCCCTTCGGCGATGCCCTTGTAGGACAGCAATTCGCCGATGTCGTAGGTCTTGAGGAAGTCCGCAAGCTCGTCGGCGGCGACGTCGGTATAGACCGCCATGCGCTATCCCAGTTGTCGAAGTTCGCCTGCCCCCGCCTCTCCGATGCGAACTTCATCACCGGACAGGCCCGTTGCGCCCTTCATCGCGCATGCCGGCGCCGGGTTCAAGGCCGAGAGGCCGCCGAGGGCGGAAAACAAGCGGCCGGCTTACTCGGCGGCCGCTTCCGGACGCAGCGAGCGCGGCAGCGGGAAGAACTCGTTCTCCTCGGCCGCCGACACCGTCTCGACATGCAGCACGTAGCGCTCGGCAAAGGCACCCATGATCTCCTCGACGATCACCTCCGGCGCCGAGGCACCGGCGGTGATGCCCAGGCTCTTGATGCCCTCGAAGCGCGCCCAGTCGATGTCCGAGGCACGCTGCGCCAGCACCGCAATCGGGCAGCCCTCGCGCTCGGCGACCTCGCGCAGGCGCTGCGAGTTCGACGAGTTCGGCGCACCGACCACGATCAGCGCGTCGACCACCGGGGCCACCTTCTTGACCGCCAGCTGGCGGTTGGTGGTGGCGTAGCAGATGTCCTCCTTGTGCGGGCCCGAGATGTTCGGGAACCGGCCCTTGAGGATCGCGACGATGTCCTTGGTGTCGTCGATCGACAGCGTGGTCTGGGTGACAAAGGCGAGGTTGTCCGGGTCCTTCGGGGTGAAGGTCGCCGCGTCCTCGGCGGTCTCGATCAGGGTCACGGCGCCGGCCGGAAGCTGGCCGACCGTGCCGACCACCTCCGGATGGTGCGAATGGCCGATCAGCAGGATCTCGCGGCCGCGCTTGAAATGGATCGCGGCCTCGCGGTGGACCTTGGTCACCAGCGGGCAGGTCGCGTCCAGGGAGAAGAAATTGCGCGCCTGGGCCTCGGCGGGAACCGACTTCGGCACGCCATGCGCCGAAAAGACCACCGGTGCGTTGGTACTGTCGGGAATCTCCGCCAGCTCCTCGACGAAGATGGCGCCCTTGGTCTTCAGGCTGTCGACGACGTATTTGTTGTGCACGATCTCGTGGCGGACATAGACCGGGGCGCCATAGATGGCGAGCGCCCGTTCCACGGTGTCGATGGCGCGCACCACGCCGGCGCAGAAGCCGCGCGGCGAGCAAAGCACGATTTTGAGGTCTGGTTTGGCTGCCATGGGGCTGGTCTGAGCTGATCTGTGCGGGCTGGTTTCGGCGACCACGGACCCCCGGGCCGGCAAGCGGGGGCGGTCGATACGCGAAGAGCTTGGGTCTGACACTCGTTTGGGTAGGACTTGGGACTGCTTTCGAGCGCTGTCAAGGCCGTTTTCTCCAGGCCATTGCGCCCCGCCCCCGGGACGGCTTATATAGGGCCAATTCCCGTCATCGCCGATGACCACAGGTTTCGCCTCCCAGGGCCGGGGCGGAGCACAAAGGAGATTTGCCATGAGCAACGCCCCGCTGATGCCGAAGGCAACTGCCGTGTGGCTGGTCGACAATACTGCGTTGACCTTCGACCAGGTCGCCGATTTTACCAAGATGCACCCGCTCGAGGTGCGCGCCATCGCCGACGGGGACGCCGCCCAGGGCATCAAGGGCATGGATCCGATCTCGACCGGGCAGCTCACCCGCGAGGAGATCGAGAAGGCCGAGCGCGACCCGAACTACCGCCTGCGGTTGCAGGAGAGCAAGGTGGTGCTGCCGCCGCAGCCCAAGCGCAAGGGCCCCCGCTACACCCCGGTGTCGCGCCGCCACGAGCGCCCGAGCGCCATCCTCTGGCTGGTGCGGAACCATCCCGAGCTCAAGGACGCCCAGATCATGCGCCTGGTCGGCACCACCAAGACCACGATCGCCAGCGTGCGCGACCGCACCCATTGGAACGCGCAGACGCTGACGCCGATGGATCCGGTGACGCTCGGCCTGTGCTCGCAGATCGAGCTCGACTTCGAGGTCCAGCGCGCCGCCAAGGAAAAGCCGCTCGACGCCAATTACAGCGGCGCCACCCTGCTGCCGGCCTCCGAGACCACCCGCAAGGACGAGTACGAGCCGGCGGGCCGCGACGAGGACGATCTCAACGTCGACGCCGTGTTCGCCAAGCTCAAGACCATCGGCGGCAAGAAGCAGGACGAGGACGAAGAGTAGGACGCGCGGCGTCCATCTCTATCGGCCATCAACAGCGCCTGCCACAATCATCGGTGTCGTCCCCGCGAACGCGGGGACCCATAACCACAGGCTTGCGGAACGGCCCAAGCCGGTCGTGGCTAAGCGCCTCGTCCTTCATTCCCGCCGCGGCGTATGGGTCCCGGCTCAAGGCCGGGACGACAGCGGTGGGGGAGGCGTGAGCTCCAGCCAAACTCAAAACTAGCCAGCAGCAATTCTCCCCCAAAAAAATGGCGCCGGGGATGCCGGCGCCATGCAGTCTTGGGAGGAACGCGACAAATCAGAACTTGTAGGTGACGCCGACGCCGACCAGCCACGGATCGATGTTGGCGCGGCCGGTGACCGGAATTGCGCCGTTGACGGTCGCCGAGTAGTTCGGCTGCAGCCACAGCTTCTTCACGTCGACGTTCAGGCCCCAGTGCCTGTCGAGCATGTAGTCGAAGCCGAACTGGACCGCGGCGCCCCACTGGTTGGAGATGTGCAGGTTGGTGACGGCAAGGCCGTTCCACACCTGGTTTGCGGCGCTCTGGTTGAAGAAGACCGTGTAGTTCACGCCCGCGCCGACATAGGGTTTGAAGGCGCCGAAATCGGTGAAGTGATATTGCAGGGTCAGCGTCGGCGGCAGCAGCCAAGCCTTGCCCATGTTGAGACCGTCGAGCGAACCGGTGCCGCCGATGGAATGCCGGGTGACGCCGAGGATCAGCTCGGCCGCGATGTTCCTGGTGAAGAAGTAGCTGATGTCGAGCTCGGGCACGACCGAGTTGGAGATCGACAGGCCGGAATTCGGCGACGACAGCGCCGGCACGCCGGTCACGTTCACGGTGGAGCCGCCGGCATCCGGCAGCACGCCCAGCGCGCGGACACGGAGCATCCACGGATTCCACGCCTCGACCACCGGCGCCTTGGTGTAGACCGGCGCCGCCTGCAGGTCGGCTGCTTGCGCCGAGCCCATGGCTCCGCAGATCGCCGCCAGCACCAGCAGCGACGACGAGAGTTTCAACATCCTGTTCATCGAGATCCCCATAGCCACCCTTGAGCAACATCTGCGCGGGCACGGCCGCGCCTTGCGGTCACAGATGTGGCAGGGACGCCATGGAGTTGGATTTGATCTTAATCAATCGGCATTGTTGCAGCGCCGATGTCACGCAACTGTTGCATCGAAGTCACGCGCCATGAGAGGCGCTTGCACTGGCGCTCAGGGCCGGTCGGGGTGGTTCATCATGTATTCGCCGAGATCGCGCTGCCGGCGGTCGGCACGCGCCTCGGCGCGCTGCCGCTGCACGTCGCGGTCCTTGCGGCAGGCGACATATTCGGCGGAGCCCGGCGCGACCTTGCCGCCGGCCTGACAGACCGCATCATCATCGTCATTGCCGAGCGCCACCGCAGGACCCTGGTTGCGCGAGGCGCAGGCCGAGAGCGAAAGCACGGCCATCAGCACCAGGGCCAGGCGGGCGGAGGTCTGTCGCATCGAACGTTCCATTCTCGTCAATCGGGCGGTCCGGCCCGTTGCTTGACGACAATGGGCGCCCGGGTCAAGCCCGAGGGCGCGGATGTCGACGCCTCATGATGCTCCAGGGCAGAGCCGTGTTCGAGTGCAACTTGTGCTCCTCACCCTGAGGAGCCCGCCAGAGGCGGGCGTCTCGAAGGCGAGGCCCCCACTGCAGCCTCATGGTTCGAGACGCGCCTGTCGGCGCTCCTCACCATGAGGGGCAAGCGACGGAGCGGCCGCTGCATACGGGACCATGAACACGCTGTTTGCGTGTTCATGGAGAGGCTTGAGAGTGACCCGCGCCGCCCGGTAACCTGAGCAGCGTGACGCTACACCCGGCTCTTCAGTGCCTCGCCGATTTCCTCGAGCACCTTGGGATCCTCGATCGTGGCCGGCATGCTCCATTGCTCGCCGTCGGCGATCTTCTTGATCGTGCCGCGCAGGATCTTGCCGGAGCGCGTCTTCGGCAGCCGGCCGACGGTGATGGCGAGCTTGAACGCGGCGACCGGTCCGAGCTTGTCGCGCACCAGCGCCACGATCTCCTTTTCGATCTGCGACGGGCTGCGCGAGACGCCGGCCTTGAGCACGATGAAGCCGCAGGGCACCTCGCCCTTGATCGCATCCTTGATGCCGAGCACGGCGCATTCCGCGACGTCGGGATGCGACGCCAATATCTCTTCCATGCCGCCGGTCGACAGCCTGTGGCCGGCGACATTGATGATATCGTCGGTGCGGCCCATCACGAAGATATAGCCGTCCTCGTCCTTGTAGCCGGCATCGGAGGTCTTGTAGTAGCCGGGGAATTCGCTGAGATAGGATTCCTTGAAGCGCTCCTCCTGCTGCCACAAGGTCGGCAGGCAGCCCGGCGGCATCGGCAGCTTGATCACGATCGAGCCCATCGTGTTGGCGGGCACGGGCTTGGCGGCTTCGTCGACGATGTCGACCTGGTAGCCCGGCATAGGAACCGTCGGCGAGCCGTGCTTGACCGGCAATAGCCCGATGCCCACCGGATTGCCGGCGATGCACCAGCCGGTCTCGGTCTGCCACCAGTGGTCGATCACCGGCACCTTCAATTGCTGCTCGGCCCATTCCACCGTCGGCGGATCGGCGCGCTCGCCGGCCAGGAACAGGGTGCGGAAATGCGATAGATCATATTTGCGCAGGAAAGTGCCTTCCGGATCCTCCTTGCGGATGGCGCGGAATGCCGTGGGCGCGGTGAACAGAGCGACCGCCTTGTGATCGCTGATGACGCGCCAGAACGCGCCGGCATCGGGCGTTCCGACCGGCTTGCCCTCATACATCACCGAGGTCGCGCCATGGATCAGCGGGCCGTAGATGATGTAGCTGTGGCCGACCACCCAGCCGATGTCGGAGGCGCACCACCAGACCTCACCCGGCTTGATGCCGTAGAGATTCTCCATCGACCATTTCAGCGCGACGAGGTGCCCGCCATTGTCCCGCACCACGCCCTTCGGCTTGCCGGTCGTGCCGGACGTGTAGAGGATGTAGAGCGGATCGGTCGCCAGCACCGGCACGCATGGTGCCAGCTTGCCATTGGCGAGCGCGGATTTGCGCAGCGCCGCCCAGTCGTAGTCGCGGCCGGGCTTGAGCTCGCAGACATGCTCGGGACGCTGCAGGACGATGCAGGCCTTGGGCCTCTTGTCGGCGAGCTCGATCGCCTGGTCGAGCAGCGGCTTGTACTGCACGATGCGGCCGGGCTCGATGCCGCAGCTCGCCGACAGCACGAGCTTCGGCGTGGCGTCGTCGATGCGGGTGGCGAGCTCCTTGGCGGCGAAGCCGCCGAACACCACCGAATGCACCGCGCCGATGCGCGCGCAGGCGAGCATCGCCACCATGGCCTCCGGCACCATCGGCATATAGAGGATGACGCGGTCGCCCTTGGCCACGCCGAAATCCTGCATGATCGCGGCGAGCGTCTGCACCTCCTTCAGCATGTCGGCATAAGTGAGCTTCGTGACCGAGCCGGTGAGCGGCGAATCGTGGATCAGCGCCAGCTGATCGCCGCGGCCTGCGGCGACGTGACGGTCGAGCGCATTGTAGCAGGTGTTGACGACGGCCCCGGCAAACCAGCGGCCATAGGCGCCCATCGCGGGATCGAAGATGGTCTTGGCCGGCTCGATCCAGTCGATCGCGCGGGCGGCCTCGGCCCAGAACCCTTCCGGGTCCTGCAGCGACCGTGCATGGACCTCGTGATAGCGGCTCGCAGCGCTCATGACGTTTCCCCAAGATCTGTGTTTATTCCCGAGTATTGTCACGGGACAAAGCGACAGTTCAAGCCGTCATGAATTGATCCAGATCAGGCGCAACCTGGAGTCCGGTCACTTTCCCGGGCGGATCAATGCCCTGCGTCGCGCAGCATGTCCAAACGTCGCTGCAGGGCTAGACGAAGGTCGTAGCCGGGCTTGCCGAACCGGGCATTCCGTTCGGCGATGAAGTCACGCTGTGCGCTGCGCAGTTCGGCCGCAAGGCGACCACGGGACGATTTGAGCCGGCGAGCGTAGCTCTCGGCGATGCCGAGGTCCAGCACCGACAGCTGCGGGTCGGCACAGATGACCTTCTCGACCTCGCGCACGGCGGTGGTGCATTCGAACGACGGCCCGCTGCGCTCCGAAGGCGCATTCAACGGGCGCGGCGGCTCGGCGCCGAACGTCTTGATCTCGGCCAGCATGACGCGCCGGCCGGCGATGGCATTGTCGTTGCCGGGATCCAGCCGCAGCGCCGCCTCGTAATCCGCCAGCGCCTTGGCGCGTTCGCCCATCTTCTTGTACAGCACCGCACGGTTGTTGTAGGCGAGCGCGAAATTCGGATCGATCCGCAGCGCAGCGTCGTAGTCGCCGAGGGCCGCGCCGAGCTCGTTCTTGAACTGATGGGAATCGCCGCGATTGGTGAGGAAATTCGCCCGCTGCTCCATCCGGATCGCCTGGTCATAATCGGCGATCGCCTTGTCGTACTCCTTCATGGCGGCGTAGGTGAGGCCGCGATTGTCGTAATATTCCGACACCTTCGGATCGCGCCGGATCGCCTCGTCGTCATCGGCCAGCGCCTTGTCCATCTGGCCGAGCTTCTTGTAGGCGGCGGCACGGTTGGTGAAAGTGCGGGGACGTTCGGGGTCGAGCCGGATCGCCTCGTCATAGTCGCGCACCGCCTTCTCATTGTCGCCGCGCAGGTAGAAGGCGACGCCGCGGTCGGCATAGGCCTGCGCGAAGTCGCGCTTCAGCCGGATCGCCTGGCCGTAGTCGGCCAGAGCGCGATCGAGACGGCGCTGCTCGGTATAGACAACGCCACGCAGCTCATAGGCTTCGGCGTCATTCGGATCGAGCGAGATCGCCATGCTCAGATCGGCCGCCGCCTTGCCGGCATCGCCACCGGCCTCGCGCATCAGGTCGCCACGCAGCCGGTAGGCGCGCGCATTCTTGCCGTCGAGCGCGATGGCACGGTCGAGGTCCTTCAGGGCCTGGGTCATGCCGCCCGAGGTGCGGGCACGGGCGTCGGCGCGGGCGACCAGGGCGATGGATTGATCCTTGGGCGAATTCGATGCCTGCTGGATTGCGGTCGAGCAGGCGGCAATGAGTTCGGACGGTGGCGCCTTGCTGCCCAAAGCGCATTCGGGGTCCGCGGCGAATGCAGGCTGGGCCCCGAGGCCAAGGACGAGGCCGGCCGCAAGACGCAGCGCGAGGTAGGATGAGCGGGATGAAATCGAATGGATGAAAGCGTGCATCGGCGTGGGCTCGGAATTTCGACTGTTGCGGGTTGAGACGCTGATCTCCCCCGTTGTCGTCTCCGGCCGGAACCCGGTTCAAGCGGCCACGCCGATGATCAATAGCCGTCGACGCCGTTCAGCCGCCGCAGGCGGTCCTGCATCGCCTTTTTGAGATCGTAGCCGGGCCTGCCAAAGCCGGCGTTGCGCCGCGCGATGAACGCGTCCTGTTCGCGCTGCAGGGCGCGTGCCGCGGCGGGGCCGGCCGCCTCGCGAACGACGCGGGCCTGCGCGCCATCGATCTCGCGATCGAGATTGGCGAGCTCCGGATCGGCGCAGATCGCCTTTTCCACGGCGCGCCGCGCCGCGGAGCAATTGAAGCTCGGCCGGCCCGCGACGGCCATCTGCGCGCCCATGCGCTCGAGCTCCACTGCGAGCGCGTGATAGTTGCTGCGGGCGCTGGCGTGATCCGGATTGAGCCGCAGCGCCGCGGCGAAATCGGCCAGCGCCTTCGGACGGTCGCCCTTCTTGCGATGCAGTTCGCCGCGTGCATTGAAGATGCTGGCGAGCGTCGGGTTGAGCTGCAAGGTGACGCCGTAATCGGCGATGGCGCGATCGATCTCACCCCTGGTGATGAAGATCGAGGCGCGCGCGATCAGTGCGTTGATGCGATCGGCCCTCGCGGCCTTGGGATTGTCGATCACGGCGCCGCATTCGGTCAGCACCTTGTCGCCATCGCGCGCCTCCGAGGCCGCCATGCAGGCACCGGCATCCACCGCCGGCTCCTTGCCAGGCTCGGCCGCGCCGACCGCATGGGCCTGGGTCGAAGCCAGCCATCCGAGCGTGACCAGCGCGGCAAGGCGCAGCAGCCCATCCCGGCGACCGGCTGCAACCCATGAGGAGGCGGATGAGGTCAAGGCAGATGGCTCTCTCAGGTGGTGGGCGATCCGGCACGGCGCGCGGGGCGTAACCGCCTCTGCGGCGAC
Source organism: Bradyrhizobium sp. SZCCHNRI1009 (assembly GCF_032487575.1). Lineage (NCBI taxonomy): Bacteria > Pseudomonadati > Pseudomonadota > Alphaproteobacteria > Hyphomicrobiales > Nitrobacteraceae > Bradyrhizobium > Bradyrhizobium sp. SZCCHNRI1009. The sequence continues at coordinate 77,208 of NZ_JAUEUL010000010.1, read as the reverse complement.
TTCAACTATACAGCGGCAGCAGCGGTGCGACAGTCCTTTCCTGCAGAAGGCAACCCTTGCGAATGGGGCTCGCGAGCTGATCGCGGCCCCCGGCTGAAATGCGCGTGATCGTGCCGCGCATTCCCTTCAAGATGTTGTGGATGCGCGCCCCGGCGACGTCCTCGATCGTCATTTGAACCTGTTGCGGTTCCCGCAGACACAACCGCATGACTATTCTGACCGACAATTCGCGCGCACGCGGCGTCGTTGAGTCCCCTGCGCGCTATTTCTATTTCAACATGGCTCTGGCCTGCATGGCCATTGCGATCATCGGCTTCGCGCCGACCTACTGGCTGCCACTGGCCCGCGGCTCATTCTCCGGCGCGCCCGTGATTCATTTCCACGGCTTCCTGTTCTTCACCTGGACCTTGTATTTCGCGCTGCAGAGCTGGCTTGCCGCATCCGGACGCACGGCGTGGCACCGCTCGTTCGGCATCTTCGGCGTATCGCTCGCCACGGCGATGACGATCTTTGGCTTCCTCGTTGCTATCGAGGCGATGAAGCGTTCCGCGGCGATGGGGCAGGCCAACGAGGGCATCGCCTTCGCCATCGTGCCGCTCAGCGGCATCGCCTTCTTTGCCGTGGTCTTTACGCTCGCGGTTATCCATCTGCGCCGGCCGGAAACCCACAAGCGGCTGATGCTGCTCGCCGGCATCTCGCTGCTGGACGCCGCCGTGGCGCGCTGGTTCCTGACATTCCTGGCGCCCCCCGGTCCGCTCGGCCCGCCGCCGGTGTTCGTGACGATCCCGCCGGCCTTCGTCGCCTACCTGCTGCTCGTCGTCGCGATCATCCACGACCGCCGCACGTTCGGACGCGTCCACCCGGTCTACATCTATGGCGGACTCGCGCTGATCGCCGTGAAGCTGCTGAACTGGCCGATCAGCGTGACGTCGGCGTGGCACGCGATCGGCGGCAGCATGCTGGCAATGGCGCAATAATCGCGCAGTGTATCGCACCTCGTCATTGCGAGGAGCCGCAGGCGACGAAGCAATCCAGAGTCCTTGCTCGGCCCTGGATTGCTTCGCTTCGCTCGCAATGACGCAGAGAGAGTTAGCTTCTGCAGGTCAGTCCGCCATCGACCACAAGCATGGTGCCGGTGACATAGCGCGACTCGTCGGAGGCGAGGAACAAGGCGGCATTGGCGACGTCGAAGGCGTCGCCCATATGTCCCATCGGCACCTGCGCATCCCGCTTCTTCCACATCTCCTCGACATCGCCCTTGGCGTAGCTCGCGGCCAGCCCCGCGGAGTGCTCGACCATCGGCGTCTTCATCAGCCCAGGCAGGATCGCATTGACGCGGACGTGCTTCGGCGCGAACTCGACCGCGGTCGTACGTGTCATCTGGTTCATCGCCGCCTTGCTGGCGCCATAGCTGACATAGGAAATGCCGACCTGGCGGATCGAGGCCACTGAGGAGATGTTGATGATGGAGCCGCCGCCCTGCCCGATCATCACTGGAATGACGTGCTTCATGGCGAGATAGGCGCTCTTCAGGTTGACCGCGAACACGCGGTCCCATTCCGCTTCATCGACATCGACCACGCTGCCCATCTCGGCAATGCCGACATTGTTGTCGAGCACGTCGATGCGGCCATAGGCGGCAACGCAAGCCTTCACCATCGCCTCGACCTCGACGGCCTTCGAGACATCGGCGGTGAACGCCTCGGCCTGCCCGCCTTCGCCTGAAATGATCGAGGCCGTCTCCGCGGCGGCGTCCTTGTTGCGGTCGACGCAGAACACCTTGGCGCCCTGCCGCGCAAAGGTCACGGCCGTGGCCTTGCCGTTGCCCCAGCCCGGCCCGATCGAGCCCGCACCGACCACCAGCGCCACCTTGCCCCTGAGACGATCCATCGCGTTCTCCCGTCGTTTGTTCGTTATTCGGTACAGGCGCTCATCGTGATCGTCGCGGCGCCGATGTCATGGCCGAAGATGTCCGACAGCGTCCGGCATTGCCCGTCCGCGCAGATGCGCCACTCGCCGGCCGCGCCGGAATTGGCGAGCACGATCCGCGACAGCGGACCCCGCTGGGCCTGCCATTGGAACCAGCCATCGACCAGCCGTGCCTCCGGCGGCGGCTCCATGCCGGCGCCGGAGCCCTTGACGCGGGCCTGCACCAGTTCGAGACCGTCAGGCGTGACGCGCCAGTCCTCCTGCCACGCGGTCTTCTCGACCGAGTGGGTCCAGGCCAAGGTGAAGCCGGCGAGGGCCAGCGCCTTCACCACACCCGATGACGCGAGGCAGAGGCTCAAGCGGAGGCCGCCACGGCAGCCGGCGGCCGCTGCCGCCACTGCCACGCCACGATCACCACCGCCAGTGCAAATCCCAGCATGTCGCTGTAGGGAAATTCGCCGAGCAGGCAGACCGACGCGACAAACGCCAGCAGGCGCTCGACCAGGGTCATGCGCACGTACAGGAAGCCGATCGCCACCATGCCGAACAAGCCGATCGAGATCAGCGCCTTGACGGAAGCATACGTCACCGCGCCGATGAAGCCGAGTTGCGCCTCCATCGGGTCACCTGGCTGCAGCATCAGCGCGGGCGAGTAGACGAACAGAAACGGAATGACATAGCCGGCGAGCGCGATCCGCATCGCCTCCCACCCGATCTTGTCGGGATTCTCCTTGGCGATCGGGGCGGCGGCCAGCGCGGCCAGCGCAACCGGTGGCGAAAGGTCGGCCATGATGCCGTAGTAGAACGCAAACATGTGACTCGCGATCAGCGGCACGCCCAGCTTGGCGAGCGCGGGGGCTGCGAGCGCCGCGGTGATGATGTAGGTCGGGATGGTCGGGATGCCGGTGCCGAGCAGGATCGACAGCAGCATGGTCATGATCAGCGCCGCGAACAGGCTGGTCTTGCCGAGGCCGATCACCCAGCCGCCGAAGATCGAGCCGACGCCGGTCTGCGTCATCATGCCGATGATGACGCCGACGATCGCGCAGGCCATGCCGACGGTCAGCGCCGACTTCGCACTTTCCGCCAGAGAATCGCGGCAGGCGTGCAAGGTGCCCATGCCGCCGCGCACGAAGCCGGTGATGACGATGAGCGCGACGACGACGGAGGCGACGGGAATGATCTGCAGGCCGTTGCGCGACAGCGCGCCGACGACGAGCGCGAGCCCGATCCAGAAGACGTAGCGCAGCACCTGGTTGGAGAAGCCCATGGTGATCGAGGTGCCCAGGATCAGCGCCACCGTCAGCGCGAGTCCCATCGAGCCCGCATACAGCGGCGTGAAGCCCTCGAACAGCATGTAGACCAGCGCGGCGAGCGGCAGCACGAGATACCAGCGCGCCACCAGCGCCTTCCAGGCGCTCGGGATCTCCGACGGCTTCATGCCGGTCAGGCCGTGCTTGCCGGCCTCCAGGTGCACCATCCAGAACGCCGAGGCGAAATACAGGATCGCCGGGATCACGGCGGCCTTGACGATCACCGAGTAGTCGACGCCCAGCGTCTCGGCCATGATGAAGGCGACGGCGCCCATCACGGGCGGCATGATCTGGCCGCCCATCGACGCGGTGGCTTCGACGCCGGCCGCAAAGGCGCGGCGGTAGCCGAACCGGATCATCAGCGGAATCGTGAACTGGCCGACGGTGACGACATTGGCGACGCCCGAGCCCGAGATCGTGCCCATCATGCCCGAGGCGAATACCGCGACCTTGGCCGGACCGCCGCGGGTGCGACCGAACAGGCCGAGCGAGACGTCGGTGAACAGCTGGATCATGCCGGCATGCTCGAGGAACGAGCCGAACAGGATGAACAGGAAGATGTAGGTCGCCGAGACGTAGATCGGCACGCCGTAGAAGCCCTCGGTGCCAAACGACAGATGCGTGACGATCTGATCGAAATCATAACCGCGATGGTTGAGCGGCGCCGGCAGATACTGGCCGAAGAACCAGTACAACAGGCAGGCGCCGCACATCAGCGGCAGCGCGAGTCCCATCAGCCGGCGCGTGCCCTCGAAGATCAGGACCGCCAGCAGGGTTCCGACCACGAGATCGACGCGGGTCGGATCGCCATCGCGCGCGATCAGGTCGGCGTAGAAGATCCACTGATAGAGGCCGCAGAGGAAGCCGATGGCGCCGACGGTCCAGCCCGCGATCCGTCCCGCATCGGTCCTGGCGGTGAAGTTGCCGATCAGGCCGAAGGTGAGCAGCAGCAGGAAGCCGACATGGACGCCGCGCACGACCTGGCTCGGCAGATAGTTGAAGGCGGCGACGTAGAGCTGGAACACCGCGAACGCGAGACCGATGCCGTAGGCCAGATAGCCCCAGCGGCCGGGACCGAAGCCCTCCGGAAAGCCGTGCTCGAAATTGTCGAACTCGACCTTGACCGGCGTTTCCATGTTAACGGCTTCGATCGTCATCATCCCCCCAGGCGCTGCTGACCATGGCCGCAATCAGCTGAACGACAAGACTGCGCGAAAGGTTTCCCGCGCAGGCGGTTGCGAATGACCCGGCCTGCAAGGCAGGCCGCGCGAGCAGCATCCTTATTTCAGGATGCCCTTCTCCTTGTAGTAGCGGATCGCACCCGGATGCAGCGGCACCGGGCTGTCCTGCGCCGCCGTCTCCAGCTTGATCTCCTTGCCGGCCGCATGCGCATTGGCGAGTTCCGGCAGCGACTCGAAGATCAGCTTGGTCATCTGATAGGCGAGATCGTCTGATACCGCCGAGCTGGTGACGAGATAGTTGATCACCGCTGCGGTCGGCACGTCCTTGTCCTGGCCGGTATAGGTGTTGGCCGGGATGGTCGCCGCGACGAACGGGGGCCCGATCTTGTCGACGACCTCCTTCGGCACCGACACCACGGTGATCGGCGACGAGGTCGACAGATCCTTCAACGATGCGACGCCGAGGCCAGCCGACTGCAAGGTGGCGCCGAGCTGCCGGTTCTTCATCAGGTCGACGGATTCAGCGAAGGGCAGATACTCCACCTTGCCGAGATCCTTGTAGCTCATGCCGGCAGCGGCGAGGATCGCGCGCGAGTTGAGCTCGGTGCCGGACTTCGGCGCGCCGACCGACAGGCTCTTGCCCTTGAGGTCCGCCAGCGTCTTGATGCCGGATTCGGCCGTCGCGACGATCTGGATGTAGTTCGGATAGATCGCGCCGATGGTGCGCAGCTTGTCCAGCTTGGTCTTGAAACCGGCCTCCTCCTCGCCGTTCCAGGCGGCCTTCAGGGAGTCGCCGAGCGCGAAGGCGAGCTCGCCGCGTCCCTGCTGCAGCAGGATCAGGTTCTCGACCGAGGCCTTGGTCGCCTGCACCTGGGTTTTCACATTGGGGATCTTGTCGCCGTAGATCTTCCCGATGGCGACGCCGAGCGGATAGTAGACGCCCGACGTGCCGCCGGTGAGCACGTTGATGAAGCTCTGTGCCTGCGCCGCCGGCGCCGCGAGCATGCAGGCGGCCGCCAGAATGAAACCGGTTGCAGTGCCAGAGATTTTCGAGAAACGCATGGATCCTCCCATTGATTTTGCCGCAAATTGGACGGCTGCGGGCGCGGGGTCAACCCATCCGAAAGACTGGCGCACCAGCCTCTCCCGCTCCCACGGCGCGAGGCCGGGACCGATGCGCCCCCGCGTTCAATCTTACATTGACAGTAGCACCAGCTTGAACCGCAGGTGCAGCCCAGAGCGGCGGGCTGCCTCCCTCGCAAGGCCGCCGCTCATTGGAACGTCATGTCGACGCACTTGGAGATATCCGAGCCGAGCCCGGACGAGATCGTCATGCAGCCGCGCACTTTCTGCTGGGTCGTATCCGCCACCCAGATCGAATAGCCGCCATTGCCGAAGAAGGAGTTGGTGTTCGCCGGCTCGGTCTCGGTGGCATCGAACTCGTATTTGGAATCGGTGTCGAACACGCGCGGCTTCCTGGTGCAGCCGCCGTCGGTCTGGACGTTGATGACCTCCTTGTTGTCCCGGGTCAGCGACAGTGAGACCTGGCAGCGGAAATATTCCGAGGTCTTCACGTTGAAGAGGTAGGCGTAGGACTTGCAAACGGCCGTATTGAGCTTGCCGGCGGAGAGACCGCGGCTGCAGGCGATGCGCTGGTTGTTGGACAGCTTGAAGTCGTCGGCCCGGGCGGATGCCAACGTCACCAGCGACAACGCCGCAACCCAACCGATCTTCGTGACGAGGCTCATCCGAATCATCCCCAAAGTGTTTTCTTGGCCTATGTTTCTAAACCACGCTGCAGGATAATCGCGAGATCGGCGAATGGAAAATCCGCCAACGATCACCGCGCTGCGACGGGGCCACGATGATGCCAACGCGTTCGCGATTTGTTCGAGACGACATCGATTGGAGGAGGACATGAAGAGCCCGTTTCTGAAAGCCCTGATCGCCCTGGGGGCGCTCGGCGCACTGACCAGCGTGAGCTGCGCCGCACCGCCGGAGCCGTGGGAGCTGAAGCCCGACATGGGTTACGCCTATGGCAAGGACGGCAAGACGCTCGCCTACAAGATGGGCACCAAGAACGCCGACATGCTGCTCAAGGGTGCCAAGAAGGTGCCGAAGGGCACGCTGTTCTTCGTCGGCCAGAACGGTCAGCTCTACATGCGGACCGCCCCCTATCTCGACGGCGACGGCAGCTTCTCGTTCGGCGCGGATGAGTAGAGGCGAGCGCGCGCAGCCTCAGAACGCGGCCGCCAGCTCCTTGGCGCCGGGCAGGCTGCTGAGCGAGTCCATCCTGGAATCCGTCACCGCAAGCAGCTTCGCCACGGTGTTGTGGCGAACGGCGACCGGATTGCGCTCATAGCCGCCGCGCTGGAAGAAGTTGGCGGTCGGAACCTGATCGCGCATCTCGAGCGGCATCGTCACCATGTCGAAGCCCGTGCCGTCGCCGGTGAGATTCATCATTTCGAGCTCGGCGGCCGAAAGCGGCCTCGTGTAGCCCTTGGCGCGTGCGAACAGCACCGACGTCAGGAGCTTGTGCGTCTGCAGCATCGGCCCGACGTCGATGTCGAGCACCATCGCGTGCATGGCCCAGCCCTGCGGCGTGTTGCCGATCTTCTCATGCGCCGACCAGTCGTCCGGTACGGAGCGCGCGATTGCGACCATCTTCTTCAGGACCGCGAGCTTGTGCTCCATCGCGCCGCGGACCGGGCCGGACGTCCGGGCCACGCGTTCGCCGAGCAGGCGGATGAACAGCGGACCCTGCTCGGCCAGCAGCTCGACGCTGTTGGTGGTCAAGAGCTGATTGTAGCCGATCGCCGTCGAGATCGCGCGGTTGCCCTTGAAGCCCGATTGCGAATCGTGCTTGCCGTTGCCGCCGGTCTCGAAGGCATAGACGCGCACCGCCTGCTCGCGAGTCAGTCCCGACGCCGCGGCGAAGCGCGCATAGGCGCGCTTGAAATCGATGTCGCTGGCGGGGCGCTGCGGCGACCATTGGAAATGCTCCTGTGCCGCCTTCACGAGGTCGGCGACCACCGGGATGTATTTGCGCTCGCGCGGCTCGCCCTCAGGTTCCGGCTCGGGATTCACCGGCCGCTTCGGCCCGGTGTAGACCGGCGGCTGCTCCAGCACATAGTCGTCGAGCCCGATCGGCTGACGATCGCGGCGCTTGGCATTGCGCGCCCGGCGCTTGTCGGCGATCGCCTTCCAATAGGCGCCCGCCTCCTGGTCGAACTCCGCACGCGCCTGCTGATATTCGGCGAGTTTGCGCCGATACTCCGCAATCGCGGCGGGCGATGCCATCTGCGCCAAAGCTTCGCGCGGGGCGACCGGTGAGCCGGGTTCCGCGGCCAGCAGAGGCGGCGCGCCGGACACGGCGCAAGCGACAATCAGGACAAGCGTGCGAATCGGCTGATGAAGCATGCCGCCCTTGTAGCCGAAACGGCGGCTACTTCCAGGCAAACACCGGCTGTTCCAGCTCATGCACCCGGGTGTCGCGGCCGGACAGCACCTCCCGGAACTGATAGATCAGCGCCGCGGTGGGTGCGTGAATGAGGCCCTCGCGGGCGTGAAACCGGATGACGCGCCGCGTGCTCTCGGGGATCGCGGTGAAATCGAACGCGTCATCCGCCGTGATCGCGTCGAGGCCGATCCGGTGCACCGACGCGACCTCGTCCGGATTCGGCCGCAGCGTGCGGCCATTGGCCGCCCATACGACGACGGGGGTAATCAGATAGCCCGACCGTGTCGGATAGTCGTCGAGCATGCCCAGCACCGCATCCGGCGCCAGGCTCAGCCCAAGCTCTTCCGCGAGCTCGCGGAGGGCGGCCTCGACCGTCGTCTCGCCGGCATCGCAGCGTCCGCCCGGCAGCGCCCATTGCCCGCCATGGCTGCGCAGCCCTGCAGCACGCAGCGTGAGCAGCAGCGCCGTGTTGCCGGTCTCGTGGTGGGGCGCCAGCGCGATCACCACCGCCGCGCGCTTCAGCGAGGCCGCCCCCGCAGTCGCCTCCAGCCGCACGAAACCGGCACAGCAGCCTGCGATTTTCCGCCTCGTGGCATCGTCGAACGGCATGGGCATGCAGCTTGACTACACCAGGCCAGCGACGGATGAAACGATCTGCGAGCCGGATTTCGGGCGCGACAGGAAAGGTCTTCAGCGATGACGAAATCAGCCGCGGCCAGGATGACGTCCGACGGCTGGGAGATCGTCGACACCTCGGGCTTCCTGCACCTGATCGGCCCGCTGTGGCAGCGCGTCGTCGACGGCGCCCATGAATACGCCATCGTCACCGAGGACAAGCATCACAACCGCCGCGGCCTGGTCCAGGGCGGCGTGATCATGACGCTGGCGGACCGCAGTTGCGGCATGATGGCCCGCCATGCCGCGGGCAAGGAGCACATGGCGACGATCCAGTTCGACACGCATTTCGTCGAGTCCGGCAAGATCGGCGAGACCCTGGTGTCGCGGCCGCATGTGGTGCGGATCACCCGCAGCCTGGTGTTCATCACCACCGAGGTGACGGCCGGGCATCGCGTGATCGCGATGGCGTCGGGCGTGTTCAAGATCCTGAAAAGCGAGTGAGAGCCCTACTCTCTCCGCCGTCATTGCGAGGAGCGCAGCGACGACGCGTCCGCCGAAGCCGATCGGGCGAAGGCGGAAGCAATCCAGAGTCCCGCCCCGGCTCTGGATTGCTTCGCGGAGCCTGTCATCGGGCCGCGCATCCGCGCGGACCCGGTGGCTCGCAATGACGCGCAGAGAGAGCTATCGTATCCACTCCGTCCGCGGGCGGTGATGGTTTGGAAATGAGGCAAGAATGCAATATCGCCAGCTCGGCCGTTCCGGCCTGAAAGTGTCGCCGATCTGCCTGGGCACGATGATGTTCGGAGGTCCCACCGACGAGCCGACATCGGCCCGCATCATCGCCAAGGCGCGTGACGCCGGCGTCAACTTCATCGACACTGCGGATGCCTACAACAAGGGCGCGTCGGAGGAGGTGGTCGGCCGCACCATCGCGCGCGAGCGCGACCGCTGGATCGTCGCCACCAAGCTCGCCAACCCGATGGGCGACGATCCGAACCGCGCCGGCCTGTCGCGGCGCTGGGTAATGCAGGCCGCGGACGAAAGCCTGCGGCGGCTCGGCACCGGGCATATCGACATCTACTATTTGCACAAGGAGGACCACGCGACGCCGCTGGAGGAGACCGTGCGCGCCGTTGGCGACCTCATGCGCGCCGGCAAGATCCGGTATTTCGGCGTCTCCAACTACCGCGCCTGGCGGCTCGCCGAGATCTGCAATCTCTGCGACGGCATGGGCATTGACCGTCCTGTCGTCAGCCAGCCCTACTACAACGCGATGAACCGGATGCCCGAGGTCGAGCACTTGCCGGCCTGCGGCTATTACGGCCTCGGCGTCGTGCCTTACAGCCCGCTGGCGCGCGGCGTGCTCACCGGCAAGTACAGCCCCGATGCGCCGCCGGACAAGGAGACCCGCGCCGGCCGCAACGACACCAGGATGATGCAGACCGAGTGGCGGCCCGAATCGCTGAAGCTGGCGCAGGAGATCAAGCGCCACGCCGAGACGAAGGGCTTCACGCCGGGGCAGTTCGCCGTGTCCTGGGTGCTCAACTCCGCCTTCATCAGCTCGGTGATCGCGGGTCCGCGCACCGAGGCGCAATGGGACGACTACATCCGCGCGCTCGACTATCCCTTCGCCGCCGACGACGAGGCGCTGATCGACCGGCTGGTCGTGACCGGTCACGCTTCGACGCCCGGCTACAACGATCCGGCCTATCCGATCGAGGGCCGCAGGCCGCGGGTGGGCTGAGATGGAGGAGGATCGCTACGGCCTGCCCCTGTCGACCGCCTCCACTGATGCGGCCGCGGCCTATCGCGAGGGCGTCGACCTGCTGCTCGCCTTCTGGCCCAGCGCGGCAGATGCGTTCGAGCGGGCGATCATGCTCGATCCGGATTTCGCGCTGGCGCACGCCGCCCGCGCGCGCATTCATGCCATCTATATGCAGCGCGAGGCGGCGCTGCAGACGATCAAGCGCGCCCGCGACCTCGTCGCCAGGCGCGGCACGCCGCGCGAGCAGAGCCATGTCGCGACCCTGGTGCTCGCCATCGAGGGCCGCGGCACCGACGCGCTCGACGCGACCTTGGCCCATCTGGAAAGCTGGCCGCGTGACGCCATGATCATGGCGCTGCCGCTCGGCGCCTTCGGCCTGCTGGCCTTTTCCGGTCGCAGAGATCACGACGCCGCCCGACGCGAGCTGTGCGACCGGTTTGCCGCCGCCTATGGCGAGGACTGGTGGTTCCTATCGAACCACGGCTGGGCGCTCACCGAGGCCGGTGATATCGCGCAGGGACGCGCCGTCACCGAGCGCAGCTTCGCGTTGCGCCGGCACAACGCTTATGCCGTGCATGCGCTGCTTCATGCGATGTTCGAGGCTGGTGCGCTGGACGAGGCCGATGCGCTCGTCGAGGGGTGGATCGGCGACTACGATCGCACCGGGATGCTGCACGGTCATATCTGCTGGCACCAGGCGCTCGGCGCCCTGGACCGCGGCGATGCCGCCGGGGCACTCAAAGTCTACACCGACGTGCTGGTACCGACGATGGACACCGCGCCGCCGCTCAACACGCTGTCGGACTGCGCCTCGCTGCTGTGGCGACTGCTGGCGGAGAACTACACCGTGCCGAGTGGCGCTTGGGCCGAGGTGGCGGCCTATGCCAGCCCCCGTTTCACGGGCTCGACGCTCGCCTTCATCGAGATGCACCTGGTGATGATCGCTACGGCCACCGATGATACCGCGGCGCTCAAGGGCCGTCTCGCCGCGATCGAGCGGCGGCAGACCGAAGGCACGCTGCCGGCGGGCCGCATCGTGCCGCACATGCTGCGGGCGCTGCGCGCCTTCGCCGAAGAGAATTGGCGCGCCTGCGCGCGTGAGCTCACCCCTGTCATCGGCGACCTCGCCCGCATCGGCGGCAGCCACGCCCAGCGCGAGGTGATCGAGGACACCTACATCCTGTCCCTGATCCGCAGCGGCGCGCTGACCCAGGCCCGCGAGGTGCTCGACACCCGCCTGCACCGCCGGCCGTCGGCGCGCGACACGCGCTGGCGGGCCCTCACGACCCCTGCGCCTGCTTAGCCCTCGGTTTCCAGCCCGGTCGGCATCGGCACGTTTTCCGGCTGCAGCTTGAGACCGGCGGCGAGCGCCACCGTCTCCAGCAGCGCCGCAAAATCCTTCTCCAGATAAGCGGCCGGGTCCGATTGCAGCGAGGCGGCGCCGACATGGGCCTGCAGCGCCTCGCGCGTCGCCGCCGTCACCGGCATGGCGACGTCGAGCTGGCGCGCCGCCGACAGGCCGAGATCGAGATCCTTGCGCAAGAGCGGCGGCGTGAAGGTCGTGGTCCAATCGAGATTGACCAGCGCGTTGCTCTTGTACTTCGTGAAGGTCGAGCCCATCACGCTGGCATTCATGAAGTTGAGAAAGGCATGGCGCGGCACGCCGGCCTTCTGCGCCAGGATGGTGATCTCGGCGAGGTTCTGGATCACGACGCCGAGGAACACGTTGTGCGCGATCTTGCAGATGCGCGCGAGCTCGCCCTCGCCGACATAGGACACGCCGGAGACGGCGATCTTGGCGAGATACGGCTCGATCGTATCGAACGCGGCCTTGGGGCCGGAGACGACCGACGACAGCTTGCCGGCCTTGACGCATTTGCCATTGCCGGACACCGGCGCGCGAACGAACTCGCAACCGAGCTGATTCAGCTTGGCGGCGATCGCCTCCGACTGCTCGATACCGATCGAGGAGCAGTCCACCAGGATCTGGGGACGCGATCCAGAACTTGCGGCCACCAGGCCGTGGTCGCCGAAATACACCTGCTCGAGATCCTTGCCGGTCGACACCATCGTGAACACGATGTCGCACGCGGCGAGATCGCGGGGATGATCGACGATGACGCCGCCTTTCGCCGCCAGCGGCTCGGCCTTGGCGCGGGTGCGATTGTAGATCGACACCTTGTGGCCGGCCTTGAGCAGGCGCTCAGCCATCGGATAGCCCATGCGCCCCATGCCGATCCAGCCGAGCGAATGCGTCGCGGTCATCGTCCTCTCCTCGTTACTGATCACAGTCTTCGTCATTGCGAGGAGCGAAGCGACGAAGCAATCCAGAGTCACGACTCCCGCCCTGGATTGCTTCCGCCTTCGCTCTTCGAGCTACGGCGGACACGTCGCTTCGCTCGCAATGACGAAAATCACAAAGATCGCTCTATTGGGCGCATTGCCCATCAGCTCAGTAGCGGTTGGCGATCGGCAGCTCTTCCGCAGGAAACAGCGTGATCACCTGGCAGCCCTTGTCGGTGACCACGACCTCCTCCTCGATCCGCGCAGCCGAGAAGCCGTCGGTCGCCGGACAGTAGGTCTCGAGCGCGAACACCATGCCGGTCTTGATCTCCATCGGATTGTCCAGCGAGACCAGCCGGGAGATGATCGGACGCTCATGCAGCGCAAGTCCAAGTCCATGGCCGAACTGCAAGCCGAAGGCCGCCATCTCCGAGGGAAAGCCGAACTCCTCGGCCTTTGGCCAGACCTTGGCGACGGTGTCGGTCGAGACGCCCGGCTTGATCAGCGCGATCGCATTGTCGAGCCATTCGCGGCACTGCTTGTAGGCATCGTGCTGCGCCGGCGTGGCGCGGCCGACGTTGAAGGTGCGGTAGTAGCAGGTCCGGTAGCCCTGATAGGACTGCAGGATGTCGAAGAACGCCTGGTCGCCCGGACGCAGGATGCGGTCGGTGAAATTGTGCGGATGCGGATTGCAGCGCTCGCCGGAGATGGCATTGATCGCCTCGACGTCGTCGGAGCCCATCTCGTAGAGCATCTTGTTGGCGAGCGCGACGATGTCGTTCTCGCGCACGCCCGGCTTCAGGTGCTCGTAGATCGAATGATAGACACCGTCGACCATGGCCGCGGCCTGATTCAACAGCATGATCTCGTCGATGTTCTTGATCTCGCGCGCGTCCAGCATGACCTGCTGGCCGTCGACCACCTTCATGCCGGCCTTCTGCAACTCGAAGAACATCGCGGTCTCGGCGAGGTCGACGCCGACCGGCATGTCGGCAACGCCGGCTGCGCGCAAAAGGCTCATCACCTCCTCGGCATGCGCCTTCATCAGCCCGACCGCCGGCGGCACGGTGCCGCGCATGCCGAGCATGCCGGCGCGGCAGTTCTCAGGCGCCAGCCAGTCGCAGAACAGACGATGGTGGACGGCTGCCGAACCGAAATCCCACACGATCGGCTCGCCGTCGCCGGCCAGCAGCGCGAAACGGCACAGCTTGTCGCGCTCCCATTCGCCGATCTTGGTGCCGGACACGTAGCGAATGTTGTTGACGTCGAGCAGCAGCAGCGCACCATAGCCCGACGCCTTCAGCGCTGCGCGCGCCCGCGCCAGCCGGTAGCGCCGCAACCTGTCGAAATCGACGCGGCGCTCGAAATCCACCGAGACATGGCCATGCGACGGAATCGCCCGCCCCCAGCGCCAATGCGGATCGAGATGCTCCGGGCTGACCAGATGCGGCTTCAACGCGCTGGCTGTCATGTGGGCGTTTCCCATTGTGCTATTGCAATCGATTGCAGAGCCGGGTTTATTGCATGCACGCAAAATGTGTCAAGGTACCGCGCGATCAAAACGTCGTTGCGCTGCGGCATCAGGGAGCGGAGATGAAAAGGACGTCGCCATCGACAAGGAGCCCGCGCGCAGCGGCGTCCTCACGTCCGACGATCAAGGATGTCGCGGCGCGCTGCGACGTGCATCCCTCCACGGTGTCGCGCGCGCTCAGCCCGGCCATGAAGCATCTGGTGGCGGGCGATGTCGTGGAGCGGATCCAGGCCGCCGCCAACGCGCTCGGCTATCGGCTGAACATGGCCGCCAAGGGCCTGCGCACCGGGCGCAGCGGCCTGATCGGTGTGCTCGCGCCCGATATCGCCGATCCCGGCTTCCCGCCCGTGCTGTCCGGCATCGCCGATCATCTCAACGCCGAGGGTTATGCGACGATCGTCGTCGACGTCGGCAGCAAGGGCTCGGAGCAGGATCTGGTCGACCGGCTGATTGCCCGCGGCGTCGACGGTCTGGTGCTGGCGACGGTGAGCCTGCGCGACGATGTCGTGAAGCACTGCCTGGACGCGGCGCTCCCTGTTGTGCTGGTCAATCGCGTCGATGCCGCCGGACTGCTGCCGTCGGCTGCCAGCGACGATGCCGCCGGCATGCGTCTCGCCGTCCAGCATCTCGTCGCGCTCGGCCACCGCCGCATCGGTCACGTCGCGGGCCCGCAGCACATCTCGACCGGCGCGCGCCGCCGCGCCGGCTTCGAGGCCAGCATCGCGGCTGCGGGACTGTCCGCCCGCCATGCGCCGGTCGAAGCCGTCGAAGCCTATACGCGGGCTGCGGGTCGCGAGGCTGCGCTGCGCCTGCTCGCGCGGCGGACGCGCCCAACCGCCATCGTCGCCGCCAATGACCTGCTGGCGCTCGGCGTCTATGACGCGCTCGCCGCGCGCGGCCTCGCCTGCCCCGGCGATGTCTCCGTGGTCGGCCACAACGACATGCCGTTCGTCGACATGGTCGCGCCGCCGCTGACCACGGTGCGGATCGCCCAGCGCGACATGGGCGAAGCCGCGGCGCGGCTGCTGCTCGACCGCCTTGCCGGGCGCGAGGCCGTGACCGACCACATCGTACTGGCGCCGGAGCTCATCATCCGCGGCTCGACGATCGCATACGCGCACTGACAGACCCGCGGCCCATCGCTACACTCGGCGGCCAAGCAACAACGGGAGGATAAGCCGATGACGGAGATGGTCGGCCTGGAGGCGCTCGTCGCATCAATCGCATCGGGGCAATCGATCGCGATCCCGGTCGACCGTGCCGGCGTCTCGATGGCGGCAACAGCGGCCATGATCGAGGCCGGCCTCACCGGGCTGCATCTCGTCTGCGTACCGATATCAGGCCTGCAGGCCGATCTGCTGATCGGCGCCGGCGTGGCCACGGTGGTGGAAACCAGCGCCGTCTCGCTCGGCGAGGCCGGCGGCGCACCGCGCTTCGTCGCGGCCGTGCGCGACGGCAGCATCATCTTGCGCGACGCCACCTGCCCTGCGATCCATGCCGGCCTGCTGGCCGGGCAGAAGGGCGTGCCGTTCATGCCGATCGCCGGCATCATCGGCAGCGACCTGTTGCGGGTCCGCCCCGACTGGAAGGTGATCGACAGTCCAATCGGCGAGCCCGGCAAGGTCGTCGTGGTGCCGGCGATCACGCCCGACGTGGCACTGTTCCACGCGCCCGAGGCGGACCGCTTCGGCAACGTCCGCATCGGCCGCTACCGTGAGCTGGCGACCATGGCCTATGCGGCGAAGCGCACGCTGGTCACCGTCGAGCGCATCGTCGATCGCGATCTGATGGCGACCGAAGACTCGGCCGCCGGCGTACTGCCGGCGCTCTATGTCGATGCCATCGCGGTCGCCGAGAACGGCGCCTGGCCGCTGCCGCTGTGGGACGAATACGAGACCGATGGCGCGGAGCTTTCGCGCTACGCCGCGATGGCGCGTACGGACGAAGGCTTTCGCACCTATCTTTCCGCCTTCCTGAGCCGCAGCAAGGAGGTGGCATGACCATGCACGACGAGCGCGCGCGCAAGGAACTGCTGATCACCGTCATCGCCGACCTGCTCGACGGCGTCCGCCACGTCGCCGTCGGCGCCTCGTCGCCGATCCCGGCGGCCGGCGCGATGCTGCTGCGCGCACGCAACGCGCAAAGGGGCAAGCCGCCGGTCCGCATCTCGATCCTCGGCTCCAGCCGGCACAATTTCTTCACCAATGGCGGCGTCGAGCTGTTCGACTGCGCCGCGCAGGGCCGCGTCGACGCGTTCTTTCTCGGCGGCGGCCAGATCGACGGTGCCGGGAATATCAACCTGGTCGGCACCGGCGACTATCCGCGGATGGACGTGCGCTGGCCGGGCTCGTTCGGCTCGGCCTATCTCTATCATCTGATCCCGCGGGTGATCCTGTTTCGCGAGGAGCATTCGCCGCGCGTGCTGGTGCCGAAGGTGGACTTCGTCAGCGCCGCCGCGACCACGCCGGAGGTGAAGCGGCGCGGCGGCCCGCATGCGCTGCTGACCAACCTGGCGCTGTTCGATTTCGACCGCGAGCGCGGCGGCTTCCGGCTGCGCTCGGTGCATCCCGGCTACACGGCCGAGGACGTCCGCGACCGAACCGGGTTCGACTACGCTTCCCCGGAAATGGTACCGCCGACGGCCGGCCCTGATCGCGCCACGGTCGAGCTGATCCGCGGCCGGATCCGCGACGAGCTCGCGGAATGCTACCCGGAATTCGCGCGCGCGATGGCCGCGTAGCTCACTGCAGCGTACCGCGGGTGATCACCTGCCCCGCATGCGCCTTCTGATGCGCGCCCTGCCACCAGGTCAGCGCGCCATTGACGATGACGGCCTCGATGCCGGCGGCCGGCACGCAGGGGGCATCATAGGTCGCGCCGTCGCGCACGCTGGCGGCATCGAACACCGTGATGTCGGCATGGTTGCCGACCGCGAGCGTGCCCCGTCCCTTGATGCCGAAATTCCGCGCCGTCAGCCCGCTCATCTTCCACACCGCGGTTTCCAGCGGGAACAGCTCGAGCTCGCGGCAGTAGTAGCCGAGCACACGCGGGAATGTGCCCCAGAGCCGCGGATGCGGACGCTCGCCGAACGGCAGGCCGTCGGAGCCGATCATGGTCGGCTCGAAGGCGAGGATGGTCTGCACGTCGGCCTCGTCCATCGCGAAGTAGATCGCCGACGCCGGCTGCAGCCGCTTCGCGGCTTCGAGCCGGTCGACGCCCCAATCGGCGGCGATGTCGGCGAGATCGCGCCCCGCCACTTCCGGATGGGGTCCGGAGGCCGCGACGACGACCTTGACCTGCAGCTTGGCCGGGTCGGTGTGCAGCATGGTCGAGGAGGCGTTGTAGGGATAGCAGTCGAGCGCGACGCACTGGCAGCTCATCGCCTTGGTGATCAGCGGCAGCGTCTCCCTGGTGCGGCCGAAATTGGCAGGGCCCACCACCTTGTGATGCGAGATCACGACCTGGACGTCGAGCGCCTTGCCGATGGCGAAGCTTTCCTCCAGCGATTGGATGACCTCGTTCGCCTCGTTGCGCATATGCGTCGCATACACGCCGCCGCTGCCGGTGAGCGGACGGCAGACCTCGATGATCTCCTCGGTCGGCGCCGCCTCCGCCGGCGGATAGAACGTCCCTGTCGAGACGCCGATGGCGCCGGCATCGAGCGCCTCCTGCACGTGGGCGCGCATCTCGGCGATCTCGTCTGCCGTCGCGGCCCGGCCGAGATCGCTCACGACCGAGGCGCGCAGCGCGGTGTGGCCGACCATCGGCGCGACGTTGACCGCAGCCGGCGCCGCGCGCAACGCGGCGACGTAGTCGGCGAACGCGGCATACTCGACCACCTGTCCCTCGCTTGGCGATAGCAAGCCGAGCGGCATCGGCCGCGGCGAGCCTGGCTTCAGCGGCGCGATGCTGACGCCGCAATTGCCGGTCACGACGGAGGTCACGCCCTGCGAGACCTTGCAGGTCATGTCGGGATCGACCAGCACGGCGCTGTCGTCATGGGTGTGGGAGTCGATGAAGCCCGGCGCAACGATGAGGCCGGTGGCGTCGATCACGCGCGTGGCCTTCCGGCCGTCAAACCCGCCGATGGCGACGATGCGGCCATCCTTGATGCCGATATCAGCCTCGAAGCGTGGCGCACGCGTGCCGTCGATGACGGTGCCGCCGCGGATGATCAGGTCGAAGGACACGGACGAAGGCTGGCTGTCGGTCATGAAATCTCACGCGGAATGGTAGGAAGCCGGGAGACTATCCGCGAGCCGCGCCGATGCGTCCAGAGCGATGCGCATGTGATCTGAGCCGGGCTGGACTGCATTGGAGGCGCGACGCGCGTCCGCCGTCCGCATCTCGCCCTGGCCACCCGGGACACACGATAGTGATAGGGACTCTGGTCAGGATTGATACGCCTCAACGGCGCGCGACCTCTCTTGCGCCATCCATCCTCCGGGCAGAAACCTGCGGAGGTAAGTCATGAAAGCCCTGGTCTATCATGGTCCCGGCAAGAAATCCCTGGACGAGCGCCCGAAGCCGACCGTCATCGAGCCGGGCGACGCGGTGGTCAAAATCCTGAAGACGACGATCTGCGGGACCGACCTTCATATTCTCAAGGGTGACGTGCCGACATGTACGCCGGGCCGCATTCTCGGTCACGAGGGTGTCGGTGTGGTCGATGCGGTCGGCAGCGCCGTGCGCGCGTTCAAGCCGGGCGACCACGTCATCGTTTCCTGCATTTCGGCCTGTGGAACGTGCGACTATTGCCGGCGCGGCATGTATTCGCACTGCCGCCACGGCGGCTGGATCCTCGGCAACAAGATCGACGGCACCCAGGCGGAGTATGTGCGGACGCCTCACGCCGACACCAGCCTCTACCACGTGCCCGCGGGCACCGAGGAGGACGCGCTGGTGATGTTGAGCGACATCCTCCCGACCGGTTTCGAATGCGGCGTGCTCAACGGCAAGGTCGAGCCGGGTTCGACGGTGGCGATCGTCGGCACCGGTCCGATTGGATTGGCGGCGCTGCTGACGGCACAATTCTATTCGCCGGCCGAGATCATCATGATCGACCTCGACGACAACCGGCTCGAGGTCGCCACCCGCTTCGGCGCCACCAGCGTCATCAACAACACCGACGGCAAGGCGGTCGACAAGGTCATGGCCCTGACGAACGGCCGCGGCGTCGACACGGCGATCGAGGCGGTCGGCGTGCCCGCGACGTTCGTCACCTGCGAAGACATCATCGCCCCCGGCGGTGTGATTGCCAATGTCGGCGTGCACGGGGTCAAGGCCGATCTGCATCTGGAGAAGCTGTGGGACCGCAACATCGCGATCACGACACGGCTGGTGGACACCGTGACGACGCCGATGCTGCTGAAGACCGTGCAGTCGCGCAAGCTCGAGCCGAAGCGGCTGATCACCCACCGCTTCAGGCTTGATCAGATCCTCGATGCCTACGAGACGTTCGGCGCCGCGGCCAAGACCCATGCGTTGAAGGTTCTCATCGAGACATAGGCGTCCTGACCCGCACGCCGCGGCGCTCAGCCTGCCGGACGCCGCTGCGCGACGATCTGCCGGTAGAGTTCGGCATAACGACCGGCGCGGTGGCGCCAGGAGACGTCGGTCAGCATCGCGTTGAGCTGCATGCGGGTCCAATTCGAGGCGTTGCTGCGCGCGGCGTAGAAGGCCGCAGCGGCGCGGCGCAGGGTCTGGTCGAGCGCCTCCGCTGTCACGGACGCGCACTTGAACCCGGTCGCGGCGACGCCGGCCTCCGTCTCGTCAATGACGGTGTCGGCGAGACCGCCCACCGCAGTGACGATCGGCAGCGCGCCATAACGCAACGCGCAGAGCTGTGTCAGCCCGCACGGCTCGAACCGCGACGGCACGACCAGCGCGTCGCAGCCGGCCTGGATGAGATGCGCCAAGCCCTCGTCGTAGCCGATGACGACGCCGATCTTTCCGGGATCGTTCGCGGCCGCGGCGCGGAACGCGTCGCGCAGCTCGGCCTCGCCGTCGCCGAGCAGGGCCAGCTGGATGCCGCTACTGGTCAAGGTCGGCAGGCAGGACAGCAGCAGGTCGAGCCCCTTCTGCGAGGTCAACCGGCTGACGACGCCGAGCAGGAACGTCTCCGGCGCCACCTGCAGGCCCATGCGCGTCTGCAGCGCAGCCTTGTTGGGCGCCCGCGCCTCGATCCGGTCGATGCCGAAATGAGAGGCGATCGCCGGATCGCTGCCGGGATCCCACACCGCCGTGTCGATCCCGTTGAGGATGCCAACGAGGTCGGACGATCGCTGCCGCAGCAGGCCGCCGAGGCCCATGCCGTGCTCGTCGCTCTGGATCTCCCGCGCATAGGTCGGCGACACCGTCGTGATCTTGTCGGCGAACTGCAACCCCGCCTTGAGGAAGCTGATGTCGCCGTAATATTCGAGGCCGTAGATCGAGAACGATTCCGGCGGCAGTCCGAGCGGCGGCAGGAAATGACGGGGGAAGCGGCCCTGGAACGCCAGATTGTGCACCGTCATGACCGTGCCCGGATGCGGCCGGTGGCTGTAGAGCAGATAGGCCGGCACCAGCCCGGCCTGCCAGTCGTGACCGTGGACGATGTCGGGGACGAAGGCCGGCACCGCGCCGAGCCCGATATAGGACGCCGCGCGGGCCAGCGCGGCAAAGCGGAACGCATTGTCCGGCCAATCCTTGCCGTCGGGCCCCAGATAGGGGTTGCCCTCGCGGTCGTAGAGATGCGGCGCATCGAGCACGAACAGATCGAGCGCACCATGGCTGCCGCCGAGCAGCCGGGCGTTGCCGCCGAAGAAGTTCGGCAATGAGCTGATCTCGCTGGCCCGCTCCAGCGCCTTCATCACGGCGGGATAGCCGGGAATCAGCGTGCGGACCTCGACGTCCTCGGCCAGCAGCGCCCAGGGCAGCGCGCCGACGACGTCGGCGAGACCGCCTGTCTTGACGATGGGATAGACCTCGGAGGCAACCGACAGAACGCGCAGCGGCGTCATGAATTGAGCCCATCGATCATCGGCTGGGTAATCAAGGTCACGCCATTCTCCGTGGTCCTGAACCGCTTGGCGTCGAACTCCGGATCCTCGCCGACAACCAGCCCTTCCGGAATCTGCACGCCGCGGTCGACCACGACGTTGGTCAGGCGGGCGTGGCGGGCGACGTTGACGTAGGGCAGCAGCACCGCGTTCTGCACTCTGGCGTAGGAATGCAGGTGCGCGCCGGTGAACAGCAGCGAGCGCTGCACCTGCGCGCCGGAGACGATGCAGCCGCCGGAGACCAGCGAGCAGGTCGCCTCGCCGCGGCGGCCATCCGTGTCGTGAACGAATTTGGCGGGCGGCGTGATCTCCGAATAGGTCCAGATCGGCCAGGAGCGGTCGTAGAGATCGAGCTCCGGCACGACGTCCGTCAGGTCGAGATTGGCGGCCCAATAGGCGTCGACGGTTCCGACGTCACGCCAGTAGCTGCGCGGATCGTGATCGGCACGAACGCAGGAGCGCGAGAACTGATGGGCGACGGCGCGGCCGTTCCTGACGATGTGGGGAATGACGTCACGTCCGAAATCATGGTTCGAGTTCGGGTCGGCAGCATCGCGCTTCAGCTCCTCGAACAGGAACTTGGCGTCGAACACATAGATGCCCATGCTGGCGAGCGACTTGTCGGGCTTGCCCGGCATCGGCGGCGGATCGGCCGGCTTCTCGATGAAGTCGCGGATCGTGTCGTCATCGTTGATGTGCATGATGCCGAAGCCTGAGGATTCCTCACGCGGCATCTCCAGGCAGCCCACGGTGACGTCGGCGCGCTGGTCGACATGCTGCTGCAGCATCAGCTCGTAGTCCATCTTGTAGATGTGGTCGCCGGCCAGCACGACGATGTATTTCGTGTTGTAGGTCTCGAGAATGTCGATGTTCTGGTACACGGCGTCGGCCGTGCCGACGTACCACATCGTCTCGGAGACGCGCTGGCTCGCCGGCAGGATGTCGAAGCTCTCGTTGCGCTCGGGGCGGAAGAAGTTCCAGCCCATCTGCAGATGGCGGATCAGACTGTGCGCCTTGTACTGTGTCGCGACGGCGATGCGCCGGATGCCGGAATTGACGGCGTTCGACAGCGCGAAATCGATGATGCGCGACTTGCCGCCGAAATAGACCGCCGGCTTGGCACGCCGGTCGGTGAGTTCGAGCAGGCGGCTGCCGCGGCCGCCTGCCAGCACGAAGGCCAGCGCGTGACGGGACAGCGGCTCGGTCCTGGCGGCGACTGCCATAGTTCTCCTCCCTGCAACTCGTTGTCGCGTCATGATTTCGGCGGCCCCGACAAGGACGCTTCGCGATCGCGCTCCGCTGTCCGGACCTCACATATGACGGGGGAACAGCCAACCAGTTCCGAATGACGAGTGCAATGGGGTGCTTCAGCCCAGGCGATCCCAGGTTGCAGCCATGTCGTCCCAGCGCGGCGGGTCGGCGCCCTCGCGGGTGCAGGTGACGGCCGCACACGCCCCGGCAAAGGCGAGCGCCTTGCGCATTTCAGTCTGGCTCAACGCCTTCAGGGCCTCCCGGCCGATGCGGCCGAGCTTGCGCAACGCGAACAGGAGCCCCGCCTGGAACGTATCGCCGGCGCCGATCGTATCGACCACCTCGACCTGGGGGACCGAGACCTCGACCGCGCCGGCCTGCGCATGCCAGCCGAGCGCCCCGTTGGGGCCGCGGGTGACGACGACCAGGCTGGTGCCGCGCGAAAGCAGCGCGTCGGCCCGTGCGGCGTAATCGTCGTGGCCATGCAGATAGTCGAAATCCACATCCGACATCTTGATCAGGTCGGCGCTCGCGGCAAATCCATCCATGCCGGCGCGATAGGCGGCCTTGTCAGTCACGAGATTCGGCCGGCAATTCGGATCGAAGGAGATCGTCACCCCGCCTTGCGTGGCGGCGATCAGCGCACGGGTCTCCGCGGCACCGAGATCGTGGATCAGCGTAGTCGATCCGACATGGATGGCGTCGATGTCAGCAAAAGGGATGCTGCCGGGTCTGAACGTCCATTTCCGCGCGGCGGTCTCGGCGTCGTAGAAGGCGTATTGCGCCTCGCTGCCGACATGGCGAACGAAAGCGAGCGTGGTCTGGTCCGGGCTGCGCGTGGCGTAGCCGAGGTCGACGTTCGAGCCTTGGGCATGCGCCGCGATCATGCTGCCGAACAGGTCGGTCGAGATGCCGCCGACGAAGCCCGTGGGCGCACCGAGCCGGGCCACACCGACGGCGACGTTCAGGCACGAGCCGCCGACCACCGGCCGCAAGGCATCGCGCCCGTCGGGCAATCTGGCCGGGACGAAATCGATCAGCGCATCACCGCAGCTCAGGATCATGGTCATGCCTCCCCGTGGCCCCCATGCATCACGGAACGGCTCTCGCGATCAAGCGTCCGCAGCATGCCGTGGATGCGCCGCTTGCGGCGATGGAAGGCCGCGATGTTCGGATCGGTCGGGTCGCTGAGACGCCCCAGCGTGGACATCGAGGCCATCGTGTCGACGATCGAGCGGAAGGCGCCGCTGGCGACCGCGCCCAGCATGGCCGCCCCGAGCAGCACCGGCTCCTGGGTCCCCGGCAGCGCCACCGTCAACCCGGTCGTATCGGCCATGATCTGGCGCACCAGTGGGCTGCGCGAGGCGCCGCCGGCCATCACCAGCGTGCGGCTGGTGACGCCATTGGCGGCGAAGGCATCGATCACGTCGGCCAGGCCATAGGCGAGCCCGCACAACCCCGCCACGAACAGCCGCTCCAGCGCCGCGATATCGGCATCGAGATCGAGGCCGGCGATGACGGCGCGCGAATCCGGATCGGCATAGGGCGAGCGGTTGCCGAGAAATTCCGGAAGAATGTGGAGATCACGCGCCAGCAGCGCCGCACTGCCGGCATTCGGCACCTGCGCCATGATCCGTTTTTCGAGCAGGCTGATCAGGTCGAGCCCTTCCGCGCGCGCCGCAGCGGTCGCCTCGACAGAGGCCGGGTGCGAGCGCAGCAGATGGTCGATCGCCGCGCCCGCGGCGGACTGGCCACCCTCGTTGAGCCAGGACCCAGGCACCATGCCTTGATAATAAGGTCCCCATACGCCGGGCACGAAGGACGGCGCCTGCGTCGTCGCCATGATGCAGGCCGAGGTCCCCATGATGTAGGCGAGGCGGTCGCAGACATTCACCTCACCGCCGTCAGCCGCTCGGCCACCGATGGCGCCGATGCCGCCGGCATGGGCATCAATCAGCGCGGCGCCGACCGGCGTGCCCGGGGCCAGCCCGAGCTCTTCGGCTGCGACGCGGGACAGCCCGTGGCCGAGCGGCGTGCCCGGTGCGACGATCTCGGTGCCGATCCGCGCGTAATCGTCTGCGACGAAATCGTCCAGCCCGATGCGCCGGAAATAGGCTGCGCTCCAGCGCGTCTCGTGGGCGAGATAATTCCATTTGCAGGTGACCGTGCACATCGAGCGCGCCAGCGAGCCTGACGCGCGCCAGGTCAGGAAGTCGGCCAGATCGAAGAAGTGGCCGGCGGCGTCGAAGCTGTTGCGGAGATGCCGCTTCAGCCACAGGAGCTTGGGCATCTCCATTTCCGGCGAGATCGAGCCGCCGACATAGCGCAGCACGTCGTCCCCGGTCGCATTGATGTCGCGTGCCTCCGTCAGCGCGCGATGATCCATCCAGACGATGACGTTGCGGCGGGCGTCGCCGGAGCTGCTGACCGTGACCGGCGCGCCCGTGGGATCGAGCGCCACCAGCGAGCAGGTCGCATCGAAGCCGATGCCCCTGATCAGATCCGGCGCGATCCCCGCTTCCGCCAGCGCGGCTTTGACCGACGCGCAGCACGCGCGCCAGATGTCGTCGGACGATTGCTCGACGACATCGCCGGCCTCATGCCAAGTCTGGATCGGATGCCGCGCCGCGGCAAGCAGCCGACCGTGACTGTCGAAAATTCCGGCGCGCGTGCTGGTCGTGCCGACATCGACACCGACAAAGGCCTGCATGTTCCGCTCCCGTCAATTTGACGAGAGCTTACCAGCAAGTGTAGCCGCCATCGACAACGACGACGCTGCCGGTCATCAAACTTGCCGCCTCGGAGGCCAGGAACAGCACCACCGAGGCGATCTCCTCGACCTGACCCATGCGGCCCATTGGGGTTCCGCCGATCCAGGCGTCGTACATGCGCGGATTGCTCTTCACGAAGGCGTTGAGCGGCGTCTCGATATAGGTCGGCGCCACCGCGTTGACGCGGATGCCGCGCGCCCCCCACTCGGCCGCCAGCGACTTGGTCAGATGGTGCACCGCGGCCTTGGACGCATTGTAGAAGCACTGCTCCTGCGGCTTGTTGACGATGAAGCCGGACATCGAGCCGATATTGACGATGCTGCCGCTCTTGGCCGCCAGCATGTGCTGGCCGAAGGCGCGGCAGCACCAGAAGGTGCCGTTGAGGTTGACATCGAGCACGTTGAGCCAGTGCTCGTCGGTGACGGTCTCGGCCGGTGTCTCGCTGCGCGCGATGCCGGCATTGTTGACGAGAATGTCCACCTTGCCGTAGCGCGCCACCAGATCGTCGGCGACCGCCGTAACCTGCGCCGAATTGGTCACGTCCATCAGCGCGGTCTCGGTGGTGAAGCCCTTGGCCTTCATCGCCGCCTGTGCGTCCGCGGCCGCCTTCGCATCCCGATCGGCGATCACCACATGCGCGCCCGCCTCCGCCAGCGCCTCGACGCAGGCCAGGCCGATGCCCTGCCCGCCGCCGGTGACCAACGCGGTCTTGCCGTTCAGTTTGAATTTTTCGAGATACATGGTCGTGGTCCGTTGTTGTCGTTGACGCCCGGAGGGGACGTCACCTCTCATGCGAAGATCGAATTGCCGCTCTGGTCGAAGCGGTAGATGCGGCTGGGCTCGGGCCGCAGCGTTACAGCGTCGCCGGCACTGAGCCGTTTCTCGCCGACGACGCGCACTGTCAGCGTGCCCAGCGCGCCGGCGTCGACGTAGAGAAAGGTGTCGCTGCCGAGATGCTCGGCGATCACGACCTTGCCGGGCCAGCCCCCGCCGCCCTCATCGACGACCGCGACATGCTCGGGCCGCACGCCGATCGTGGTCGCATGGTGTTTGTCCGCTTCCGCGCCGGTGATGAAGTTCATCTTCGGCGAGCCGATGAAGCCGGCGACGAACAGATTGGCGGGTCGCTGATAGAGCTCGATCGGCGAGCCATATTGCTCGATGCGGCCGGCGTTCAGCACCACGATCTTGTCGGCCATGGTCATGGCCTCGACCTGGTCGTGCGTCACGTAGATCGCCGTCGTACCGAGCTGCTTCTGCAGCCGCGTCACCTCGAGCCGCATCTGCACGCGCAGCGCGGCATCGAGATTGGATAGCGGCTCGTCGAACAGGAACGCTTTCGGCTCGCGCACGATGGCGCGGCCGATCGCGACGCGCTGGCGCTGGCCGCCGGAGAGCTCGCGCGGCTTGCGGTCGAGATAGGGCGTGAGGTTCAAGGTCGCCGCGGCGGCCTCGACCTTGCTGTTGATCTCGGCCTTTGGCAGCCCGGCCATCTTCAGGCCGAAGGCGATGTTGCCGCGCACGCTCATGTGCGGATACAGCGCATAGGACTGGAACACCATCGACAGGCCGCGCTTGGCCGGCGGCACGTCGACGACATTGTTGCCGTCGATCAGGATGCGGCCGCCGGAGACATCTTCCAGCCCTGCGATCAGGCGCAGCAGCGTGGTCTTGCCGCAGCCGGAGGGGCCGACGAACACCACGAAGGCACCGTCGGGAATGTCGAGGTCGGCGCCCTTGATGATGTGGACCGGCCCGAACGATTTCTGCACACCCTCAAGCGTGATCCGTCCCATGATTCAGCCCCTTTATTACTTCACTGCGCCGAAGGTCAGCCCGCGCACGAGCTGCTTCTGGCTGAACCAGCCGATGATCAGGATCGGCGCGATCGCGAGCGTCGAAGCCGCCGACAGCCGCGCCCAGAACAGGCCTTCGGGGCTCGAATAGGAGGCGATGAAGGTCGTCAGCGGCGCCGCCTCCAGGGTCGACAGGTTCAAGGTCCAGAACGCCTCGTTCCAGGCCAGTATCAGGTTGAGCAGCAGGGTCGAGGCGAGGCCCGGGATCGCCATCGGCGTCAGCACGTAGATCAGCTCGCGCCCGATCGTGGCGCCGTCCATTCGCGCTGCCTCGAGAATGTCCTTGGGGATCTCCTTGAAGTAGGTGAACAGCATCCAGATCACGATCGGCAGATTGCCGAGGCACAGGATGAAGACCAGCCCAGTCCGCGTATCGAGCAGCCCCATGTTCTTGTAGATCAGATAGATCGGCACGAGCACGCCGACCGGCGGCATCATCTTGGTCGACAGCATCCAGAGCAGGATGTCCTTGGTGCGCTTGGTCGGCGCAAACGCCATCGACCACGCCGCCGGAATGGCGATCAGCATCGCAATGAGCGTCGAGCCGCCGGCGACGATCAGCGAGTTCAGCGCGTGGTGCAGATAGTCGCTGCGCTCCTGCACGGTGACGTAGTTCTCGGTGGTCCAGTGGAAGAACAGGAACGACGGCGGCGTCGCGAACGCCTCGAGCTCGGTCTTGAAGCTCGCCAGCACCATCCACAGGATCGGGAAGAAGATCACGAAGCCCGCAAGCCAGGCGGCGACGGTGGAGATCGCGACATGACGTCCGGTGACCTTGCGCGCCATGGTGTTACGCCTCGAGGTTACGGCCGACGATGCGGACCAGGAAGAAGGCGACGATGTTGGCGATGACCACCGCGACGAGGCCGCCGGCCGAGGCGGTGCCGACGTCGAACTGGATCAGCGCCTGCGAATAGACCAGGAAGGCGATGTTGGTGGTCTGCAGCCCCGGCCCGCCGCCGGTTGTGACGAAGATCTCGGCAAACACCGTGAGCAGGAAGATGGTCTCGATCAGGATCACCACCGTGATCGGGCGCGCCAGATGCGGCACAGTCAGGTAGATGAAGCGCGACAGCGCGCTGGCGCCGTCCATCTCGGCGGCCTCCTTCTGCTCCTCGTCGAGCGACTGCAGCGCGGTCAGCAGGATGAGCGTGGCGAACGGCAGCCACTGCCAGGCCACGATGAAGATGACCGCGAGCAGCGGCGCGTCGGTGAACCAGTCGACCGGTGTCATTCCGAGCGAGGTCGCGATCCACGCGAACAGGCCGGACACCGGGTGCATCAGCAGGTTCTTCCACACCAGCGCGCTGACCGTCGGCATCACGAAGAACGGCGCGATCACCATCAGGCGGATGATGTTGCGGCCGATCACGGGCTGGTCGAGCAGGATCGCAAGGGGAATGCCGAGGCCGATGGTCAGCAGCAGCACCGAGCCGACCAGCACCAGCGTATTCTGCAGCGAGGCGAGGAAGGCCGGATCGGTGAGGAAGTAGGTGAAGTTCTCGAAGCCGACGAAGCTTTCCGAGCCGGGATCGAGCAGGCTGTAATGCAAGCTCGAGAAGTAGATCGTCAGCGCCAGCGGCACGATCATCCAGATGAACAGCAGAATCACCGCCGGCGACATCAGCGCCCGGGCGAGCAGTTGGGTTTGTCGGGTGGCCATGTCGCGATCCATTCTGCTCGATGAACACTGCCGTCATTGCAAGCGAAACGACGAAATCTAGGGGCGTCGATGGGACTCTGGATTGCTTCGTCGCTTCGCTCCTCGCAATGACGAGGTGACAGCTTGCTGTCGCACTAAACAACTCTCACCGTAGCGCTCGAGCGCGGTGCCCGTTACTTCGCCCTCTCCCCTTGCGGGAGAGGGCATTTAGGAAAGTGCGGCAAGCTCGGTCGGGTGAGGGGTTTCTCTCGCCGAACTCCGCTTGCGGAGACATACCCCTCACCCAACCGAGCGCGCGGATGGGCTGCTGATGCCCTCTCCCGCAAGGGGAGAGGGCGCATTCGTCGGCAGCGGCCTCGTGGCGCGGCGGTAGCTGCGCTTTGCCCACCCTACGGATCTCGCGTTAGACCGGAGAGAAAATGCGGCCATCCCTGTGGGGAGGGATGGCCGCCAGTGATCAGCTCGGGAGGAGTTTCTTGTCGAGCTGATAGACTTGGCACGCCTATTTGATGTAGCCGGCGCGTTTCATCTCACGTTCGGTGGCGGACTGTGCCGCCGCGAGCGCCGCATCCACTGTCATCGAGCCGGCGAGCGCGGCAGAAAACTGCTGCCCGACCGCGGTGCCGATGCCCTGGAATTCAGGAATGGCGGCGTATTGCACGCCGACATAAGGCACCGGCTTCACCGTCGGATGGTTCGGATCGGCGGCGTCGATCGAAGCCAAGGTCAGCTTGGCGAACGGCGCGACCTTCAGGTACTCCTCGTTCTTGTAGAGCGAGGTGCGCGTCCCCGGCGGCACGTTGGCCCAGCCATCCTTCGAGGCGACGAGCTTGAGATAGTCCTTGCTGGTCGCCCAGGCGATGAACTTCTCCGCCGCCTCGACCTTCTTGGAGCCGGCGGGCACCGCGAGGCTCCAGGCCCACAGCCAGTTGGCGTTCTTGCCGAGGCCGGTGTTCGGCGCCAGCGCGAAGCCGACCTTGTCGGCGACCTTGGACTCCTTCGGATTGGTCACGAACGAGGCCGCCACCGTGGCGTCGATCCACATCGCGCATTTGCCGGAGTTGAACAGCGCGAGGTTCTCGTTGAAGCCGTTGGAGCTGGCGCCGGGAGGGCCGGCCTCCTTCATCAGCTCGACATAGGTCGACAGCGTCTTCTTCCATTCCGGCGTGTTGAATTGCGGCTGCCACTTCTCGTCGAACCAGCGCGCGCCGAACGAGTTCGACATCGCGGTCAGGAACGCCATGTTCTCGCCCCAGCCGGCCTTGCCGCGCAGGCAGACGCCGAACACGCCGGCCTGCTTGTCGGTGAGCTTCTTGGCGGCGTCGATGACGAAGTCCCAGGTCGGGCTCTCCGGCATCTTCAGCCCGGCCTTGTCGAACAGGTCGGTGCGGTACATCACCATCGAGCTCTCGCCATAGAACGGCGCGGCGTAGAGCTTGCCGTCGACGGACACCGCGTCCTTGATCTTGGGCAGGATGTCGTTCGCGTCGTAGTCGGCGCCGAGCTTGTCGAGCGGCACCAGCCAGTTCTTCTTGGCCCAGATCGGCACCTCGTAGGTGCCGATGGTGAGGATGTCGAACTGGCCGCCCTTGGTGGCGATGTCGGTGGTGACGCGCTGGCGCAGTACGTTCTCTTCCAGGGTCACCCATTTCACGGAGATGTCGGGATTGGCCTTGGTGAATTCGCTGGTGAGGCCCTGCATCCGGATCATGTCGCCGTTGTTGACGGTGGCGATGGTCAGGCTCGTCTCCGCCAGTGCGGGCGTAACTGTCAGCAGCGTGGCGGCGCCCATCAGGGCGGCAAGCGTGCTCGTCCGAGTGAAGATGGTCTTCACGGTCTCCTCCCTTCCCGTGTCTTTTGAATATATGCTCACGGGCTGAGCTGATGTTCACAACACTGGTCGGGCTTTGTCAAGCATGCGCCGGCGCCCACAGGTTGTGCGGCGCGACAGAGATCGGGCTTTGATAGAAGGGCGCGCGACAACGCCGCGGGCATTCACCCCAGGACGGCGCGCGCCGTGGCCTCGTCGGTGATCAGGCCATTGATGAGACGACCGGTCAGCGCGGCGCGGATCGCCGGGATCTTCGCCGGCCCCAGCGCCGCCGCGATGGTCATGGCGCGGGCCGGCACCTCGGGCGGAATGCTGGTGAGCCGGCGGTTGGTGCCGCCAGCGATCACCTTGCCGCCGGCGTCATAGGCCCAGCCGGTGATCTCGCCGATGGCGCCGAGCCGCATCATCTCGGTGAGTTCGTCGCGCGTGACGAAGCCGTCGACATGCATCTGCGCCTTCTGGTCCATCTGGCCGATGCCGACCAGCTTGAGATCGGCCTTGTCGGCGACCGCCTTGACCTTGGCGATGGCATCCAGCCGGACCATGCGGTCGCGCTCGTCCTCGCTGCCCATCAGGAACGGCAGCGGCATCGGATAATGCCGCGCGCCGGTGCGGTCGGCGAGGCGGCCGACGGTATCGAAGAAGCTCGCCGAGCCGTCCGCCAGGATGTTGCCGACCAGCGAGACGATCTGATGCTCCGGGCGATCGATCGGCGAGACGCGCTCGACCGCGGCGCGCACCGCCCGCCCCGTTCCGAGCGCAATGATGACCGGCGTCTCGGCGCGCAAGGTCGTCTCCAGCAGGTTGGCGCAGCGCTCGGCGATCCCCGCGGCGCCCGCCGGGGCGGCCGGATCGGTCGGTACCACCTCGCAATGCACCAGCGCGAACCGCTCCCTGAGCTGCGCCGCGAGCGCCATGCAGGACGCGATCGGGTGTTCGAGTCGGAAGGTGATCAGCCGCTCGGCGAGGCACAGCGACACCAGCCGCTGCGCCGAGGCGCGCGACACCTGCAGCATCCGGGCGATCTCGTCCTGGGTGTGGCCGGCGATGAAATACAGCCAGCCGGCGCGGGCGGCGTCGTCGAGCCGGGATTTTTCGCTGTCGCCTGCCATGACGCAGAGCGGTCTCCTTCTCAGACACGTCGTCCCCCGGCCGAGCAGGGGCGCGACGGTGATCGGCCGGCACTATGGCATGGCCGCCGCGGCGCCGGGAACCGAAGCCCGCCACCATCCCCAGCCGGACGCGGCGGGGTCATTCAGACCAGATCATATGCCCCGATCATGGGCAATAGCCCAGGCTCGGAAGGTTGCAACCCAAGCCCCGGAACCTCGCTCGCCGCACGACGGCTGCGCATCCGCGAGGGATGCGGCGCCTCGGCCGGCCGCTTAGCTCGGAGGCATGGCCCTCCCAGCTCTCGTCCGCCCCCGCCGCGCCGCTCCGGTGCTCGTCTGCCGCAAATGCCTGAAGCGCAGCGATGACCCCAAGGAAATCAGGAAGGCCATCAAGCACGCGCTGAAATCCCACGACAGCTCTGGTCACGGCGCAGGCGAGAAGCCGGCGCGCATCGTCATGACGAGCTGCTTCGGCCTGTGCCCGAAGCGGGCGGTCGTGGTCACCGGCGGCGTCCGCGCGGCGCGTGGCGAATATGTGCTCGTCTCCGCAGCCAAGGACGTGCCCAGCGCCTTGGCGCTGCTGCGCGATGATCCGAACAGGCCGGGTTGAGATCGTCATGGTGAACAAAACCTTTCGCCGGACGCTCGAGTCTCATCGGCGGTCTTGACGCTTGCTTGGTGCGCTGCGGGCTTAGCTGACGCATCACGTCACCAGCAAGCGCCGCCATGAGCCCCACCGCCACCATCGCAGTCTCCGGCATGCAGGCCGCCTCGCGCCGGCTCGAGGTGTCCGCCTCGAACATCGCCAATGCCCGGAGCACGGGCGCGCTGCCCAATGCCGACGGCACGCTGCCGGCCGGCGCGCCGAAGGCCTACGACCCGCTCGCGCTGGTGCAGAGCGACGTCGCCGGCGGCGGCACGCAGACGACCATCACCCGGTCGAGCTCGGGCACGTCCGCGAGCTACGATCCCTCCGCGCCATTCGCCAACAAGGACGGCCTGGTCGCCGCGCCCAACGTCGATCTCGCGCAGGAGATGATCAGCCAGCTCGTCGCCAAATACAGCTTTGCCGCGAACGCGAAAGTGCTGAAGGCGAGCGACGAGATGAGCCGCACCGTGATCGACATGAAGGTGTGAGCGCGACCGCGTGGGAAAATCTCGCTAGGCGCTCTTCGCGACCACGCCCTGCCCGGCGCGCTCGCCGGTCACCTCGCCGGCCGGCTCCGGGCTCAGCCAGCGATAGATGAAGCCGCCGGCCGCGCCGCCGAGCAGCGGCGCCACCCAGAACAGCCAGAGCTGCGCCAGCGCCCAGCCGCCGACGAACAGCGCCGGCCCGGTGCTGCGCGCCGGGTTCACCGAGGTGTTGGTGACGTGGATGCTGATGAGGTGAATGAGCGTCAGCGCGAGCCCGATCGCCAGAGGCGCAAATCCGGCCGGCGCCTTGCCATGGGTCGCGCCCATGATCACGAACAGGAACATCATCGTCAGCACGAATTCGCTGAGCAGGCAGGCCCCCAGCCCATATTTGCCCGGCGAATGCTCGGCGTAGCCATTGGCGGCAAAGCCGCCGGCCGTGCTGAAGTCCGGCGCCCCGCTGGCGATCGCATACAGCACGGCCGCACCGACGATGGCGCCGACCACCTGCGCGATGATGTAGGGCACGATCAGCCCGCTCGGGAACCGCCCGCCGCACGCCAGCCCCACCGTCACGGCCGGATTGAGATGACAGCCCGAGATGTGCCCGATCGCATAGGCCATCGTCACCACGGTGAGCCCGAACGCCAGCGCCACGCCGAGCATCCCGATCCCGACATCAGGCACCCCGGCCGCGATCACCGCACTGCCGCAACCGCCGAAGGTGAGCCAGAACGTCCCGATCGCCTCCGCCACGAGCTTGTTGTTGTTGCCGTTCATCATCGCCTCCCTGGGTGCGTGTGATTGGCTGGAGCCCTGCTTCTCCCGTCAGCAGAGAAGATGATCACTTCGGCAACCTGGAGTCAAAGCCGGATTCGCGGCCGCCGTGGGATGCCTGAAACTTCGAGTCGGCAATCGTCGGCGTAATTCGTAGTTCGTAGGGCGGATGAGCGCAGCGTAATCCGCCGTCTTACTTGCCAACAGTCGCCGGCCCGAATTCCGGAGGACGCGCACTTCCCCCGTGATCAAGCTTGATTGGCAAGTGGCTGCTCATCGAGCTCGCGGCCGACAGCCCAAAGCCGACATCGATGATCCCCGCAGGGCGGATGGCGCTCCCCTCATCCGCCCGACACGCTATCGATCTTGCCGACACGCCGGCGAGAGCATCGGCACGTTCGCCCACGGCCAATTGTGCCAGCGGCCATCCTCGCCGACGCAAGCGGCGGATGCCTGGGACGGACTCGTTGTCGCGTCCGGCGATGCTTCAAGCGCGGCAAATCGGTGGTCGACATAGGTCGTGGACAGAACTCCGGCGACGGTCACCGCCACGACGACCGCAAATCCCTTGGCTGCTTCACTCCAGCGCATGTCATCACCTCCCTTGTCGACGTGCCAGGACCACATGGGACGACATTGACGCACAATCCCGTCGCGGGCTGTGAGAGAGGTCACATCGACATCTCGCCGGATGCACTCATCCCTGACGCCGCAAGCACCGGGAGAGGAATGCAGTGCAGGCCCAAAATTACGGTGACAGTGCTGGACTGTCACCGTATCCCAGCTTCTGCAGTGCTCCGGAGGCTTTCGAACATTGGCCGCCGCACGACCGACGCGGCTCCTCAACCGGCCGGCATCCCAAACCTCCAAAGCTCGGGATCTGCCCTCAAACAATCTCAAGGTGTATAACCAGCTGATGTTGATCTAGCGCAATGGTTGTACCGAGCGGCTAGTCTATTGTTCGTTTGGAACTGCAGAGAGCGTCCGTATGGACCATACTCAAGCGGCATTCTGCAATCCGTCAGAAATTTTTGGTTTTCCTATTCGAGGCCTT
This sequence comes from Bradyrhizobium sp. SZCCHNRI1009, assembly GCF_032487575.1. NCBI lineage: Bacteria > Pseudomonadati > Pseudomonadota > Alphaproteobacteria > Hyphomicrobiales > Nitrobacteraceae > Bradyrhizobium > Bradyrhizobium sp. SZCCHNRI1009. The sequence goes on along the minus strand of NZ_JAUEUL010000010.1, from coordinate 42,639 downwards.
GGTCATCAGCGGCCTTGTTGCTTTGCGCCATTTATCTCGACCTCGACGCTGATGCCAATCTACCGGAAGCCGCTATGAGCGATGTTTTCGTAAGCTATGCGAACGAAGACCGGGCGTGGGCTGAAATGCTTGCGCGCGCACTTGAAGGCCGCGGCTGGTCGATCTTTTGGGATCGGACTATTCCGATCGGCAAGACATGGCGGGAAACGATCGGCCGAGAACTCAGCGAGGCGCGCTGTGTCGTCGTCATCTGGTCCAAGGCCTCGATCGCCTCCGGCTGGGTGCAGGAAGAGGCGGACGATGCAAAGCGGCGAGGGATACTGGTCCCGGTGCTCATCGAAGGTGTCGAGGCTCCTATCGGATTTCGGAGTCTTCAAGCGGCGGACCTGTCGGATTGGAAGGCCCCGGAGCCGACCCAGGCGTTCCAGAGGCTGATCAATGATATTTCGCAGCTTATCGCCTCCCCGTCGAAAATGCCTGATGAGGCACACGCCGGAAAACCGCCGCCGCCGATTCTGCCCCCTGTCCCGATACTCCCTGCGCGACGGAGTCGGTGGGCGCTGGCAATTGCTGGCGCAGCGATCGTGGTAGCGGGCGCATTTGCCTATCAATTCCTGGGCCCGCAAGACAGCTCGAATCGCAATAATTCGTATGATGCACGTCACCAGAATACGGCCGCCAAAGAGCCCTTCGGAGTGACAACAGCCAAGGAGGTTGCCGGAGCGACGACAGCCAAGGAGCCCCCCGGAATGACAACCCCCAAAGAGCCTCCCGGAGTGACAACACCCAAGGAGCCCCTCGGAGCGACGACGGCCAAACTGGCTCCGGAAGTCCCGCCAGCGAACGAGACGCCGCCGAGTCGCCTCGACAACTACACACTGCAATACAACCAAGACATTGATAAACAAGACATCGTGCAACCTGATGGCCAAGCTGGCATTCGCGATTCGGAAATCAACGCCTGCGCCTTGCAGTGCGACGCGAACCCGGCATGCGTCGCATTCAGCTTCGATCGCTGGAATAAAATGTGCTTTCTAAAGCGGAAAATCTCAACGTCCGTACTTGAGCCGCGCTCCGCAATCGGCATCAAGAAACCTTTCGCGCTGCCGACCCGTTCAACGCTGCCAGTACAATTGGCTACTGTTCATAATCATCGGTTTGATGCACGACCGATTGCAACCGCGAACGTCTCCGACCTGACGGCGTGCCAAGTGGCTTGCGCCGGCGACCGGCGATGTGTGGCGTTCAGCTTCTTAAGAGGGAGCGGGCAGGCGAAGAACTGTCAGATCTTCGACAATGTACAAGATGCATATATCGACGATCCTTTGGCAGACAGCGGCTGGAAGGAACAGGCCCGCTAGCTCTCTGTAGGAGGCTGCCACTCGAACGATGCGACTCAAAAGGTGCCAAGTTGCTGAGCTCGACATTCCGCAAGAGATCCTCGGTACTCGCGCTCGCCGGACGACGGATCGATGGAGCTGATACCGCTCCCTCACGCTTTCCGCCCGAAAGCATCCCGGTTGTACGCCAACGACTTGCCGACCTGCTCACCAGAGAAAGCGTCGTCACCATCGTCAGCTCCGCCGCCTGCGGCGCTGACCTCCTCGCACTCGAGGAGGCGGAGCGTCTCAGTCTACGACGTCGAATTGTCGTGCCGGCTCCGCTGGAGCGATTTCGACAAACCTCCGTGATCGACCGACCGGGCGATTGGGGCCGGCTATTTGACCGTCTCGTCTCGGCTGCCGAAGCAGCAGGAGACCTGATCGTACTCTCCGGCAATCACACCAGCGACGCTGCCACCTATGCCGCCGTGAACGAAGCCGTGATCCGCGAGGCCAGGACGCTTGCAGGAGAGGGTGCTCTGCATCGGCTCGTCGCCGCAGTTGTCTGGGAGGGGTCAGCCAGATCCGAAAGCGATATAACCGGTCAATTCCGGAAATTGGCGGCGGAGGCAGGGTTTGAGGGGCGGGTCATTCTCACGCGCTCTGCAGCCAACGAAGCACAGGAGTACCTGCGAGGCCATCAGCTCCCGCCCGAGCGGGTGAAGGATTTGGTGGTCCGCCTGAAGAACGAGGACAGGTTCGGCGTGGCGCGGAAAGTCCTTGCGAGAATTCGTGAAGAGTCGACCTCTGAAGTCGCTCTTCGGGTTTGGTTTGCCCAGCAGCACGCGCTGTGCACCTACAAAGATCCTGATTTGCCCGTATTGAAGGCTCTTGATCAAGCGCTTGCGATCCTCAAAGGAACCTTCGATATCGCGAACACCTCCGACCAGGAGACTCTCGGCATCATGGGCGCCATCTGTAAGCGCCGCTGGCAGGCCACCGGGCAAAAGGACCAACTGGAACGTTCATATCACTACTACCGTCGTGGCTTCGATGTTGGTCCGGAGAAGGATTATGGCTACAGCGCGATCAACGCTGCGTTCGTTCTCGACCAACTTGCCGACATCGAATCATCTGAAGGGACGCCATCGGTCGAGGGACGCCGAATGGAGGCCAGGGCGATACGAGAGGCCGTCGTGGCGAAGCTGTTACCGTTGCGCACGACAGACCCCACGCTCAACAACAACTGGTGGTATCTTGTCACGCTTTCCGACGCGCTGTTTGGACTCGGCAGGTACGACGAGGCCGAGAGCTGGCTCTCGGAGGCCAAGGCCCTCCCAAGCGTCCCTGATTGGGAATTCCGGAGCACCGCCACGCAGCTTGCGACGCTCTGTCAGCTCCAGAACCGAGGCATCCCATCACCGAACGAGCCCGTGGTAGCGAAGGCTGCGAAGGCGCTCGACGCTTTCGTTGGTTCCGCCGCCGCACGCGAAAGCGCCTTTATTGGAAAGGTCGGCCTGGCCCTGTCCGGTGGCGGCTTTCGTGCTTCGCTCTTTCATATCGGGGTGCTTGCAAAACTGGCCGAGCTCGATGTCCTGCGCCGCGTGGAGGTCCTTTCGTGTGTTTCCGGTGGCTCAATCATCGGCGCTCACTACTACCTTCAGCTACGGGAGACGATGGAGACCGAGGGGCTGGAGAATCTGAACGAGATCGAGCTACGCGATGCGTACATTAGGCTCGTTCGGCGCGTAGCGGCGGATTTTTTGGCCGGCGTGCAGACAAATATACGGATGCGCGTATTTGCCAACCCTCTACCGCTCCTGCGTTCAATCGTTAGCCGCGCCTACACGCGAACGGTTCGACTAGGCGAACTCCTCGAGGCCCAGCTCTTCGCAAGGGTGTGGACGAACGCAGTGAGTGAGCGCAAGCCGAAGGGCCCGTTGCTTCTCAAAGATCTGAAAATCCAGCCTTACGGAGGAGAAGAGGATTTCGAGCCGAACAAATACAACTGGCGTCGTCAAACAAAAGTTCCAGTATTGATACTCAATGCCACGACGCTGAATACGGGACATGCTTGGCAATATACGACGAGCTTCATGGGTGAGTCTCCTTGGGGAATCGATCCCAATGCAGACGGCACGAACCGGCTCCGGAGAATGTACCATAGTGAGGCGCCACCAGAGCACCGAGCGACCTGCCTCTCTCAGGCTGTTGTTGCTTCTGCGTGCGTGCCCGGCCTCTTCGAGCCAATCAGAATCGATGGTCTATATCGTCTCGAAGAACGAGGTAAAAAGTCCGAGCCACTTATACTGAGACAGGTCGACGGCGGAGTGCACGATAACCAGGGGATCGCGAGCCTCTTCGAACAAGGCTGCAGCGTTGTTCTCGTGAGCGACGCCTCGGGACAAACCGCATTTGCGCCAGATCCTGGTGGGGGCACGCTAGCGTCGCTAACGCGGAGCAATTCCATTCTTATGGAACGCGTTCGACAGGAGCAATATGCCCGCTTAGAGACCATGGAAAGAGGCGGCCTGCTCAAGGGAATGATGTTCATTCACCTTAAAAAGGATCTCGATGTCGTACCGATCGACTGGTTGGGATGCGAAGAACCGCGCGATGATTCAAACCAAACAGACGAACCGGTGACCGAATACGGTATTCGGAAGCGAGTTCAGGAACTTCTTGCAGGGATTCGCACTGACCTTGACAGCTTCTCCGAGGTCGAGGCGTACGCCCTGATGGCCAGCGGCTATCGCATGACCGAGTACTACTTACCTCAAGTTCAGGTCCTCCCCATCCACACTCAAGAAAGTGTCGAATGGGACTTTCTGGCCATTGAGTCAGTGCTACGAGATTCCATGACCTCGGACAAAAACTACAGATACCTATTGCGACTGCTCGGAAGTGCAGGCAGCCGGATGTCTAGAATCTGCTCGCTGTGCCGTGTTCTACCTCTGATCATCTCTCTTACTGCCGCTGCAGGAATTGTGCTGGCAGCCGCTTGGCTAATCCATAACGGCGGACCCGCCACAATAAACATCTCGGTGAACGGATGGGTGATTCCCCTGCTTGTTGTTCTCGTGATTCCGCTCGCATCACCTTCAGTTCGCGAGCACGCGGGTCGAATATCGATGGGCATTCTCAGCCTCGTCCTCTGGATCCCCGCGCAATTCCATCTCAGGGTGACTGATCAAATTTTCCTAAGGATGGGTCGGCTAAATAGGTTGCAATAGAATCCGAGTTTCTGCGCGCTCCGTCGATGGAGAAGTTGTTGCAATCAAGGGGACCTTTCATCTTCGAGCTCGAATCGCCGTAACAGTGCACATTTCTTCCAGACTCGGATTCCATCGGCCAACGCATTCCCGGTCTGCACAAACTGCCCGTCGTGCCACTCTGCCGCAGTGATTCCGCTTGCGCCGTCGGGCAAATCACCTCCACATTTCTGGCCATCCCGCCCGCACTGAGAGGGGCGTATCGCGATCGTCACGGGACGTTGCGGCGGGGAGCGGTGGCCGCGGGGCGACGCAGCATCTCGATGGGGTGCGGACGAACGTCGTGCCGCGGACGGTCAAGCCGTGTGGTCCCGACACCCCGACGCTGGTGTCTTGGTCGGCGACGACGTCGATGACGGGGGCAAGCAAGCCCGGTCCCCTGGGAGAGCACGGAGCAGCCGTTCAAACCATCGCGCAGGGAAGGCCGGGTTGTTTCCGGCTGAGCCTGTGGTTCCTGCCCCGTGCACTTCTTTCGCACGGGGGCCATGGGTGCCAGTCGGCACTTGGCCTTCCCTGCGCCCTCTCACCTGAAGAGGACGCCAAACTGCAGCACAGCTCGGGCCTGACAGGCCGCGGGATCGCGGCGGCATGGGCGTCAGCAAGGCTGCGACGTGCGGCAGGCTGTTTGACAGGGTTGATCAGGAGATCAGAGAACGTGGCTCAAGCACGAGTGGGGCTCAAACGCCCGGCTTCGCCGGACACGCTTCGCCCTTCGGGCACTAGCGCGGCTGCGCCACGCGTAGCCCGAAGGGCGAAGCGTGGTGCCCAGGGGCGGAATCGAAAATTTCTGTATCAGCATGATTAATATGATGTTTTTCGCGCGCCAAAGGCATCGTGTACCTGCCAGTGTACCCGACGATCATCTCTCCTCCGCCACAGTTTACCCCCCGCTCTGGCCTGAGCTACGTGGAGAATCTCCGCTGGCTGATCGATGAAGGCCCCCGCCAGTACGCGCCGAGAGAATGTTCTCGCGCTGGCCATGATGCGTCCTGCGAATTCGAGCTCACTGGCCCAAAAAGACGCGAGCGAGCCGCGATCCAAAGAGGGGAGTCAGAATGCACCCCCACGAGGGCGACTTTGGCTCTTAAGGTTCCGAGGTCGAGTGCGCGACGCGCAACTCCCCTCATAGCGGGCCGGACTTAAGGCGATGCCGCGGCGGAGACCGCCCCCTTGCGGTACTGACGCCCCAGTGGCTAAACAGCCGCGGGGTGGCGTCAATGGCCTCGCAAACAACCGGAACACCAGTTTATGTCCCATGGACTGATGATCGCAGCGATAGGCGGTGCTTATGCCGGCTCGCCGGTCGCGGCAGCGTTCGTGCAAGCCGGCCAGCCCGCGATCGGATTTGACATCGACGTCGTCCAAATGGCCAAGCTAGAAGACGGTAGGGACAGCAGCTATGAGATCCCGTCGGCCGCTCTGAATCGGCCGGACTTGCACTTCACCAGCGATCCGAGCGAGACGGCCGCCGATCCGAGCGAGACGGCCGCGGCTGCTTGCGTCTTCGTCACCGTTCCGATCGACAGTGCCCACCAAGCCGATCTGGGCTCGATGCTCCCGGCCACGCGAGCCCTCGGGAAGGCGCTTGAGAAGGAGATCGGCCGTCCGCGCATCATGAAGATGTTGCCGATGCAGCCGGAGACGTCGAGACCAACTATGCTGATGTCAGCGATCTCGAGCGCGACATCGGCTTCCGGCCGGCAACCTCGATCGCCGACGATAAAGGACATTTTGCAAAATGGTACCGCGACTACCATCGGATTTGACGGGTTGATTTCATGACCGGACGCATCATTCCTCTCATCATGTGCGGCGGCGCCGGGACCCGGCTCTGGCCGGCCTCGCGCGAGGTCAGGCCGAAGCAGTTCCTGCCGCTGTTCGGCGCCCATTCCACATTCCAGGACACGCTGCTGCGCGTCTCCGATGCCGATCTTTTCGAGCGGCCGATCATCATCACCAACCTGGCCTATCGCTTCATGGTGCTGGAGCAACTGGCCGAGATCGGCATCGAGGCCGACGTCCTGCTGGAGCCGATGCGGCGCGATTCAGGCCCGGCCATCGCCGCCGGAGCCGCCTTCGCCCAATCGCGCCATCAGGATGCCGTCGTGCTGGCGCTCGCGGCCGATCACGTCGTTCGCGACACCCCGGCTTTTCTCGCGGCGTGCCGCCAGGGGCTAGCGGCCGCTGAGGCCGGCCGCATCGTCACCTTCGGCGTCAATCCGGAGCGCGCGGCCACCGAATACGGCTATATCAGCTCGGGTGCACCGGTATCCGGGGAAGTGCGGGCGGTCGCAAAATTCGTCGAGAAGCCGGATCAGCCGACCGCCGAGCGCTATATTCGCGAAGGCTATCTCTGGAACAGCGGCAACTTCATGTTCCGCGCATCGGTGCTGCTCGACGAATACCGCAAATTCGATGCCGCCAGCGTGCAGACGGTGACCGACGCGGTTGCCAAGGCCGGCCGCGACCTCAGCTTCATCATCCTCGACTCCGACGCCTTCGCCGCGGCCAAGCCGATCTCGATCGACTATGCCGTGATGGAGAAGACCGAGCGGACGGCCGTGGCCCCGGTGTCGTGCGGCTGGTCCGACGTCGGCTCCTGGCATGCCGTCTGGGAACTGTCCGACAAGGACGGGCAGGGCAACGCCGCGCGCGGCACCGCCGTGTTCGAGGATTCCCGCAACTGCAACGTCGTCACCGACAAGGCGCTGGTCGCGCTCGAAGGCGTCGACGATCTCGTCGTGGTGGCGGCGCAGGATGCCGTGCTGGTGTCGCGCCAGCGCGATGCCAACGGCTTGAAGCGGCTGGTCGCCAAGCTCAAGACCGTCGCGCCGGAGGTCACCGAGGCGCACATCAAGGTGCACCGGCCCTGGGGCAGCTATCAGTCGGTCGACAATGGCGAGCGCCACCAGGTCAAGCGCATCATCGTCAAGCCCGGCCAGCGGCTGTCGCTGCAGAAGCACTATCACCGGTCCGAGCACTGGATCGTGGTGCGCGGCGCGGCGCGGGTCACGGTGAACGAGACGGTCCAGACCGTGCACGAGAACGAATCGATCTACATTCCGATGGGCGCGGTGCACCGGCTGGAAAACCCGGGCAAGATCCTGCTGGAACTGATCGAGGTCCAGACCGGGTCCTATCTCGGCGAGGACGACATTATCCGTATCGAGGACGATTACCGCCGCGAGTGAGGCGGGGTCTCGCCGCGAATCACGCGAGCCGAGCTAGGGGCGATGTTCGGCAAGCCGCTGGCCTGCCTCCTGACTTTGACGCAGAACACGACCAAAACATCGGGCAGAAGCGAAGTCGTGACTTCCCGCATTGACACTTGAAATGAGGGGATAGCGTGAGTGATTACTCAGGGTTATCGAGCACTCGGACGCGGAGATTTTGTTGGCAATATGAATCGCCTGTTTCACGCGCGGGGCGCGAAGGTGATTTTCGCAATCAAATGTGAACTGTGCGGATTCTGATTCGACTGCATCCAGCACGATCTCCGCGCGCAGCTCATTAGTACGCGATGACCGGACTTGGGGTAGCTACGGCTTGTCTGATCTTCCTACCAGGCCTTGTGGTTTTGCTGGCTTGGATCGATTTCAAGCGCAGAACAATACCCAACGCGCTGAATGCGACGATCGCCCTAATTGGGGCGTTTCGGGCAGCTGCCCTGGGCGGATTGCCTGCCCTCGTCGAAACAATTCTCCAGGCAATGATCGTCGCTGCTGCCGTCTGGCTCCTACGCTGGCTCTATTTCGTCATCCGAAGGCAGCAGGGCCTGGGACTAGGCGACGTGAAGCTACTGACTGCGTCGACTTTCTGGGTTGGTATGGTCGGCATCCCTCTCCAGTTGTTGTCCGCCTCACTATCGGCGCTCGCGGTAGTCGCCACCCTACATGCGGCTGGCTACTCCGTCACACGGAGGAGCGCGGTCCCGTTTGGACCATTTCTGGCTTTTGGGCTGCTCGTCACCCTTGCTGCGCAGGAAAGTCGATGGCTCGTTTGATTCGTATACATCTGGGCACCCGCAGGGGGGATTCTGCCAGCCCTGGGCGTTTGAACCATCAAGCTTAGAACGTCGTCAGTCTCGGGAATAGAGCTGAAGGTCGATCGTGCACCCGCCACTCGAGCAGTGGAGTGCTTGCTGCATGGCGCTTTGGTCTCCTCAGTGGCGCCGATGCGCAGCTGCCGTTCTCGGTTACAACATCGACCATTCGGTCAGCGTATTCGTCAACACTGTTGGCTACTCAACGGCTCGTATAACAATCGCACTCCGATGATGACATCCTGCCTGACACTCTTGAGGCAGCTGACAGATCGGCAGTCAAACCACAGCTGATCCTGAACCCAGGCAGGGGGTCCATACCGGCGGCTGCTTCCTCAAAGTCACCAACGCTTCCCTTATACTCGATCGAGAACATGAGCCCATTGACGGACCAGACTGTTGCATCCAACGCCCCCAGGCCGTTCATCTCGATGCTCACCGTAGCCAAAAGCCGCCTCTCTCTTGTTGGGGAATGCGATAATTCCGTCGAAGCTCGGTCGTCCGTTTGACATCCTGTAGAAGTCCACCTCAACGCCGTTTGGCAGCCGTTGGACCTTGTTGATAGCCTGAACCTGACGATCCCACAAATCTCGAATTTGATCATCCAGCCGCGCTCGCACACAATCGAGAACCTGCTTCTCAAGCGACGATAGGCGCGAATTAGCCCCAGATAGCCAGGCGAGAAGAGCTCTGATTACCTGCATGAGCAATCGCCCCCGCCGCTTCCCAACTCAACGCCCCCACGCCGGCGCCCATGCCCTTGCAGACTTTTGGAATGCGATCCCACAGCTTGAAGACGGTCGGCATCGGCTTCCGAGCTGCCCAATCTGCTAGAAATTGAGACATTTCCTCGTTCGGACGTCCTGCAACGTTTCGGCGCCGCCGCGGCCCGTCGCGCCTTGCGTCCAAGCGAAGCATTGGCGTACGAGATGATGATAACCGTCAAGAACCCTCGATAGTTCTCGTCCTGAAACTGAAACATGCCCACGTCTCCGGTTTAGCGAGCGCCTCAGTGCAGGGAAATCCCGGGCTGACGGATTCGATATCGACGCCTATGACAACGATCTGCCGCGCCTGCGCGAACTAACCAGGGAGCTCATTGCGTCGCTGGTGGACAGCACCAAGCTGATACAGAGCGTCCAGGCATCGTATCAGAACGTCGGCCGGACCTCACTCACACGGCGATCGAGGTATGTCGCAGGCCGGCCTGCTTTCAACCGCGTGCCTCAGCGACGGCTTGGGCCATGCGGTGAACCGATTTGACCCTGCGAACCTGCACCCCCAAGCGATCTGCGTCCTCCTAATCCATCGACGACTCTTTGATCGACTTGATCACGAGGGCCTCGCCTCCTCAAGGGTTAGGACTCGCGACTTGAACAACTGTAGCCGCACAACCAAAAGTATCGACAGGGTCAGCCACCCCAGCACGATGAACTCAGAAACCGAGCGCCCCCGCAGCCTGCTGCACCACCAACTCCCCCCGCGAAATCACACCTTCCCTCGGCCTGGTCTCAATGATCCGCTCAAGCCTTTGGCCCCGCAGCCTTCCGATGCCGCCTTCGGACTCCCGCCGTCACCAACTTTCGGCGATAGCTCCTGCAATCATTCAGACCAATTCTAGCGGCTCGCCCTAAAGTTGTTGATAAAGCCGCACGACCGTTGAAGGTATAATGCGACTTCTATCTTATGCCCCCGTAAATCTACGGGGAAGCAGGCGAGGGGCATGGGATGTCGTCAGCGATCGGAGCGGCGGGACAAAGAGCGATCGAGCACTCTACAATCCAGTATTTCGTATCCTCTTGGATTAGAAATACCGATTCTGGCTGTACTTTTAGCTTGAAGGTTCTTGCTCCAATTTTCCAGATGCTTCTTGGGGCGGCGCGTCATTTTCGTTGCCTGGGACGAGCCTGTTTCATTCTCGCGTGCGCCGCAACCGCAGCCGATGCAAACCCGCAATTGGGATATCCGATCGTCGTCAACAATATCCCTCTGACTACCCAATACGTCACCGAGCCAGCTGCGGCTTGTCAGCTCGCAGCTTTGTACCCGCAATATATCATCATCGGCTTTTACGATTATGACGTTCATTTGCCGTTGAAATTCAACGGCGTCGAGGTTCGCCCGAACGGCAGCCTTATATGCTACGTTGCCGACGCCACCCGAGTGGCGTACGAGATCAACATCACATCGCCCGACTGCGTCTCCGGCTACGCGCTGCAGAGAGGGGTGTGCACAAAGGATCCGAGCCGCGGCCCCCCGAACAGCCACGCACCCGTGCCGCAGAACAGCCCCGATCCGTGCACAACTGATCCGAGCGTTGGCAATCCGATCTCACTCTCGGGATCTTCGAAGTCAGAGGATGCCGTCGACTTCATGTCGGGGGGAGCGCGGCCGCTCGGGCTTGTACGCCACTATCGAAGCCGGGGAACGCCGGGCCAACGGCTAGGCACGGCACGGTGGCACTTCGACATCGAGTACGAGATACTCGTTGGCAACACCGTCGCTGTGTTCTCGCCAGACGGCGTCGAATACGATTTCTACCAGCCGACGCCGGGGGTCTACGCGAGCGTCTATAGCGAATCGAAAGTATCGCTGACGAGCTCTGACAATGGCGGCACGAAGTTCTTCTCTTTCAAGGACGAGAATGATCGAACGGTCATTTTCATACAGAGCGGGAATACCTATTGGCCCAAATCGATTACGGAAAGGAACGGCGTCAGCAAGGGTATCATCGCCAACACAGCCGTACATCCCACGCGAATCGACTCCATAGGATTCGCCGATTCGAGGCATATCGATTTTCGCTACGAGACGAGCGCCTCGGGAACCCCTCTCCATGTCTCGACCGCAACGTTTTACACCTATGCGCAGAGCACAGGCCCCACTGAATACTTCAAGATCGACTACGGATATACGAACGGCAACCTGACGACTGTCACGAGGTCGGAAAAGAACAACGGAGTATGGCAGCAGCTCGATGTGACGACGTATCACTACGAGAACACGACCTTTCCGGACCTTCTCACCGGAGTGACTGACGCCCGAGGCGTACGTTACGCAACTTGGGCCTACGATCCGGATGGGCGACCGATCTCCAGCTCGCACGCGGGTGGCGCAGACCTGACCACGGTTGTTTATGACGATGCTGCCGTGACCCGTACGGTCACCAATGCTCTTGGAAAGCAGGCTACCTACTCGTTTGCAAAGCGAGAGGGAACGATGAAGTCAGCAGGAGTGGCCGGCCAGGCGACCACCAATTGCCCCGCTTCAGCCCGATCCGTCAGCTACAATACGCTTGGGCAGGTCAGTCAGGTCGCCGATGACGAGGGACGCGTCACAGCCTATACGAGGGATTCTTACGGACGCCCGACCTCGATCGTACGCGGAAGTGGCACCGCAGCGGCGACTACCACGGGTTTCGTGTACGACAACACCTTTAATGTGGTCGCGCAACAGGTCGAACCTGGCCTGACCACGACATACATCTGGAGCACAGCCGGCCAGCTGTCGCAAGTGACCCAGACCGACACGACGTCGCAGACGGCGCCGTATTCGACCAATGGACAGACGCGGACCTGGACGTTCAACTATACCGGGACGCTGCTGACGAGCGTTGACGGCCCCCTCCCCGGCCCAGGCGATACGGTCTCTTTCTCATACGATGCCAACGGCTATCCTGCCTCCTACACAAACGAGATCGGACAGGTCACGATCATCAACTCGGTCAATTACCGCGGACAGCCGACGCTCGTCACCGATCCCAATGGCGTCACCACCAGCCTTACCTACGACGCGCTCGGCCGACTCCTGACTGTCACAGTCGACCCGTCGGGATTGGCCGCGACGATGTCGCTGACATACAATGCAGTTGGCGATGTCACCAGAGTGACGCGCGCCAACGGAGCCTATCTGTCTTATACCTATGATGATGCGCGGCGGGTGGTTCAGATCCAGGACAATACTGGCGCATCCATCTCACTGACGCGCGATGCGATGGGCAACGTCACAGCGCGACAGATCAAGGGATCTGACGGAACCATCCAGTTGGCGCAAACGGCCGTATTCGACGAACTCGGCCGACTGTTGAAGTTCATCGGGGCTTCAAAGCAGACCTGGGTTCACGGCTACGACAAGACCAACAATCGCGTCTCGATCACCGACCCGCGCTCGAATGTCTTCGGATGGTCATTCGATCCGCTGAACAGGTTGGTCAATTCGAAAGACGAGGAGGGCAATAGCGAGACGGTCACCCTCGACGGCAGAGATGAAGTAGCCAGCTATCGCGACCCACGCTCTCTCAACACCACTTTCGTGCGGGACGGCTTCGGCGACGTAATCCAGCGAACGAGCCCTGATACAGGCACGACCACCTATGTCTACGATGCCGCTGGTCAACCGACGCAAATGACTGACGGGCGTGGCGTCGTTACCAATCTGACCTATGACGCAGCAGGGCGCTTGTTGAGCAAGCAATATCCGGCTGCACCGGGCGAGAACGTAACACTAACCTGGGATGGGACATCTGGCGGAAGCAAGGGCGTTGGGCGCCTGACACGGATCGACGACGCCTCCGGGAGCATCGAGTGGACCTTCAACTCGCTTGGACAGGCCATTCAGGAAAAGAAGACAACAGCCGGGATCGTCTACCTCGTTGGCTATGCCTATGATCTCGACGGCAATCTGACCCGCATCACCTATCCATCCGGCCGGATCGTCAACTATTACCGCGGTGCAACGGGGCTCGTGAACACCGTGACGCAGCAGCCGGGCGCCGCAACTGCCGAAATGCTGCTCGCTAAGTGGGTGACTTACCAACCCTTCGGTCCATTGCAGTCGCTCTCGTACGGCAATGACCTAATCCTGTGGAAGACATTCACGCAGGACTACAATTTGAGCACCTTCGTGGTCGAGCAGGGATCGAATTCGGTCATCAACCGCGCCTATACCTACTGGTACGATGATTTCGACATCACCAATGTCTGGGACAACAATGTCGCCGGTCGGACCGACAACTATGTCTTCACTCCTGGTCATCGGCTACAGAATGTCTACGGGGACTGGGGGACGCAGACCTATTGGCAGGACCCGGTCGGCAATCGGACCGGCGACGTCTTTACAAATGGCACAACCACCACGACAAGAGTTTTGGGCTATCCGTACAACAGCAATCTCTACGTCGGCACCACTGAGGGCACGAATACGCTGCGGAGCGTCACGAATGACGGAGCCGGCAATATCGTCACTGATGTCAGGGGCACTACGACCTACAACTACCGCTATAATAATCGTAATCGGCTCGATCAGCTCACAATCGGCACGACGGTGACCGCGAGCTACGTCTATGACGGGCTCGAGCGGATGGCCGTTCGGACCACCCAGAATATGACGCCATCGACTACGAACCACTATATCTATGACAGCTCTGGGCGGCTATTGGCCGAGGCAGGCGCGAACGGCACGTCGCAGCGGGAATACGTCTGGCTGGATGATACACCCCTTGCGCTTTTTGCAGATCTGGACACGGCAACGCCTAAACAATGGTACGTGCATCCTGATCATCTCGATCGCCCGAGCAAGATGACCGACGCAAACCAGACCGTGGTTTGGGACGCATGGTACTGGCCTTACGGTGAGGTCCGCTCGATCACCGGAACCGCAAGCAACAACCTGCGATATCCGGGTCAGTATTTTCTCGTCGAGTCAGGGCTTCACTACAACTGGCATCGGCATTACGATGCATCGATTGGGAGATACACGCAGGCAGATCCGCTTGGGCTCGTCGCAGGGCCGAGCCTCTATGTATACGCTGGCGGGAATCCTGTCTCTTTTACAGATCCGACGGGAGAATTCGCGTGGGGCCTCGCTTTTGCCGCAGCAGATATTGGACTTCAGCTCTACGAGAACGGCGGAAACTGGCGGTGCATTAACCTCGGAGAGGTTGGACTCAGCCTCGTCGGGGGGGGCCTCGCTGGCGCCTTGGAGAAGGGAGCGTTCCGATTTAAGGATTTTGGGAGTCATACTTGGAACGCGACACGCAAGTGGATGAACAGGGAAGGCATTCAGCTTCTCGGGGAAGGGCAGGCGAGACATCATTGGCTATTGGAGCGGAACCAAGGCATAGGACGGATGGTACCGGATTGGATTAAGAACCAGCCCTGGAACACCAATCCCATCTCCGCGTCCCTCAATTCGACGCTCGCGCAGTATCCCGAGCTGGCTTGGGTGGCTGGCCCCGGATGGTCTAAGAGCCTAACGATCGGCGCAATTTTAGCGGGCACTTCACCCCGGGGAGGCGGATGTGACTGCAGATAGTGGGCCACGTACCTTGCTGTTCTTTGATGAGAGAAGAGAAACGATCCTGCCATATAGCAGCGATGCGTTCAAAGTCTCGACGGGTCCGAGAGAACGGGTCCTTGAGCGCTATCTCGGGGTAATTGTTTTGGATCGTGACGGGACAATCTGGCGGATTGATGAGATTCGCTTCGAGCATCTTTGGGGTGAAAGCCGTTGGCGAAGGATATTCAGCTTTGTGAATGGTGGGACCAGGAAGATATCGGTAACTCTGCGCCAGGCGCCTGAAATTCGCTTTAATGAGATGCGGCAGCGCGCCGTCGACTATATAACAAAACGTCCCGAACTCATTGAGCAGTACTTTGACAAGACGGATCCTGGACAGACTGTAAGTCAAGCGGCCCGGTCGTCAACGGCGTCAGAGCTGTTTGACGCCCTGGGAGCACCGGCGCCGTTAGACTGCCTCGACGCGCTCATTGCTGGGTCCTGATTCCTCCAAAGAACCAACATGACTTCACCACTACATGGCAGTGAGACGGCGGTTAACGGATGGACCGGCTCATCCCAATGATGTTGATATTTGTCGGCGACCGAATCGATGGCTAATGACGGAAAAGGTTAGACATGCGCTGAGACGGGTCGTTCAATTGAGAATCGTCCCAGCGCTTGAGCAGCGAGGATTCCGGACGATCCCGCTTACGGGCGGCGATGCGCGGAGCCGGGAGATTCGTTCCGCATTCCCATTTGGGAGACTGCGGCGCGAAGGCATTCAAGGATTTCAGATCGTCGAAATCCAGCTCGACAAGTGCGGCCGCCCCGCGTTTCGCCTCAACCTTGGCATCGTCCCTCGAGAGGGGATTGTCCATGCGTCAGGGCGCATCCCTGCAGAGGACGTATGGGTCCAGTATCTCGAACAATACTTCCAGGTGTATCGTCGCCCATTCTTCAGGCGCTGGTTCGATGCGCGGGGGTGGCTGGGTTCGGCGCCAACAGAGGCGGATATCGAAGCGACCGTCGATGAGGCCGTTACCTTGATGCCTGAAATCGAGGAGGTGTTCGTCAGTGGAACTTGTGGTCCGCACGTAAGATGCGTGGGAGGCTAGCCGCGACCATGGTCCAATGCCTCCATCAAAGCGCCGTCCAGCGAGCCGAGCACCTTTGGCAATGCCGCAGGATCTAATCAGGACGGATCAGTGTGAGATCACCTCGAGATTTACACAAAGTACGCGGCAGAGCGAACGCCGTCAAAGCATCGGGCGGCAAGGTTGTGCAATCCGAGACGATGGCTGGCGAACCAACAGTGGGTTATCAGATACCGGCAAAGTTGAACTAGACGCCCGCGTAAAGGTCGAGACGGCCGTCGGCAACACGACGAGACTCGTCGCCAGCTCCCCCGTTGCGCGTCTTTGGTCTTGAGCATTGCAGCGAAAAGGCCGAGCAAATCCGTAGAGCGTCAAGGATGGTCGGTGTTGAGCGACGTCCGTAGGCGCTTCGCCTCGTACGTGTCGAGCAGCGCCATCGATCTAATGTCACTGACAACGCCCGGGAGCTTCCAGCCGAGATTTACGGCGATCGCAGATCATGGGATTTAGCCGACCCCATCCATCGGCGCAAACGCGGCGCTGATCCGCCGCTTCCATGAGGCCAAGCTCGCCGATGCGCCGGAGGTCATGGTCTGGGGCACCGGCACGCCGCGGCGCGAGTTCCTCTATGCCGACGACATGGCGGATGCCTGCGTGCACCTGATGAAGACCTATTCGGACACCGCGCTGGTCGACATCGGCACTGGCGAGGATATCACCATTGGCTACTTCGCCCGCGTGGTTGCCGCCGTAGTAGGCTTCAAGGGCAGCATCAGCTTTGACCGGTCACGGCCGGATGGCACACCACGCAAGCTTCTCGACGTCTCCCGCCTGACGGAGCTTGGCTGGCGCGCGACGACTTCCCTGGAAGTGGGAGTCGGGCTCGCCTATCAGGCATTCTGCGCGAAGCGGCGACGCAGTCGTTAGTCATTATTGGCAAGGGCGAGACCACCAAAGGCCATTCGGCGCTGGATCTCGTTGAAGCTGCCGTAAGCCTCGATCTCAGCAACGATGTCAAGACCCCGATAGTGCCGCGAATAATCCGGATTCTGGGCCTTGCTGAAGTGCTCGGCTGCCATGAGAGCCTCACACTCCTCCGTCCGACGGTTGTTGTTGATAGCGGCGAGCCCCCTGTTCTGCGACGAGACGCGGCTCACTTCACGAGAAAGCGTGGCCTATCAGTGAAGTTCCTGCGGCACCGTGGCTAGCTAGCCTCCCGGTTGCCAGCCGCATCTCTCGATTGCCGGTGCGGATCAAACATTTGCTGCGGCAGCAATACGTAGCACCTTGCCGCCGCGCGGACTGAGCCGCCCCATGTTTCCGTGACATTGCGGCCTCATCTTCGTCGCTCCAACGTAAGCGTAGCTCTGCGGCCCTACTGACTGGCGCTTGACGCCTATTTGGTCCGCGGGGTACGCCGCCGCGGCGTCCCGCTTTCGCACAAGGCATTGACAGCTGCGTCGAGCGTCTTCCGGTCGATAGTCGACGTCCTCGCCAAGCTCGCGGCCAGGAAGGTGTTCCACAGACACTACGTCTCTGACAGAGCGCTGGTCGCGAGCTTACGTCATCTTCCAGCTGAGAAGGAAATAGGGATGTACCGGATTGTCCGTCATTCGAATAACAGCTCGATATCGAGAAACCTGGCCTGACTTTGCGACTTCGATACAGATCATGAAGGCGCGACCGCGCAAGGATGACGTTGGCTCTTCGTTTGCGCCGATCGGAAATGGAGGCGGGCGATCGGAGGCTGTCCCTTGCGTACTGATCATCTCGGGCATCGCCGCCAGAGCTTCAGGTGTGGCACGTCGTGGGTCAACGAACTGGCTTCCGGAATACACGGTCACGGCTGGTTCGATCCGCTGGAAGAGAGCAGGCGTCATGTCCATTACGAGAAGAAGCTCGTCGACGCTCTGAAACGGACCGTTGCGCGGCCGGTGGGGACTATTCGCCGCGCGATAGTCGAACTCCTTGGCGCCATTAAGATGCTTCAATTCGCTCGCGGTTCGCCAGTCTACGATCTTGTCTGCAAGCCCACTTGCCGCATCGGCGTTTAGCCCCGCCGACCGCAGCAAACTGGCAAGCAAGGCAGGGTCGGCCTGGTTGATGTCGATCTTGCCGAGCTCGTCCTGGATCACGATCCGGATCTCGGCTTCGCCAAAGTGGAGCAGGTGAACCTCGCCTACACCTGGACGCAAGAGGCGATCAGATTTTTGATCAAACAATCCCGACACGGCGTAGTCCAGCGCCCCGTCCGCAGTCGCACTCCGATTCGCAAGTTCACAATCGTTGCGGGCGAGGCGGTACGACACCTCGCTGCCCCAGAGCAGCGACAGTGACAACGTTGTCAATAATCCTAGGATCCACAGGACCGCTATGACTGGCATTTCTGATCTCTGGGACTGCCATGGTCCGAAGATCGCTTGGCGGACGACGGTTTCGAGAAGACATGTAAGAGACCTAGCTCATATGAGAGCACCGAGAAGCCGAGCCAAGCAGGAACGAACAATTCGCGCTCCTCCTCTACGAGCGGCTGTCTGCGGATTGGCCCTTGATCTTTCGTCTGTGCGAACAAGGCTATTCTACTCCGGCTCGAGGGGCCGCAGCGCGGCCTGTATTCTTCAATTCTTGGGGTAGAGCTGCAATTCGATGGCGCGCCCCGCCTGCTCGATCCGAACACCTGACGCGTCGATCGACGTCACCCGCCAGCCCTGAAATGTCTCGTTTTCGTTGACCCAGGAGCCTGCGCCACCTCCCACCTTGGAGAGCAGATAGGCCTTGCTCGTGCCGCTGTTGATCATAACGCCGCCGACCTGGAGGCCCGGGTCAGTGGCCACCGGGGGCGGAGCGGCCACCGGCATCGGCGGTGGCGGCGCGGGTGGGGGCGGAACGAACGGCTCGCGCGACTTCTGGAACACCGGATGGGCCAGGATCTCGGCATATGTCTGCAGCGGCTGCCGTCCAGCCACGCCCGCCATGGTCCGGGGCACCGGCGCTTCCCAAGCCGCGCGGCGGGCGCCGGGCGCTTCGCCGCCTCCGACCGACGTCGCGAGCCAGGCGCCGAGCACTAGATCAAGACCCGCCAGGAGCGCCAGAACGGCGGCCTGCGGCCTCACCCGCCATCGCACAAAGCTCCTCATTGCACGGCACCGTAGATATCGAGCTGCGCCTGAAGCACCGGCTCCTCGGCCGTTCCCGGGCGCACCGCAGGCGCGCTCTTCAGCACCGCATTGGCAATGAACAAATATGGCCTTGCGCTCTCGACCGCGTGGACCGCGCGCATGACGGCGGGCAACGGCCCAGACAGGTCGATGCGCGCGCCGCTGTACTTGATCTGATCGACGGTCCGGCCCGGCAGCGATTGAATCGCGCGGGACTGGGCGCCGGCATTGCCCATGATCGTCTTCAGCTTCGTCTGCAGGTCGGCGGCGATCACGTTCTCATTCGCACCCGTCAGGAACTCCCCGTTCTGGAGCTGCGACTCGGTTTCGGAGGCAAGGCCCTCGATGGCCGATGCCTGGGCTGCGATCGCGCTCAACCGTGCCAGCAGCGCCTGCTGCTGCTGGATCCGCGCCTCCCGCTCGGCGAACATCGCCGCGATCGGCGCCACGAAGCCCCAGAACAACAGAGCAAGAAGCGCGAGGTTGACGACGATGAACAGGCCGCGGCGTCCGAGCGCGTCCCTGCGGTTCGTCCATTCGCTCATGGCGCCACCTCCTTGATGGCATCGGGCACACGAATCCTGGCCTGCAATGAAAAGCGTTCCCGGTTCTCGATCGGATCCATCGCGACCGGCGACGTCAGGGCAGCGTCCACGAACAGTCTCGATCCACCGAGCGTGTTGATCAGGCTCGGCGCCGCGGCCGAGAATCCGGTCATCGTGACCGTTGCGCTCCGCGGGTTCGCTCCCTCCACGAGCCGCAATTCGGTCAGCCAGGAATGCTTCGGCAGAATGCGCGAGGCTTCATCCCAGACGTCGATCAATCCCGGCACTTCGCTGCGCTGCAGACGAAGGCGCGACAGCGCCGTCCGCCGCTCCCGCAATTGATCCACCAGGACGCGAACGCGCTCGGCGCCCTTGCGGGCCACAACGATCTCGGCATCGAGCCGGTCCAGCGTGGCCTGTTGCCGGGCAAAGGTCAGGACCGCGATGCCGGACCCTAGAAGCACGGCGAGCGCGCCAAGCACTGCGATCGCAACGGTAGAGGTCTTGCGGGCAGCAGCAGGACGCGCCAGTCGGATCGATGGCGAGGTTTGATCGTCGCCGAACACGACAAAGTCGATGTGCGCGACGGCAAGCCCGAGCTGATCTGCGGCCTGCTGCACGTGATGGCGCCGCGTGACCCATTGCCGAACCGCGATCCGACCGTCAGGCGATGTGGCGGTCAAGTGGTCGCAATAGATGTCCTCCGCCTTGAACGGCGTCCGGCGCAGCAGGTCCTGCGGCACGATCGTATCGATCGCGCCCTTCGCCTCGGGTGGAAGCATGAGCTCGCGGCGAAAAACACTCTCTTCCGGCAGACGCAAGCCCAGATCCGCGTCGCGCCGATCCAGACCATGACGCCGCAGGATGGATGCGATCGCCGCCGTCACCTCACCTGCATGGGTCGTTTCGACAGCCTGCACTCCTGATCGGGGATCGTTCAACTGAAGCCGGATCCGCGTGTCGTCGCGATCGACCAGAAGTCTCGGCCGGCCGGCCGGCGCCAGCGCGGCCACAAACCGTCGCGGCAGCAGATCGACCGCTTCCCTGCACCACCAGGCGGCCGCCGATTGCGCCCAGTCGCGCGGACGCGCCGCACGAACCGTGGCCAGCAACGCGCCTCTATCCTTGCTCTCATGCATCGCCCGTCCCGCCGCCCTATCCCATGCGCGTCGCGCGCAGAACTTCGTCGATCGTGGTCTCGCCGCGCCAGACCTTCCGGACTCCGGTCTCGTACATGCTCTGCATGCCCTGCTCGCGGGCGGCGCGCTCGATCGCAGTGTCCGACGCCTTGGCCAGGATCAGACTCTGACATGCCTCGTCGATGACCAGCATCTCCGCGATGGTCGAACGTCCGGAGAAGCCGGCATTGCCGCAATCGGAGCAGCCGAGAGGCTGGCGAATGTCGGGCCGCCCATGCGCAAGGAGCCCGGTCACGGAGCGCTCGAAGCTCTCCGCCCAATAGGCCGCCTGCGGATGTTCATGGGAACAACGAGGGCAGAGCCTGCGCACCAGGCGCTGCGCAATCACGCCCTTCAGCGTCGAGGCCAGCAGATAGTTCTCGACGCCGATGTCGATCAGCCGCGTGATCGCAGACGCCGCATCGTTGGTGTGGAGCGTCGAGAGCACGAGGTGACCGGTCAGCGAGGCCTGAATGGCGATGCGCGCCGTCTCGAGATCGCGGATTTCACCGATCATGATGATATCCGGATCCTGCCGGAGCATCGAGCGCAGCGCGTGAGGAAACGTCAGCCCGATCTCCGACTGGACCTGCACCTGATTGATCCCCGGCATCTGATATTCGATCGGGTCCTCCACCGAGAAGATCTTGCGCTCGGTGCTGTTGAGCGCCTTCAGCGCCGTATACAGCGTCGTGGTCTTGCCGCTGCCGGTCGGTCCGGTGACCAGGATGATGCCATTGGGCTGCTGCAGCAGCACCTGGAGCGTCGCGATATGCTCCGCGGAGAAGCCAAGCTCGACAAAATCGAGGCTGATGCGATTGCGGTCGAGCACGCGCAGCACGACGCTTTCGCCGAAGGCCGTGGGGATCGTGGAGACGCGGAAGTCGATGTCGATGCCACGGACCGCGATCTTGATGCGCCCGTCCTGCGGCAGGCGCCGCTCCGCAATGTCGAGCTTCGACATGATCTTTACGCGGGACGTGATCGCGGCACGCAGGTCCGCCGCGAGCACCTGGACCGAGCGCAAGGCGCCGTCGATGCGATAGCGGACGAGCACCTGGTCCACATTGGGCTCGATATGGATGTCCGACGCCCTCGCCTCGACGGCACTGGTGATGATCTGGTTGACGAGGCGGATGATCGGCGCCTCGCTCGCAAGATCGCGCAGCCGCTGCACGTCGGCTTCGTTGGCCTCGGCGCCGCCGGTGGCGCGGGTCTCGTCGCTGCGCGACATGGCGGGATAGAGCCCCGTGCAGGCCTTGTCGAAATCGGCCGCCGTGAACAGCCGCATGTCGACCGAAAGGCCCGTGAGGAATGCAAGGGCCCGGATCGGATCGTGGTTGAACGGATCGGTCACGCCGACGGCAAGCCGGCCATCGCTGCAGCCGAGCGGCAGCACATGATTGTGACGCACGAACTCGGCTTCGACCAGTTCGGGCAACACAGGGTCGATCGGAATCTGATCCGGACGCACCAGATCGAGTGCCAGGAATTTCGCCAACGCCGCGACCAGACCGGCCTCCGACACCAGACCGAGCTTGGTCAGCACGGTGTCGAGCCTGTCTCCGGTGGTTTGTGCCGCGCGTCCGGCACGGTCGAGGCTCATACGATCGACGATGCCTTCCTCGCGCAGGAAGTTGCCAAAACTCTGCAACAATGCGGTCCGGTCCATGTCGGGCATGGACCCGTGCAGCTGCGCGCGCGGCTGCTCAATGTCTGCGGCGAAGGCGGCGTCCTGCTGCATCGCTGGCCCTGCGCGTCCGGTCATCGCGTCCCCCAGCTCAGCACCCAATAGGGCTGCTGCGGATTCTCCGTCAGGCGCACCGCGACCTCGCCTTCGACCACGCGCGAAGCCTGGGAAAACTCGGTCCGGATCGTGAAGGCGCGCCCACGCAGCACCGTCATCGGGTTGCCTTCGGCAAGGCCAGACCTGGCACCGTCACGCGCGGCCAGCGTCGCTTCGGCACTCTGCGCGGTCATGCCGGGCAGCGCGCGCAGCACCTCGCGCGGCGCCAATTGCGGATCAACGAACTGCCGTCCCGAATGGACCGTGAGCGCCGGCGCGATCCGGGCGAAGATCGCCGGAGTCATGTCCATCACCAGGAGCAGCTCATCGACGCTCTGGAACGGACCGTTGCGGGGATGATAGGCGGCGTTGCGCGACGCGTAGTCCCGGTCCTTGGCGCCGTTCAGATGCTTCAGGGACGTTGCGGTTCGCCAGTCGACGATCTTGTCGGTCAGGTCAGCGGCGGCCCGCGCGTCCAGCCCCGCTGATAGCAGCAGGCTGTTCAGCATTGCCTCATCGGTCTGGTTGAGGTCGACCCGTCCGAGCTCGTCCTGAATCCTGATGCCGATCCGCGTGCCGTTGAAATCGAGCGTGTAGAGACGGCCGTCGGCGCGCCAGCGGTGGTCCGCCCGGGCATCGAGCAGACCGTCGATGGCGGCGTTCACGCCGGCCTCGACGAGCGCACCGAGAGCGGCCTGATCGACGCCGTTACGGGCAAGGCCATAGGACACGCTGCTCGACCATGACAGCGACAGCGCAATCGCCGTCAGTAGCGCGAGCCCCCAGAGAACCGACAGCACCGGCATGAGGCCCCCTATCGCCCGCGACAGCGCATCGTGAGCGCGTCGTAGACGCAGGCCACATCGGCCTGCACCCGCGGCGCGATCACGAGCTCCGGCCAGTGACGGGCATCGTCGGGACGCATCAGGACCCGCAGCCGGATCAGGCCGGGAGCCTCGCTCTGATCCTTCCAGCTTGTGCTCCAGGCCGCATTGGCGTCTCCCGTTGCTCTTGCCGCATAACTGAGCTCGATTCGATCGATGTCGGACACCAGCAGCGTCCGCTCGGTGTCCTGCTTCACCGCCAGTTCGGGTCGGGACTGCAGAACGAGATCGACCCCGTCACGCCTGCGGTCTGCGAACAGCTTGAAGCGGAAGCGGCCGGCCCCACCGGACACGGCCGGCGCGTCGCTGAGGAACTCGAGGCTCTCGGCCTGGCCGTCGATATCGATGCGCCGCTGCGCCGCGCCTTCGCCCAGCATCATCGGATAGAGATTGCCGATCAGTCGCCGCAATACGTCCTGCGCCGCGAGCTCGCGCTGGAACGACTCCGCGCGGGCGCTGCCGCTTTGCCAGGCCTGCGCGCCGAATTTGAGATTGTCGAACAGCAGAACGGCGAGCAGGCTGAACAGCGCCAGTGCAACGAGAACCTCGACCAGGGTGAAGCCTGCGTCGCGATCATCCATCCCGCTTGCTTTCGGCGACATCATCGGCCTGGCTCACTGCGACCTGGAGACTCTGGGCCCGAGGCGAAGCGTCGAGAGCGCATAGGAGCGCGGGTCCTGCCCTTCCAGCCAGCCGATCTCGACCGAGACCTGATACAGCTCGACCGGGCGTGCATCGCTGTTTGGTGCCGGCCGATAGGGCTGCATCGCAAGGCGCCACCGATAGCCGTTCGCCTCGGCGCCATCGCGCGTCTCGGTGCGCAGCGGAATCGAATTGCCGACCTGGGCCATGAGCGACTGCGCCAGCGCAACGGCACCAGCCACGCGTTCGGCCATGCCCGTTCGTGACAGTCCGGTCGAGAACAGGCTCATCACCAAAGCGAGGCCGACCGACAGCATGGCAAGTGCGACGAGGACCTCCACCAGTGTGAAACCGGCGTCGTCGCCGTCCGCGTGCTTCATCTCTGCCGTGGCGGGAGTCACGGCTGCCAGCTCGTCACATTGGCCGTTGCCGAGGTCTCGTCCTCGCGTCCCTCGGGCCCGAGCGAGACGATGTCGTAGGTGCCGTGCTGCCCCGGGAATCTGTATACATAAGGCCGTCCCCACGGATCGTTCGGGACCAGGGTGCCGCTGAGATAGGGTCCGTTCCAGGTGGTCGCGGTGGCCGGCTTCTGCACCAGCGCACCGAGCCCTTCGGCTGCGGTCGGGTAGCGGCCGTTGTCAAGGTGATAGAGGTCGAGCGCCGAGGACAGGCTGCGGATCTGGATCCGCGCCGTCTTGAGCTTGGAGTCGGAGAGATAGCTCAGCACGCGCGGGCCGACGAGACCCATGATCAGGCCGATGATGGTGATGACGACCAGCATCTCGACCAAGGTGAAGCCGGCCTCGCCATCGCTGCCTCTGCGTAAACGAAGCCGGAATTGCCCGGGCCACGCGGCCAAGCGCAGCTTCACGACATCACGACATTCCATCCATCCCAGCATGATCGTCCCCTCCCCTCAACACGTCGCGGCGGTCCGCACCGTCCCGGTCAGCCATTCGACACAGAGCCTGATATGACGCCCGTTCAACTCCAGGCTCAGATCGCCGCCGGTCGACGAGCCGTCCGGAAAGAACCGGAAGCCGCCCACGGCGGCGCCCACGCGCGTCGCGGCGGCATAGGTCAGCTTCGCCTGGATGTCCGGCGCAAAGGTACGCGGCCGGACGACGTCCGAGCTGAAGGCCCGGCGGTCGACGTCGATGCTCAGGGTCATCACGCGGTTCTGCACGATCGCAGCCGAGCGCGTCGCGCGCAGCGCCGACGCAATCTCGCCTGTCGCCGCATCGAGGCTCACCGTGCCGGCGCCGCGTGACAGCAGCGGGACGGCGGCGGATACCGTCAGCGCCAGGATGACGAGCACGGCAAGCATCTCGACCAGCGTAAAGCCGGCGCTCGCCTCGTCCCGTCCCAGTTCCGCCCGCGCGCTCATCGCCCCGCCAGATCATTGATGCTGAGGACGGCGTTCATCACCGGCATGATCAGCGCGCCGATGATCAATGCGATGCCGACCGTCATCGCCGGCGTCAACGCCGCCATGAAGCGATCGACGCTGGTCTGCAGCTGCTTCTCCAGCATCTGCGCCACGCGCAGCAACATGCGGTCGAGCTTGCCCGCCTCCTCGCCGACCGCGATCATCTGCAGCGCCACGGCCGGCAAGGCCACCTCGTTGCGCAGCGCGCGGTGCAACGCTGTGCCCTGCTGGATCCGCTCGATCGCCTGTTCCATGCCGGCGCGGAGATGACGGTTGTCGACGACGTCGCTCGCCGATTTCGTCGCCGCTATCAATGGCACGCCGGCCATCAGCATCGTACCGAGCGTGCGGGCGAAGCGCGCGGTGTCCTGCTGCAGAAGGAAGCCGCCGAGCAGCGGCAGCCGCAGCGCGAGCCGGTCGAGACGCCGGCGGCGGCCGGGATCACCCAGCACGAATGCGACGACCGCCCCCCCAGCCACGATGGCGGCAACGCCGCCGATCACCATCTCGAGCCAATGCGCCTTCAAGGCCAGCATCAGCTGGATGGTCAATGGCAGCGGCTTGCCGCTCTGCGTGAAGATCGGGGCCATCGACGGGATCACGCCGCCAACGATGATCGCCAGCGTTGCGAGGCTCAGCACGATCAGCATCGCGGGATAGATCAGCGCCGACTGGATGCGCGCACGGATCTCCGCCCGCCGCTCCAGGAGCTCGGCGAGCTCGGTCAGCACCTGCGCCAGCCGCCCGCCGCTCTCGCCGGCGCGCACGACAGCGACATAGTCGGCCGGGAAGATGCGCGGCTGCGCCTGCATCGCCTCCGACAACGGGCGGCCATTGAGGACATCGGCGAGCAGCGCCTCGACCAGGGTGCACAGCCGTGCTGCCGAGGCCTGCGTCTGCACAATGCGCAAGGCGTCGTCCATCGGAATGTCGGCCGCGCAGAGCGTGGCGAACTCGCGCGTGAAGGCCAAGAGGTCCGCGCGCGCCGCGCCGTTGCCGAGCGTGATCTCGCGGTTCCACCATGCCGTGCCGGCGCTATCGGCGGCCTGCATCTGGAACGGCGACAACCCCTGCGCCCACAGCGTCGCGCTCGCCGCATCCGCGGACGCAGCCTCGATCGTCCCCTCCGCGAAGGAGCCGTCGGTGCCGTAGGCGCGGTAGCGGAAGCGCGGCATCAGTCGAGAATCCTGCGTCCGGTGTCCTCGACCCGCCGCCGCGCCGGCTGCCGGCGATGCGGACCCTCGATCGCCATGAAGTGGCGGTACTCCTCGGTCACGCTGCGCGCCTCGTCGAGGCTGCGCATCACGTGCGGCCGGATCAGGATGATCAGCTCGGTCTTGCCGATGACGTTGTCGCGGCTGCCGGCGAAATTGCCGATGAACGGGATGTCCCCAATGATCGGCAGCTGGCTGCGGCCGGTGGTGCGGCCCTCCTGGATCAGCCCGCCCAGTACCAGCGCGTCATTGTCGTTCACGACCACCGATGTCCTGATCTTGCGCTGCCGGATGGTCGGCGAATCGATGTTCGATGACGTGGTCGGCGCCACGCTCGACACCTCCTGCTCGATGTCGAGCAGCACCCGCCCGCTCTCATTGATGCGCGGGATGATCGACAGGATCACGCCCGTATCCTTGTAGCTCACGGTATTGACGATCGGCGCGCCGGGCGTCAGGGTGCCGGTCGCCGACTGCGTCGTGATCGGCACCTGATCCCCGATCTGCAGCACCGCCGGCTTGTTGTCCATGACCGCCAGCGACGGCGAGGACACGATGTTGACGTTGGTGATCTGGTTCAGTGTGTCGATCGTGGCAGCGATGTTGGCCGCTGTCAGCGCGTAGGAGAAGCCGGGAAACACCGAGCTGACGGCGCCGGAGGCCGCCTCCGTCAGGGTGAATTTCGAGCTGTGCTTCTGCATGTACCATTGCACGCCGAAGCGCAGCTCGTCGTTCAGGGTGACCTCGGCGATTGTCGCCTCGATGAGCACCTGGTTCGGCATCTGGTCCAGCCGCTCGATCACCTGCAGCACGCGCTTGTAGTCGGCCGAGGCCGCCTCGATCAGGATCGCGTTCTTGGCCTCGTCGGCGACGATCCGCAGCCGCGGCCCATCCGCATCGCCGTCGCGGCCGGTGGGTGCAGCCGGAGCCGCCGCCGGCATGACGCTCGGCGCAGCAGCCGCCGGCGCCGCATTGCGCATGCCGCCAAAGCCGCCGCCGGACGCGCCGAGCCCGCCGGTGAAGGACGGCGACGACGATCCGGACAGCCCGCCTCCGGAGGGCGACGGCTGCGACTGCACGCTCGCCTCCTGATAGTTCGGCGCCACGGTGCGCCGACCGGCTGTCGCCGTCTGCGTGTCCGTCGGGAACATCGACTGCAGCACGTCGACCAGCTCCTGGGCCCGCCGGTTCTGCACCGCATAGGTGAAGAGCTGCTTCTCGGACCCTTGCGCCTGCGCGTCGAGCTTGCGGATCCAGGTCTCGGCGCGGCGCAGATACGCAACCTGCGGCGAGATCACCAGGATCGAGCGCAGCCGCTTGTTGGGCACGAACTGCACCATGCCGGCCATCGGCCCGTCGCGGTCCGAGGCAAACACGCTTTTCAGCTCGCTGGCGATCGCATCCGGCGCCGAGGTCTTGACCGGGATCAGCGCGAACGACATCCCCTTCATGGTATCGACGTCGAACAGCGCGATCGCATCCATCATGGCCGCGATCTCCTGGCGATTGCCGGACAGCGTGATCAGGTTGCGCGCATCGTCGACCCGCACCACGCCGCCGCGCGGCGCGATCGGCTCGACCACGCGCCGGATCTCGGAGGCCGAGACATATTTCAGCTGCACCACCTGCAGCCCGTTGCCGACCATCTCGCCGCCATCGGCCGGATCGTCGGTGCGATACGCGGATGACACCGCCGTCTGGTCCGCCGCCACGATGCGATAGATGCCGCGATTGTTGACCACGGCCGCATTGTTGGCCCGCAGCGCCGCCTGGAACAGATCGATCACGGCGGCCCGCGCCACCGGCTTCGGCGTCTGAATCGTGATCCGCCCCTCGATCCCCGGATCGACCGTGTACTTGACCCCGAGAATATCCCCGAGCACCGTCTTCGCCGCCTGCGGCGCCGGCACGTTGACCAAATTGATCGTGACGCCGTCGGCCACGTCCTCCGCACCGCGCGACACCGCCCCGGTCGTCGGCTCCCCGACGAAGCGCCCGGTGCCTTCCATCACGGTGGCCGGGCCGCCTTTACTGTCGTCGAGCAGCGGCGAACCCGAGATCCTGCTGGCCCTTGCACTCCCCGCGGGCGACCGCATCGCCGCCTGCGCCTGTGCAGCCGATCCCACCTCCGCAGCACTCGTGCTCCAGACGAACGACGACGTCCCCTCCTCCAGGGTCTGGCACGCCGAAAGCGCCAGCACCATGGGAAGCGCCATGTACCCGCGTCTGCAAGACTCACCACGCACAGCCGTTCGCCCCAACCCGAAGCAGCCAAGGCTGCTCAACAACTAACAGGCGGAGACTAGAGGGTTTTGAGAGCGAGAGATATTGCTGGCAGGACACGCCGGTGAGTCATACACATGCTTTGATACGCGGAGGTAAGGCGACAGCCGTAAGACTCAATCCTGGATTGCGCACTTACAATGGGAATTTCGACCAGACTTTTCCTACTCGTCGATCGCCATAGCATCACGCACCCAATCAACGGTTAAACGCACTGTCACCATAATCCTCGCCACCAGATCCTCGGATCGGCCCTGTACTTGCCCCCCCCCGAGCACCGTCTTGGCCGCCTGCGGCACCGTTACCCGGCGAGATTGATGCTGACACCTTCGGCAACATGCTCCGCACCGCGCGGCACGACGCCGGTCGGCGACTCACCGACGAAGCGTCCGGCACCTTCGACCATGGTGGCAGGGCCGCCCTTATTGTCATCGAGCAGCGGCTAGTCCGAGATCCTGCCGGTCCGAGCACTCCCCGCCGGCACCCGCATCGCCGCCGGCGCCTGCGCCGCCGATCTCGCTTCCGCACCACCCGTACTCCAGGCGAACGACGTGCTCTCGTCCATGGTCTGGACGCCGACAGTGCCATCACCATGGGAAGCGCCATCCACCCGTGCCTGTAAGCCTCGCCAGGCACTGCCGCTTCCGACAACCTGAAGCAGCCATGGCTGCTCAACATCTAACAGGCGGCGACTAGAGGGTTTCGGGAGTGAGAGATATTGCTAGCAGGGACACGCAAGTGATTCATTCACAAGCCTTGACACCTGCAGTTTCGGTCAAAAAACGCATCACACTTTCGATCTGACCGCTCGAGCGCCAATGACGTCGTAACACCACACACCTAGTCAACAATTTAGGCGCACTCAATTTATCCAATCAAGCTCCTCAGCGCGGCGTCAATGCTTTGTGATCAACTCGTCACCCTTAACTAAACATAATTCTCATCTCCGCCAACGCCTCTCGACTCGCAGTCAATCCCGTCGCTCCAGACGCATTGGACCGGAGCACCTTCTGCTCCTCTGAAGTCAACACGATGAATTCATCAGGTGATTTAATCCGCCTTTTGAACAGACTATCCACGAGGGACAGCTCATCTGAGTCAAACTCAAACTCATGCTGCCACCTGTGAAGAGCATCGTGACCAGACAAAAATTGACGCTCAATCAGAAGCGCACCTTCCTCAAATACGACGGACCAAGGCTCCACGGCTTCCACAACTGATCCTTCGGCTCCGCACCAGAACGCCGCCGTTACAACCGGAATTACCTGCCCCTGGACGTCCTGAATAACGTACCGCAGCGCCTGCTCTTTAAGAGTTACGAGATCTGAAGGCAGACTGAATAGAAGATGTTCACTAAGTCCTTTCGTTGCATCTACCGGTCGATCGACCGTAAGACGGAGAGGATTTCTAGAGCTTTCTGAATAATAGAAGACACCAACGAACTGAGTCTTACTGGGTGCAAATGCGACGGCCCCCCGCGAGTCCGCGTTATCTTGAACACAGTAGACGTTATCATCCCACGATTGAGAGCTAACCATATATGGCGCTCTCGCAACAAAGACTGCATGCGCGATTGATGCTAGCACTGCTCCTTCCCACAATGAGCGCGGATCCGGTATTGGGCTTTTCATTGCGTCCTACGGAAGAATGTTGGATTTGGCACGATTTTCTGCACGCGATATAACTTGCGCATTACTGTAACTATTGGTTCCCCCGAAACTCCGTGGGAATATATGGTCGATTTGCCACTCGTTCGGATCCGGCACCATCCCGCTCTGGCTCTTAAGTGGCTGACTTAAGACCTGACCAGAGATGTCTGAACGCACTACGCCCCCATTTCGGCTCATGTTCTCTCGAATGATCGCATCCTTTTGTGCCGCAGTAAACTCTCCAAAGTAATCAACAGGTCTGGAGTCCTTAAGATTGCTGTATGGTCCCCTTACCGAGTCTACCCAGTCTTGATAGGCGTCTCCTATGGCGCCCCCGAGTGCGCGCGCAATATATACTAGGGCAGGATCTGCTGGTCCGGTCTCGGCAAACACTACCATAGCAATCGAACCTGCGATCAGTCCTCCAGCTATTCGCCCTCCCTCTGCATTGAACAGGTAGCCAAATGCACCAGTCACCGCGCCGTTTGCGAATTTTCCGCCTCCCGCGACAGACGCGGCGCCGCCGATGACAGCATTGGCTGTAAGCGCGGCAACCCCGTTCAGCCTGTTAACTACCGGACCGAATGCGGCACTCACTCCCCCCGATAGAGCACCAGATTTGCAGTCTCCGCCGGAAGCAACAGAGGATCCACAGCCGACCAGTGCATGACCGGCAACATTGAATGCGTACTCGGGAGTCCCAAAAGCTGGCTGCGTGTGTGGCCCCACTATGGAGAACTTATCCATGTTACCAGCGGCAAGGGCGTCAGTTGCGCCTCCGACGACCGCGAAAGCAAACGCCGTTGCTGCTGCTATTGCACCCGCTCTCAGCGCCTGACTGAGACTACCGCCCTGCAATCCCGTAACGAAGGCCGCAGCCACACCTGCCGCCGCAAATGGCCCAATGAACGGTGTCAGCCCAATTGTGGCAGCCAGCTGCACGATGCTCGCCAGGATCGGGACCTGCTGGAACAGCCGCTGAATCGGTTTAGCAATCCAGTTGAAGATGCCGCCGAAGAAATTGGAGAACCAGTTGAATCCGTTCGGATCGGTGAACGTCAGCGGGTCGTTGCCGACATACGAGTACCGGTTCCATCCCTGCGGATTGAGCGGCTCGGTCACCGTTGGATCGGCGCTGGTGAAACGCGCCAGCAGCGGATCGTAAACCCGGCCGTTCAGGTGCACGAGGCCGGCGACCGAGAGCTCCTCCTGGCCGGTGAAGCCGCGCGTCGTCTGGCTGGTGGTGCTGCCGGCGACGTCGTCGGTGCCGTCGACGTTGCGGCGCTTGCCCCAGGCGTCATACGACAGGCGCTGCTGCAGCAGACCGTTCTCGTCGGTGAGCGCCACGATCGAGCCGAGATGGTCGGTGTGGAAGTAGCGCATCGTCAGCGTGGCGCCGCTGGCGGCGGTCTGGGTGACGCGCATGCCGACCTTGGCATTGCCGACCGAGAGATAGTCGGTCCATTTCTGCGTCGTCGTGCCGGGGTTCTGCACCTCGGCCATCACGCCGAATCCGGCGATGTACAGGGTCGTGCCTTCCGGCGTCACCTGCTTGAAGCGCTGGTGCTCGGTGTCGTCGACGAAGGAGATCGTCCGCGTGCCTTGCGTGATGCTCGCCGGCTTGTTGTAGGAGGTATAGACGATGCTGCGGCCGAGGCCGGAGGTCTGGTTGCCGTTGGCGTCGTAGGTGAAGGTCGCATTGATGCTGCCGCCGGCGACGCTCATGACGGCGTGCGGCAACGGCGCTCCGGCCGCCGGATAGACGTAGGTGCCGACATCCGACTTCGACAGGATGTTGCCGATCGCGCTGTAGGAATAGGTCTTCACCAGCGGCGTCGGGTTGAGGCTGGTCGTCGACGTCGTCAGCCGGTTCAGCCCGTCGTAACTGAAGCTTTCGCTGACATTGGTGTTGGCGTCACTGCGCGAGGTCAGATTGCCGAGCCGGTCGTAGCCGAAGCTCAGGTTCTGCACGGCGCTGCCGGTGCCGGTGGCGACGCTGGTCAGCCGCCCCGTCAGCGGGTCGAAGCCGCGCGTCGTAACGAGACCGTTGCCAGCCGTCTGCTGCGTCAGATGCCCGTCGGCATCCATCGTATTCGCGGTCCAGAAGGCCTGGCTGGTGGCGTCGTCCTGCAGCTGGTTGGCGAAGCCGAGGCTGTTGTAGCCGTAGCGCGCGGTGAAGCCGGAGGGGTAGCTGACCTTGATCAGCCGGCTGTTGGCGTCATAGGTCGCACCCATCGTGTAGGTGGCGCCATCGATCGTGGTCGCGACCTGCTGCGGACGGCCGAGGCTGTCATAGCTGAAGCTGCGGGCAAAGCCGTTGCCCGAGCCGGAGGTGATACCGCTCGAGGCCAGCTTGCCGATGCCGTTGGCCGCGGTGTCATAGGCCCAGACCGAGGTCATGTCCGGCTCGACCCGCTGCACCATGCGGCCAAGCTTGTCATAGCTCAGACTGACCGTCTGGCCCTTGGCGTCGGTCTGGGTGACCAGCTGCCCCAGCGTGTTGTAGCTGTAGGTCCAGTTGCCGAGATCGGGATCGCTGCTCGCGATCTTGCGGCCCCTGAGATCATAGGTCGCGCTGACAATATTGCCCAGGGCATCCGTGGTCTGCACCAGATTGCCGACCGCATCATAGGCATAGGTCATGGTCTTGCCGAGCGTATCGGTGACCGAGACCACCTGGCCCTGGCTGTTCTTGGTGACCGTGCGCGTCTGGTTCAGCGCGTTGGTCTCGACGACGGTCAGGCCGTGATAGGCGGTCTGCGCCACGCTGCCGTCCGGCTGGGTCGACGAGACCACGCGTCCCAGCACGTCATGGCTGAACGTCGTGTATTGCGGCGTGCCGCCGGTCAGGAAGTACGGCCGGCTGGTCTGCGCGACGCGCCCGAGCGCGTCATAACTTTTGGTCGCCTGCACCGTGCTGCCGTCGAACCCCTGGGTGCGGCGGCCGATCTCGCGCTCCAGCGTGTCGAAGAACACGGTCGTGACGGGGCCGTTCACGGTGGCGCCGTCGGCGGCGTAAGGCGTTTCCTGCACCAGATAACTCGCGCCCGACAGACAGCTCGCGCTGCCGCCGTTCACGCCGCTGCAGAACTGGTAGGCCCAGCGCGTCTGCGTGCCGTCCGAGCGCGTCTCCTGCGTTTTGCGGCCGAACTCGTCATAGCTCCACGTCGTGGTCAGGCCGTTCGGGCCGGTGCGGCTGACCGGCTGGCCGAAGCGGCCGTCATATTGCAGCGTCTCGCTCTGCCCTAGTGCGTTGCTGTTGGACGTCGCGAACTGCCCGCGCGCGTCATAGCTGGTCGTGCTCGAACGCGAGACAATGTCGGCGCCGCTGACGGTGACCGACTGCTTCTGGCCGAACGCATTGTAGACATAGTCGGTCTGCAGCCGCAGCGTCGGCGTATCCGGCTCGACGACTTCCTGGGTCAGGAGACCCGAGGCGGAGTCGTAGGCGAACGAGGATGTGCGGGTGATGGTGTAGATATCGGAGACCGGCGTCGATCCTCCTCCGCCCGTCGCCGGTGTGTAGGTGATGACGATGATGCCCGGCGCACCGGTCGTACCAGCTGTGCTGACGCCGGAGCCGCCCGGACCACCTGCGCCGTAGAGACCCGCGGCGCCGTTGGATGCGCCTGGGCCGCCCCCGCCGCCGCCGCCGCTGCCTCCGCCGCCACCCGAACCATGCGTCGCATCCCACTCGGAGCCGCTGCTGCCACTGCCGCCTGCATTGTTGACGAACGCGATGACACCATCCCAAAAGCCTGCACCGCCGCCGCCGCCATTGCTGCCGACGCCGCCGGGAACGCGCAGCGCGCCCGCGCTGCCGCCTCCAGTTCCAACAAAGTTGTTGCCGCCCGCACCGGCGCCAGCTCCGCTCGATCCGCCGCCATTGCCGCCGCCGCCGGCGCCCGAGCCGTTCGCGCCGCTGGAGCCGCCATTGCCGCCATTGCCGTTCGGGCCAGCCGCACCGCCGCCGCCTCCCCCGCCGTTGCTGCTGGCTCCCGTTCCTCCGCCAGCGCCACCTGAGTATCTGACGGTACCGACGCCGTTGCCCGCTGCACCACCCGCACCGCCACCAGCCGGATTGAGCCCGCTGCTCACGCCGCCTCCGGCGCCGCCGCTGGCACAGACCGACTGCCACAAGCAGGCCGTCCCGGTGCCATTGAAGTAGGTATCACCACCGCTCGCACCGACATTGGCGGCACTGCCACCAACGCCACCTGCGCCGATTCGGTAGCTGACGCTCGATCCGGATTGAAGCGAGAGGTTGGAGATCTTGGCGTAGCCGCCACCGCCGCCGCCGCCGGCTCCTTCCGACGATGCATTCGAACCAGCACCGCCGCCGCCGCCGCCGATGACCTCGACGGTATTGTTCCCGCTATTCCAGTCCGCCGGAACCGTCCAGCTCGAGCCGCTGGTCAAGTAGATCCGCGTGGCCGATGAAGGCGGCGGCGGCACCGGCGTATAGTTGATGACGATGATGCCCGATGCACCAGGCGCTCCGGCAGTGCTGTTGCCGGAGCCGCCGGGGCCACCCGCACCATAGAGACCCGCCGAGCCGTTCGCCGCTCCCGCGCCACCGCCGCCGCCAGCGCCGCTGCCGCCGCCGCCGCCAGAGCCGTGGTTGGCGTCCCATTCCGTCCCGGTGCTGCCGCTGCCACCTGCATTGTTGACCCAGGCGCTGGCATTCCAATAGCCCGCGCCACCGCCACCGCCGCCGCTGCCATTGCCGCCAGCGATGCCGATGGAGCCAGCCGTTCCTCCTCCCGCTCCGGAGTTGTTGTTGCCGCCGACACCCGCGCCGATTCCGCTCGTGCCGCCACCGTTGCCGCCACCGCCCGCACCCGAGCCGTTCTGGCCGCTGGAACCGCCGTTGCCACCATGCCCGAGCGGCCCCGCCGCACCGCCACCACCGCCGCCGCCATTGCTGCTCGCGCCCGAGTTGCCGCCCGCTCCGCCGGAATATCTGACGGCACCTATGCCGCTCGCCAACGCGCCGCCGGCACCGCCGGCTGCGGCATTCAATCCACTGCTGGGCTGACCGGCATTGCCGCCCTTTGCGCACACCGATTGCGCCTGACAGGTCGCTCCGGAGCCGTTGAAATAGGTGTCGCCGCCGCTCGCACCGGCAGCCGTCGCGCCGCCTCCCGCGCCGCCGGAGCCAACGCGGTAGGTGATCGCCGCGCCTGGCTGAAGCGGGAGGTTCGATATCTTCGAATAGCCACCGCCGCCGCCACCGCCAGCTCCTTCCGTCGAAGAGTTCGAGCCGGCGCCGCCGCCGCCCCCTCCGATGACCTCGATGGTGTTGTTCGAGCTGTTCCAGTCACTCGGGACCGTCCAGGTCGATCCATTGGTGAGGAAGATCTGCGCAGCGCTGGCGAGCGACGGAGCACCAGCGCCGATCAAGAACGCCAGCGCCGCAGCTGACAGCCGGAGCGGTGCACGGGAGCGCAAGGCGCGCGGAGACACGGCATTGAACATGGTCAATTCCTTAACCAACCAAAGCAGCAGAAGATGTGAGATCTGATGAGAGGCAGCGGCCGGCTATTGTGGCCGCTGGCTCGTGACGGTCGCGCGCGTCAGACGCCCGAGATACCAATAGGACGTATCATTGGCGTAGATGTTGGACGTGGTCTTGCTGAACCCATCGGACGTCGAGACCGTCACGCGCGTGGCATTGCCAAACGAATCGTACTGATTTGATGTCGTCACGGTCGGCACTGCCGATCCATCGAGGTCAGTGCTGCTGGACACGCCCTGCGTCAGAAACACACGATACGGCGCGCTTGACGGCGAGATCGTCGCTCCATCGCTCGCATTGATGAAGCGATACGTGTTCGTCGATTGGCCCAGGGTCTGCGCGCCGAGCGTGCGAGCAGCCGAAGCGACCATGCCGATGTAAGGAAAGTCCTGCCGATAGGTCGTCGTATCCGCAATTCCGGTCTGAGCATCTCTGACCGTCACCTGACGGAACCCGAGCAACCCGCGCCCGGTCAGATCGATCTTGGCGCCTGTATAAGTATACGTCGAACTCGATGTGCCGCCGACACCATTGGATGCGTCGACCCGCGACACGACATAGAATGGGATCTGCAGGTCCTGAACCGGATAGGCGCTGGTCGTATCCTTGGCGTAAACAGTCGTGTCTGTCAGCGGAGTATAGCTGATGCTGACCGTCGCTCCGAGACCGCTTGTGATCGTGCTGATGACATCGCCAGCCGCCCCGTCGGCCCTGACGCTATAGACGTTGGTGCCGGCAACCATGGCGAATTCCAGCCGACCATCGCCGTTGAAATCACCGAGTTGGGGCCAGAAATTCTTGGCGGGCGGAGCACCGAAATTGAATCCGTAGGGCATTCCGAGTGTACGATAGCCAAATGTGCCGTCACCATTGCTCATGAACTGATAGATATAGGGACTGTTGCCGCCGATGAGCGCAAAGTCGGTCTTCCCGTCCGCGTTGAAATCGCTCGAGAACGCCATGAAGTTCGCACTCGGTTGAGCACCGAAATCCCAGCCGTTGGAGATATGGATCGAGCTGTAGTCGAACGTACCGTCTCCACGGCTCTGCATTTCGTAGAGCCAGGGCCCTTGCAGCATGATCAGGTCGGTCTTGCCATCGCCGTTGAAATCGCCCCCGATCGGCGTAAAGTTCGTGCTGCTGGTTATTCCGAAACTCCACCCGCCCGGCAGTTGCCACGAGCTGTATGTGAAAGATCCATCGCCATTGCCGAGCATCAGATAGGCAATCTTCCCGGCCGTGCTCGTCGCCGCGCCTGGACCGGCAGCAGCAAGACCGCCGAGGACCATCAAGTCCGTCTTCCCGTCGCCGTTGAAGTCACCCGTGACTGGCGTGTAGCCGGCCGAGGACGGAACGCCGAAGTCCCATCCAGGCGTCTGCACCGTGCGCCCCACGAATGTCCCGTCTCCGTTGCTCAGGAACATGTAGAGGTACTGACCAGCCATCATCGCGAAATCGCTACGACCGTCCGAATTGAAGTCACCTCCGATCGGAATGAAGTTGTCCGCCGGCGCCGTGCCGAAATTCCAACCGTTCGGGCAAGGGAACGTTACGCCGCTGAACTGCCCGTCTCCGTTGCTCAGGAAGACGTATAGATTGGCGCCGCCCAGCATCGCAAAGTCGGTCTTTCCGTCGCCGTTGAAGTCGCCGCTGATGTTCATGAAGGTCTTGGACAGACCGAAGTTCCAGCCATTCGGCGCTATCGAATTCACGTTGGTGAAGCTGCCGTCACCATTCCCAAGGAATCCGTACACGTTCGATCCCAACAGCATGACGAAATCGTTCTTCCCGTCGCCATTGAAATCAGCCGAAACCGGCACGCTCAGCATGCCCAGAAACAGCGGCCCCAGATTGGAAAGAAATCCGCCGCCAGACGTGCTGGAGCCGGACGGAGGAGTGAATGACAAGCCATTCGGGAGCGTCGTCACGGCTCCGGAGAATGACGCTCCTCCGCCATTCGCCCATTGGAACATGGTCGGCGGCAGGCAGCCGCCCGATCCGCCACAGACATTGATGGATGCGATTTCCGACACATTGCTGGTCGGGCTCTGCTGATAGGAAAGCTGATAGTCGGACACCAAGGCCGCATCCGAGAACGTCCTGATGTTGGTCAGCCGGACAGCCGTTCGGACCAACGAACCGGCCTGGTAATGTTGAATGACGTCGGGACGCGACGAATAGACGAATCCGATTGAGTTGTAGGGCGAGGCTCCCGCCGCCGCATTGCCGGTGTAGACGATGCCGCTCGGGACCGACTGCCCCGTCGTCGTGTCCGTCGTATAAGTGACCGAGAAATAGTTGCCCTTTGTGTCGCTGACCTTGTTGACGCCCCACGCGCGCGCGGTGGTTTTCCCCTGAGCCAGAACCTGCGAGTCGGCCGTTCGACCGAACTCCATGATCTGCCCAGCCTTCGTGCGCACCTCGAACCAAGCCGGGCCGCTACCGGCTATGCCGCGCGATACGATCTTGGAATAGGCATCGATCTCGGTGCGATATTCGGCGCCGTCGGCACCATAGGCGCCGCTCACCAGGATCAACCGCTGCCCTTCGAGGCAGAAACGATCATTGCCATCGAAATTGACACCACCGAGCACACCGTCCTGCGCTACCGTCCGCTGACATCGGCCGATCGATGGCAGCCCGCCCAACGACCAACCGACACCCAGCACGCCGTTGCCCCCCTGGCTGCTGTAGTCGAGCGTCAGCGACGGCACCATACCGGCGGAGCCAGGCGGAATGGCAATCGGAAGCGAATAGGTCGCGGCACCCATCTGGCCAACAGAAAACTGGCCGGGGAGCGTCATCGTTCCAGCACTACTTAAAGTAGTAAAAGACATACAAAAAAAAGCGGCGCTCAGTCCGACGCGCGCTGCTCGTCCTACCAACCCACGCGCGCCATTTTCTCGACTGGCCCGAGTCGAATTCCCAAACATCCCTGCCCCCGCAGCATCTTCACAATTCGAAATATAGCAGATGCCATTCGCGTCTGACGATCAACGGGCATTGGAACTTATTCACAACATAAGGTGATGACAAACGACGAATACAACCCGCTTCAGCAATTCCACCAAACTTCTCCTGTCGCGTGCATCGAGCGGTTAGTTCGGGTGCGAGAGGAATTTCGGCTGCTTTCCGTCGTTCGTTGGTTTTGGTTTTCTGCGGAGGTCATCTCACTCATCCCAGGGTCAAAGATGGGAATGCCGCTGCGCGCGCAGCAATTGATGCAATTGATCGTAACCGGCGATCATCTTGCCCAGATGATCGGCGTCGCCAACTCGCCATTGATGTTGATGGAGGTCGCAGGACTGACCAGAGCCATTTTGGCGAGAAGAGCGCCCTGCGGCTGGCACATCAGAGTGGCTGTCGCGACCGGACTTGGAGGCGCGAGCCGGTGCGGTCGAACTGCGTATCTCCAAGCTACGCAGGGCGAGCTACTTCCCAGGCTTTCGCAAGCGGCGGCGGATGGCGGAGAAGGCGCAACTCCCTTGATCCAGAAGGCCTATGTGCAGGGCGTCCCCACTCGCTCGGCCGAGGATCTGGCGTGGGGGGCGATGGCATGGGCAGAATCTCCAGGAGCCGGGTGAGCCGGCTCTGCGGCTGGATCGACGACACGGTGAGCGCGGTCCTCGGTCGTCCTATCGAGGGTGACGGGCTCTACCTGTGGATCGACGCTACCTACGCGAACATACGTTGCGTGAAAGTGCGCCAGAACGCCCAACTCACCTCAGTGGAGGCTATCGTTACGATTGCAGTGAAGGCGACGGCCGCCGCGAGGTTCTTGGCATGGATATCCCGCGCAGGCTCGCGCGGCGCGGGCCGGCGGTCAAGCTGCTGATCTCCGACTCGCATGAAGGCATCAAGGCCTCCGTTGCCGTGGTCCTGAGCGCCATCTGGCAACGCGGCCGGATCCATTCGATGCGCAATGTCCTGGCACCTGCCGGCAAGAGCGGACGGCTACGCATTCTCGGCGCTCATTGCCGCGGCATTCCCCCGGAACGACCCCAACACCCAGATGGTGCAAGACACTGATATGATTCCTTCCGCCGAGACCGACGCACCACTCTACACAGACTTCCTAGCTTGGCGGACAAGCCACCACTTTAACGAGAGCAACAGCGCATCGCCACTTTTTGGCGCCGAGACTGCGGCACACTGGCCACACCAATTGGCTAAATCCCCAGGACTAACCACAGAGGACTGGCTGCAATGCGGCTTCCGTGCCATCGCAGATGGTACGCGGGAGGGGTAACGGAGTGCCGATTCTACGTCGATTGTCTTTAATGTTGGGGCTGTTTCTTCTTTGCTTGGCCTTCTTCGCGCTGGCCAAATTGGCGGCCGACAAAGATCCTGGTGGTCCTCCGTGCAGCAGGGGATCCATTGCGAGCATCATGACGGGTTGCCAACCGGCATCGCGCCCCATGGCAACAGAGGACGTGATGACCTTCCAGAGGCCCGGCGGCATTTCCCGAACGGCACCTCCGAACTGAGCCACAAGATTGCTCCGAATCTGCTGGGCTTTGGTGTGCGTAAGAGCGTCTGTATCGAATGTGTAGCGCTGGCGTGAAGCAGACTGAAACGCTCTCTATGAATTCACTCCCTTGGGCAGGCCGAGATGTGGTCCGTTCGTCGCAGGTCGAAGGCATCCGCCCCGCCGCCCTCGTCTGCCGGTGCCTTGGTAGCTCAACCCGTGACTTCGTTTCCACATCTCGCATGGTCTAAGGCACGCAACCATTATCGAGAATCAACATCACAATTGAGAGCGGCGGGACCAGTGGCCGCGCAATTCGCGCGTTGAGTCGAGAGCAGCGGGAGCCGGTCGCCATTCTCCTCATAATGCGCGTATTGGCCGACTTCTTAGAGGCGGCGGTCACGGAGCTCAAAGTTTGGTCGACGGAGACGAACTTCTGGACAAGCTTCACAGTCAGACGATGTGGAAGCTCGATAGATGCGACAGCAGCTCGGCGGTCGACACATGCTTGACGATGATCGCGTCCAGTGGCCGCATCGGTGATGACGGCGTTGCCCGCCGTATCGTCATGGATCGCTGCCTGCAACGCCGACTGGTCGGCGAATAGGCTCTGGGTGAACACGACCTTGTCGGCTCCAAGGGCGAAGTCGTCGATTCTCACTTGACCGAAATGCGCGGCGAACACGAATGTGTCGTGGCCCTGCAGCGATACCGGCTCAGACATCACGCCGGCCGCTTGCGCCGCCGCGCCGGAATTCAAACTACCGCCTAGGCCATCCCCGGCGAATTGGAAGTTATCCTGCGACAGCGGACCGACGAATTGCAGGGATGAGCTGCTCGTCCCGTCACTTGGCGACAGCACGCCACTCACCTCGTCGAAATGCGTCTGCAGCGACGCGAAGACGATTTTCTGGAGGTCGATTTGGGCCGCAGTGCTGCCAAGGGCGACAAGATTGCCGCTGAAGGAGGGGGCGGCGAGCATCAGGTTGGCGCCGCCCGACGTGTTGGCGGTCACCGCGGTCGCCGTTACCGCGCTATTCGAAGCCCGAATGCCGATCGTGCCGTCGCCGTTGAGATCCTGGTGGAAGCTGGCTTCCAGCGTCTCGAGCGCCGCCGACCCGCCCGAAACGGCGCCGATCGCGTTGCTGACATACCGTCACGCCCGTGGAATTGCCGCCGAGCGCCTGAACGACTTGGGCGCTGGTCGCGCCTTGTGCACTGACCGCCGAGGCGATGGCTTCCGTCACCGCGTCCTGGAGCGAGGGCGCGGGCTCTCCGCTCGGTCCGGCGTGCGCCGTCGCGGGCTTTCCGAGGCTGCTGAACGACCATGTCTGCAGAGATGCGCCGGCGCCCGACCACATCTCGACGCTGATCGACAGGACGACGCCGCTCGCGCCGGTGCTCTGCCCGGAATGCGCCGATTCGACGGAGACGCTGCCCGCAATCGCTTCGGCTGGATGGAAGGACGTCTCGCTGACTTGCCAGGTCGAGCCGGCGACCACCGTCCGAGCCGTTGGCTCGGCGGCCCCCTGCGGCGCCGACGCCGGGGCCCGCGCACTCACCTCGAAGAGTTGTGCTGCCACCGTTGTCTCGCCGTGGACATGCGCGAGCAGGCCGGTGGTTTCGCTTGGAGCAACCGCGGTCGTCTCTACGACCCCGAGATCGATCAGCTCGGCCGGGCCATGCTGGATCTGCGCGATGGCGGGAGCCGGCTTGGCTTCGTCTGCGGCGTCCGCAACAGGCTGCTGCACATGCAACTCGTGACGCCGGCCAGCAGCAGGATCGAAAATGAGGGACTCGGCGGCTTCACGCCAGCGGTCAGGAATGTCTTCGGTACGGCCGGATTCGTAGAGCATGCATGCAACGATGGTGATCC
>NZ_JAUEUL010000009.1:0-268445 GCF_032487575.1 Bradyrhizobium sp. SZCCHNRI1009 | reverse complement strand
GCCTTGAGGCCGGCCGATCACCGGTCTACAAAAAAGACAGTTGCTCCCCGGGGACCGGCTTGTTTGCCCCCGTCGCCAGCCGGTCATCATCTCGGCCGGCTTGACCTCAGCATCGGGAGGCCAGGACCACACGATTTCGCCGGCGCATTCTGCCGTTCGTCCGCACGGAGAACCATGCTGCGGCAGCCTACGCCCGTCGCATCACCGCCTCCACGTTCGTGACGATCGCGAAGCGCCCCTCATGGCGAGGCGGGACAGGCGGAGTATTTCATAAAATTCGGAAAAACGAAAGCGAAATTTTCGTGGACGCGGCGTGCGAACCTCGATCGCATTGGAAGGGCTGGTGTTTGGCGCCGAAGATCGGCTTCGTCTGGGCGCAGACAAAGCCGGATCGCTGTGGAAGTTGCCGGCTGGCCTGCACCCGGAACGGGGCCA
This sequence comes from Bradyrhizobium sp. SZCCHNRI1009, assembly GCF_032487575.1. Lineage (NCBI taxonomy): Bacteria > Pseudomonadati > Pseudomonadota > Alphaproteobacteria > Hyphomicrobiales > Nitrobacteraceae > Bradyrhizobium > Bradyrhizobium sp. SZCCHNRI1009. Next base: position 268,010 of record NZ_JAUEUL010000009.1, on the reverse strand, counting down.
GGCCAGCCGATGCGCATGCTCAGCGTCTTTGGCCTTTGCCTCGGCCGGGTCCCGTCGTGTCGAGAGCCTGGCGGCAATCCGCTGAGACTTTCTCGCGGTTGGTCTCGAGGCAGGCGCGAACCTGGCCTGCGCCGTGCTGCTTGCCGGAGCAGAAGCTCTGGATGTCAGCGGCGCATTGCGTTGCCACCGGCCCGGTTCCCTGAGCGAAAGCGGGCATGGCCGCGATGGCGGCGATGACGATGGCGAGTTGCAAGGACGTCCTCATTCAAGCCTCCTTGGGGAGTGGTGTAGGCACGGTAGCGAGGTAGCGTGTGTCCTGCGTCCGTTCGTTGCGCAGGATCAAGCCGAAGGGGATCGCGCCGGAGGAACGGCTTCGCGTTCCGGGAATCGTGCCTGGAGGAAACGGCGTGACTGCCAGGAAGCTGCTCCACGATGATGATATCGCCGACATCGAGTGGCAGTACCAATACCTGCTGCGTCAGCAGCATGACCGCGATGGCTTCGATCTCCTCGAAGGCAGCCGGCACATCGGTGACGATGTCAGCGGCCCTGCGGAAGCTCACCCTCGTCGACCTGAGGCCACCGTCCTACGCTCACCCCGCCGCTCGATCGGCTCGCTCGTGCGCCCCCGCGGCTGCGCGCTGGGATGACGAGACGGGTCTCAGAAGCCGGTCCGCGCACTCAAGACAAGCTGATCTCGGTTTCGCCGTCCGGCCCGATCAGCGTCAACATTCCGGGCGTGCCCTCGCCACCGGAGAGGTAGTGATAACTGTCCAGGGCACGTCCGCTCGGAATGCCGAGAAGCTCGGCGGGGCCCGTCAACCTGTCTTCGGCAAACATGAACGGCTTGGCTGGGGACGGCGTGGGGACGGTTGCGGCAGGCCTTGTGGCCATGCGCCTTTCGATGTCGGCGAGATATTGCTCGAGGCTCGGCGGATTCGGCATCTTGGCGGCAATTATCGGATAGGCCTGGATCGCTTTCTTACGCACCGCGTCGAGGATCATCTCGTGCTCCGTTTGTCCCGATGATTGGGCCTGGTCGGCGGAATGTCGCTCGGGATGCAGAAGCCGCGACAGCTGGTCCGTCGCGTTGTCCGCCCTGCAATAGGTTGCCAGCGCCTCGGGCTCACCGCCCTCGGGCGGCAGGTTCTCGCCGGTGAAATAGCCGGGTGCCGAGTTGTAGCTGTCGCGCTGCTTGCCGTCATCGACGAGAAGATACAGCAGGATATCGCTGTCATGGACGATGAAGGCGATGACCGGCCGTTGCAGCGCGCTCGAAAGCGCGAGCGCCAGAGCCGACAGGCCCGCTTCATCTTGAAACGCGGCTTGAGGGAAAATGCTGGTCCAGGCATCGGCAGGCGAGCCACGCACATAGGCCGGAACGACGCCGAGAGACTTGAGCGCCTCGATGACCGCGCGAGGTGCGGCGTCGCGAACGTGGAGGTTGGTGATGAACGATCCCATGCTCACTGCTTCCTTCAGCTCGGCGGCGTCGATATGTCCGATTCCAAAGCGGCCGAATTTTGCGCGCGTTCGGAGCGTAAGGGCCGTGGCTCACGTGGGACAGGTTTGTCCATCGCAGGAAAATCTGGCACACCCGGTCGCTGCCCGCAACGAAATGGGGTCGTGATGCCAATTGAAGATGTCGAGTCTCTGAAGGCTGCAATTGCTGGCGGTCGCGCGCCGGAGCTTCTGCTGTTCTGGGGACACACTGCCAAGACGAGCGAGATCGGCAAGCACGTGCTCAGCCAGTGGTGGTCGGCAGCGTTCGCGCTCGACGGGCGGACCTATGCGACCGCCGAGCACTACATGATGGCGCAGAAGGCCGAGCTGTTTGGCGACCGCGAGACGCTGGACGCCATTCTCGCCGCGCCGGGTCCGTCGGAGGCGAAGAAGCTCGGACGGGAGGTGCGCGGCTTCGACGACGCGCGCTGGACCGCGCACCGGCTCGACGTCGCCGTGCGCGGCAACGCCGCGAAGTTCGGCCAGAACCCGGCGCTTGCGGAGTGGCTCCGTGCCACCGGCAACGCCGTGCTGGTCGAGGCGAGTCCAGTCGACCGCATCTGGGGCATCGGCCTCGCCGCCGATGATCCGCGGGCGCGCGATCCCGCGCGCTGGCGTGGTCTCAACCTGCTTGGCTTCGCGTTGATGACAGTTCGCGCCGCGCTCGGCTGAGCGCGACGCAACGCCTGAATCACAGCCGCGGATCGATCGGCTCGCTCTCCAAGGCCAGCACCGCGAACACGCATTCGTGCACGCGGCGCAGCGGCTCGCGGGCGACGAAGCGGGTCAGCGCCTCGTGGCCGAGCGCGAACTCGCGCAGGGCCAGGTTGCGCTTGCCCTCGAGCTTGCGCTGGCGCAGCCGGACGATGTGCTCCGGCGCATCATATTCCGGGCCGTAGATGATGCGCAGATATTCCGGCCCGCGCACCTTGAGCGCCGGCTGAATGAGGCCCTTCGGTCCGCGCGCGACGAAGTTTTTCGGCTTCACCACCATGCCTTCGCCGCCGCTTCCCGTGAGCTGCTCCCACCACGCGATGGCGTCGGCGACGGCCGTGTCGTCGGCCAGCACAACAGTGCGCCATTGCGTGCGGGTGACGACGGATGCTGATGCGGCGGCCAGCCGATCGGCGAGCGTCATGTGCCAGACGTGGTCCTGATCGAACCAGACCCGGCCCTCGCTGGCGAGCAGATGAAACGGCGCGACCTTGAGATCGTCGATGCCGCCGACCGGCCAGACATAAGGCGCCCAGGCAGCGCCATAGCGCTTGGCGCGCGCGACACGATCGCGGAAATGGTCGCCGAGCGCGGCGACATCGAGGCCACGCGCGGCGGCGCGCGCCACTGCGTCGGCGGCTGCTTCGAGGCCGGCGACCGATGACGCCGCGACCGGCGCGTACTGGCTCTCGATCAGGCTGCCGGCCTTGGCCGACCAGGGCATGATCTCGGCGTCGAGCAGCAGCCAGTCGGATTGCAGCTCCTGCCACAGGCCGGCGCTGTCGACAGCGTCACGCAGCCGTGCCAGCAGCGCCTCGGTCATCGCGGCATCGTTGAAGAAGGCGCGGCCGGTGCGGGTCCAGATCGCGCCGCTCTCGTCGCCTGCGATGCCGAAGCGGGCCCTGGCAACATCGGCGCTGTTGCATAGCGCAATGACGGCGCGCGAGCCCATGTGCTTCTCCTCGCACACGACCTCGGCAACGTTGCGGGCGCGGAAATGCGCGAACGCCTCCTCGGGCCGTTCCAGCCAACCCTCGCGCGCGCTCGTCTCCGATGGCGACATGGTCGGCGGCAGATAGACCAGCCACTGCGGCGGCAGCGCGAAGCGGCTCATCACCTCCAGCGCGGCGGCCGCGTTCTCCTCGGCCACGACCATGCGGCCGCGCAGCGTGGTGTCGATCCAGCGGCGGCCGCTCACGTCATCGATATCGAGCAGCTGATCGGCCTCGGCCTGCGCGGAGGCGCTGCCGGCGCGAGGCGCGAGCGGACGGACCGGCTCGCACCAGACGCGCTCGGCCTCGACCTCGACGAGCTCACGCTCCGGCCAGCGCAGCGCTGTCAGCCGGCCGCCGAACACGCAGCCGGTGTCGATGCACATGGTGTTGTTGACCCATTCGGCTGATCGCACCGGCGTGTGACCGTAGACCACGGTGGTCGGTCCGCGGTAGTTCGCGGCCCAGTCGGCGCGCAAGGGCAGGCCGAATTCGTCGATCTCGCCGGTGGTTTCGCCATACAGCGCGAATTCGCGCACTGCGCCGGAGCCGCGGCCGATCATCTCCTCCTTCAGCCCGGCATGCGCCACCGCGAGCCGGCCGCCGTCGAGCCAGACATGGCTGCGCAGCCCGTCGAGAAAGCCCGGCAGAGTGTCGCGGAAGCTTCGCTCCTCGCTGGCGAGCTGATCGATCGTGGCCTGCAGGCCGTGCGCGATCGTGACCTTGCGGCCCGCCAGCCAGCGCTGGAATTTGCGGTCGTGATTGCCCTGCACGGCATAGGCGGTGCCGGCCGCCACCATGCTCATGACGATGCGCAGCACATCGGGTGACTGCGGGCCGCGGTCGACGAGGTCGCCGACGAAGACGAGCTTGCGGCCCGCGGGCGGCGTCACTGTGACGGCGCGTCGACCCTCTGTGTCGCTCCATGTGACCTGATAGCCGAGCTTCGCCAGCAGCGCCTGCAATTCGGCCGCGCAGCCGTGTACGTCACCGATGATGTCGAACGGTCCGGCGTCATGCCGCTTGTCGGTCCACAACGGCTGCCGCGCGATGGTCGCGGCCTCGATGCGCGCGACGCTGTCGAGCTTCCACACCTGGCGAAAGCCCTCGCGCTGCAGCCCACCGAGACCACGGCGGATCTCCGAGACCATGCGCTGCACGACGGGGCCGCCGAAGGCGCGCTCGGGACGCGTCCTGTTTCTGTCGATGCAGACGTCGATGCCGGGATCGAACACGATCGCGACCGGCAGCGCATGCCATTTGCGCGCGAGCTCGACCCAGCCCTTCCGGTCGGCAGGGCGCACATTTGTGGCGTCGATGACGGCGAGCCTGCGGTGCTTCAGCCGCTTGCCGGCAATTTCGCGGACGATGTCGAACGCGTCGGCGGAGACGCCCTGGTCGGTCTCGTCGTCGGCGACCAGCGCGCGGCAATGGTCCGAGGAGATCACCTCGGTCGGAAGGAAATGCCTGGCGGCGAAGGTCGACTTGCCGGAGCCGGTCGAGCCGATCAGCACGACCAGCGCGAAATCGGGGATTTCGATGTTCATGGAATTGCTCAGCGAGTGAAGACGGCCATCTGCGTCGGCGCGCCATGGCTCTCGTCGTGATGGCCGATGCCGGAGAAGGCGGCCTGATAGTTGAAGGTTGCGCAGATCCGCTGCGCCCAGTCGGCAAACTCGGCGCGCGACCATTCGAAGCGATGGTCGCGGTGGCGAAACTGTCCGGCGGGCAGGCTTGGAAACAGTGCGTTGTAGTCGGCGTTCGGTGTGGTCACGATCACCGCGCGCGGCCGCGCGGCGCCGAACACCACGCGCTCGAGCATCGGCAGCCGGTCGGGATCGAGGTGCTCGATCACCTCGACCAGAACAGCGGCGTCGGCCTCCGCCCAGCGCGCGTCGCGATAGGTCAGCGAGCCGTGCAGCAAGGTGACGCGGCCCTCGGGCGGGCCACCGGGGAAGCCCAGCTTGAGCCGCTTGGCCGCGCGCTCCAGCTCGCCGGCCGCGGGATCGAGCCCGATCAGTCGTTCGACCCAGCGTTCGCGTACCAGAAGCTGCAGCAGCCGGCCTTCGCTGCAGCCGAGATCGGCGATGGTCTTGGCGCCGGTGGTCCGCAGCGCCTCGATGACCGCCGTCATGCGCAGGTCGTTGAGCCGGATCGGCGCCTCCAATTTGTCTTCTGTCAGGCTGCGCGCCTCGGGCTCGGCCGTCTCGTCCTGTGTCTCCGGCGCAAGCCGCGCCAATGCCGCGCGCGCGAGCACGCCGCGATGGCGCAGATAGCGGCGCACGATCAGCTCCTTGGCAGGATGGGCGTCGAGCCAGCCTTCGCCGCGCTTGAGCAGCTTGTCGATCTCCTCGTCGCCGACCCAGTAATGCTTGGCATCGTCCATGACGGGGATCAGCACGTAGAGATGGTTGAGCAGCGCGCTGAGCCTGGCGGTGCCGCGCAACGTCAGTCGTACGTAGCGGCTGGTGGGATCGCCCTGCGGTCCGGCGATAGGCGCGACCTCGACCTGCCAGCCCAGCGGCTCGAACAGCTGCCGCAGCACGGCTTCGCCGCCGCGCAGGGGCAGGGGCGTCACCACGGCCTCCAGCGCGATGGCGCTGTCGGCAAGCTCCTGGCGCGCACTGCTGACGCCGTTCATCGCGGTCCGGAACGCCTTGTTGAGCGCGACCGACAGGAACGACGACGCGGCATAGGGGCGGTCGTTGACATATTGATCGAGCAGCCCGTCGCCCTGACCGTTGCCACGGACGAGGCCGATCGGATCGACGTCGAGCACCAGCGCCGCCTCGCAGCGATCATTGCTGGCCTCGGGATAGAAGATCAGCGCCTTGCCATAGGTGAGCGCGAGCTCGTGCAGCCGCTCCGGATGCTTGTTGAGCAGGTAGCCGAGATCGGTGGCAGGCTGATGGGTGGTGGCGATGGACAGGTACATGGCGTCACTTAAACGGGGGCGCGTGGGGTGGTCCACTGTTTGTGGAAGAAGACCCGGGCGCGTCTGTGACGCGTCCGGGTCATTTGTCGTCAGTGCAGGGTCGCGCCGCGCAAGCTCTCCTCCTGCGCCGCGATCCAGGCGATCACGGCCTCGGAGAAGCCGTCGACCCGCGTCCAGGGCCCGTAGCCGACCCCGTGCTGGTACGACGCCACGTTGACCATGGTCCCGCGCGTCTTCGGCGCCGGCACAGGATCGTGGCTCTGCTCGTCGGTGAAGACGATCAGGTGGTCGCCCTTGCGGTCGACCTCGCTGACCGCGCGGCCGAGATAGGTCGAGACATGCGGCTGCGAGTCGAGGATCGCGTCGCGCAGCGCAAAGCCACGTCGCGGCGGCACCTTCACGACCTCATTGCTGAACGTGAAGATCTCCACCTCGTCGCAGACCTCGCGGGCGAGGATCGCCAGCCCGCACGCCGCGTCCGCGCGCGTCATCTCCGACCTCGCGGACAGCGCCGCGAACATCGAGCCGGAGACGTCGATCAGGAGCCGCGTGCGGCCCTTGAGCCGCGCGTAACCCTTGATCGACCTGAACATCGCGGCCTCGAGCTCGGGCTCGAAGGCCGGCGCATGCCGGGCCGCCGTGATGAACCGATACGGCAGCACCCGGTCCGTCCGCATCGTCGCGATCGCCTGTGCGATCGTTGCGCGCGGCACTCCGGCCTGCCGCATCAGGCGCAGGTTGCGGAACAGCGCCAGCGCTCCGAGCCTGTTCTCACCGAGCAGCCGCTCGAAGCTCGCACGCTTGTCCGCACCGGCCGACAGCGCGACCTCCCAGGTGTCGGGCGAGGGCAGCTCGCCATCGACGAGCTGCTTCCACACCGCCTCCTGGACGGCATCCCTGGGCCTGGCGTGAACCAGGAAGAGGACGTCGCGCAGCCGCACCGGCCCCTCGCGGTCATACTTCGCGAGCTGATAGGCGTCGAACTTCGAAAACGCCTTCGCCAGCCCCTTCTTGACCTGCGCCGAGACCGGCTGCCGCTTGCGCTGCTGCTGCGGACCGAGAGCGTCCGCCCAGTAGATCGCGAGCAGCTCGGCCATCTCGTCCGGCCGCTGGATGATGCGCGACAGCGTCTCGGCGACCAGCGCGCGGTGCGACGGCAACCGCGCCATCTCGCGGGCGACGAGCAGCGGCGCGTGCCGCAGCTTCATCTCCTCGCGCGCACGGACCGCGAGCTGAGCCACCTCGCGCGGCTCGACCTGCGGCACCAGCGCCTTGATGCGATCGGCGATCGCGATCCCGTCCTCGTAGAACTGGTCCTCCCAGAGCAGGCAGCTCATCAGCGTGCGCTGCAGCGCCTGTGCCGGCGCGAGCTGTCGGGACGGCGCACCCTCGTGGGTGAAGGCGCGCAGGAACGTGTTGAGCTTGACCATGCCAGGGCCTCCTCTTGGGTTAATGGTCGATGGATAAATGGCCGGGAGCATCGGCCGGCACGCGCGATCTCGTTCGAGATCAGGCGTGATGGGAACCACGCGCCGGGAACGGGCGAATGCTGATCGGTTAGTGCTCTACCGCTGAGCTACCGGCGCATGGAGCGCCGGGTGGGAGTCGAACCCACGACCTCTCGATTAGCAATCGAAGTATCAGCATTCCTCACCACGGCGCGTGGAAGAAGGAGCGCAGAGCGTATCTGCGCCGTCGCGGTGACCGCCTGTTCGAGACGATCACCGGTTGAGATGGAGCACGAGCCGGGAACGGGCGATGACTGAGACCCGGGCCACTTGCATGGCCCGGACAGCGCTCTGACCTCTAAGCTACCGGCATGACGCCGGGCGGGATTCGAACCCGCGACCTCTGGCGTGGAAGGCGAAGTAACAGTCATCTTCACCACGGCTCGCGAATGAGTTCGGCGGGGAATGGGTGATGCTGTTGCTGCCCCAGTGGGGCGCTCGGTTTCAACGAAGTAACAGGCATCTTCACCACCGCCTTGGCCGCACGGCTGCGGGATGCGGCCGGGCGGCATTGATGGCATGCTGGGGAACGGGCGATCACGGCGATACGACGATCGAAACGCAGGCTTGGCATCAGCCTCGCCGCAACCAGCGACTCACCCATCTCGCTTGACGGATTCCACGGTACGATCGATCGAAGGCGGCGCGCGGCCGCATTGGCGCGAAGGAGCCGCGATCTTCACCACCAGCAGCTCCCGGCTGCGAACGGCCGGGAATTCAATTGGCTTGTCTGCGGCGCTGCACGGCGCCGCGTGTTGCGAGCTCCAGGGAGCTCGCTCTGTCATCGGTGTCCGGCGTTGCCGCCTCGTTCCCTCCGACAGGCCCCGCGCGCGCAGGCCACGCGCATCACCTGCGCGAGCCCCGGGATCCGGGTCTCCCGTTCCGGCTCGAGGCCGGGACATCTGGTTGTTCGCCGTGCAGCCGGCTCACGTGAGGGCAACAAAAAACCCTCCGGAGCGGCGGGCTCGGGAGGGTCCGTGTGATGCGGACTGTTGATCTTGCCTCAAGCAAGATCGTTCCCCCGAGCATGGCGTGCGCCATCCACCGGCATGACGCCGTTGGACGTGCGGATGAAGTGTTCGTAGCCGAAGGACATCGTCTCGCTCATGTTTGTCGCGGGCGCAGTCGCTCGCGAGGCCGCGGGACATACGCCGCTTTGTTGGTGCTGTCAACAGCATGGCGTTGATGTTTTGCCGGCTGCTGCGGAGGCCTTGATCTGCAACAACGCGCCGATGCGGAGCATGCTTATCGTGAGCATATCGAGATGCGGCGAGAATTGCGGGCGCAGAGTCATGAACCGACGGCGGGTCCTGATAGGAGGCGGCAGCGCGCTTGCAGCGGCCGCGCTCGGCGCCGGCTCCTGGCGCGCCGCGACCGGCACGATGCGCGCATATGACGACTATAGTGCCCGGTTGCGCGCGCCGTTGTCGTCCGACATCACCGATGTCATCCGTTACGCGACGCTCGCGGCCAACAGCCACAACACGCAGCCGTGGCGCTTTCGCGTGACGCGGGATGCGATCGAGATCATGCCCGATCCGTCACGCCGCACGCCGGTGGTTGATCCGGACGACCATCATCTGTTCGTCAGCCTCGGCTGCGCGGCCGCCAATCTCGCGATCGCCGCCGATGCGAGCGGCCGTCCGGGCGAGATCAGCAGCGACGGCCGGATGGTGCGGTACAGCTTCACGAACGGCACGGCGCATGACGATGCGCGGCTTGCGGCCATCGTCCGCAGGCAGTCGACGCGCGCGGAGTATGACGGACGAGCGGTGCCGCTAGGCGATCTCGCCGCGCTGCAGGCGGCCTCGGCAATGCCGGGCGTCGATCTTGCGATCATCACGGCTCCCGCCGCAATCGCTGCCATTCGCGATCTCGTCGTCGCCGGCAATGATGCGCAGATGCACGATGCCGCGTTCTTGCGCGAGCTGAAGAGCTGGCTGCGGTTCAATCCGCGGAGCGCGATGGAGACGGGCGACGGCCTGTTCGCGGCGGCCAGCGGCAATCCGTCATTGCCGACCGCGCTCGGTGGCCTCGCCTTCGATCAGCTCTTCAATGCAGCATCGGAGAACGACAGATATGCGCGGCAGATCAGCTCATCGGCCGGTGTCGCCGTGTTCACCGCCGAGCAGGCCGACGCCTCGCATTGGATCAGGGCCGGGCAGGCGTGCCAGCGCTTCGCGCTCGAAGCGACGCGGCTGGGGCTGAAGCTCGCCTTCGTCAACCAGCCGGTCGAAGTCGCCGCGTTGCGGCCAGAGCTGGCGCGCGTGGTCGGAACGACGAGGCGGCCGGATCTCGTGCTGCGCTTCGGCTACGGGCCGGCGCTGCCGTTTGCGCCGCGGCGGCGCGTTGCCGACGTGCTGGGTTCATGAGTCGTTCCTGTCAATCTTGACGGATTTGCGACTCGGTGCATTGCTTCGCTGCATGTTCGAGAACACCCGATTGGCACGCATGAGCGACGGGCATTATTGCCTGGTGCGCGACCTTGGCCTGGTCAAGGGCGGCAAGGGCATGCGCCATCACGAGGTGGTGGTGGATTTCAGCTATCGCGGCATCAAGGTGTTTGCCAGGCAGGGCGCGTCGTCGCTGATGCGCCGCGTCGCGGCCAAGCTCGCGCAGCACGACGCCACCTCGAAGCTGCCGGCACTGCTGCGCGTGCGCCTGCGCGAGCCGCAGTAGCGTCAGCGCTTGCGCCGAAGTTCACCGCTTTGCGGCGTCGTATTTGGTCGTTTCGGCTCGTAGGGGCTTTCCGGATTGACGTCGAGCTCGACCTCGGCGACGCAATATTGCGGCCGGCGGTGGCTGCGCCCGGAATGCCAGCGCCCCTGGCGCAGCTCGACCTCGCTCATGTCGGCGACATCGAAGCACTTCCATTGGCCGCCCGGCGGCAGGCCGCTGCTCGCGCCGCCCGCGAACTGGAACACGAGCACGCGCTCGCGGCCGGCGGTGTGGCCGAGGATGATCGGGCAGATCGCGCGGGCGAAGCCGCCATAGATGCACAGAATCTGCTGACGCGTGAGCATCGCCTGCATGATCAATCGGTAGGTCGGGCTCGGCATGCTGGCCTTCTGCACGATGCAGCAACATAAGATCGCCGGCCGCGGCCAGTTCCGCATCGAACCTTGCAGCGGCGGTTCACGGGCTTAGATTGAGCCCTCAACGAGACAGCGCGAGCAAAAAGCCATCATGTCCGATCTCTCCAGCTTCCCGATCACCACGCGCTGGCCGGCGCGGCATCCCGACCGCATCCAGCTCTATTCACTGCCGACGCCGAACGGCGTGAAGGTCTCGATCATGCTGGAGGAGACCGGCCTGGCCTACGAGCCGCATGCGATCGATTTCGGCAAGGATGAGCAGAAGACGCCGGCATTCCTGTCGCTCAATCCGAACGGCAAGATTCCCGCGATCATCGATCCCGACGGTCCCGGCGGCAAGCCGCTCGGCCTGTTCGAATCCGGGGCGATCCTGCAGTACCTTGCCGAGAAGACCGGGAAATTTCTCCCCGACGATCCGGCGCGGCGCTGGCAGACGATCCAGTGGGTGCATTTCCAGATGGGCGGCATCGGCCCGATGTTCGGGCAGCTCGGCTTCTTCCACAAATTCGCCGGCCGTGAGTACGAGGACAAGCGGCCGTTGCAGCGCTACGTCGCGGAGAGCAGGCGGCTGCTCGGCGTACTCGACAACAGGCTCGACGGCCGGCAGTGGATCATGGACGCCGACTACACCATCGCCGACATCGCGACGCTCGGCTGGGTGCGCAACCTGATCGGGTTCTACGGCGCGCGCGACATCGTCGCCTTCGATGAGCTCAAGCACGTGCCGGCCTGGCTGGAGCGCGGCCTGGCGCGGCCGGCGGTGCAGCGCGGGCTGGAGATCCCGCAGCGGCCGTGATCGTCAGCGAGGCCGATTTCGAACGTTGCATCGCCGAACTGCTGGCCGCGCCGGGCGACGCCGTGCTGCCGTCCGACAGCGTGATGTGGCGCGTGCATCGCGAGGCCGCGCTGTTTCTCGGCGCCGGCCGCGCGCTGCTGTTGCAGCTCGCCCATCCCTGGGTGGCGGCCGGCATTGCCGAGCAGTCCAGAGTGTTCGCCGATCCGCTCGGCCGTTTCCACCGCACCTTCAGCATCGTCTACACCATGGTGTTCGGCACGCGCGCGCAGGCGGTCGCCGTGGCGCGGCGGCTGTATCGGCGGCACGCCGCGGTCGATGGCGTGATGCCGGAGACGGTCGGACCGTTCGCCGCCGGCTCGCGCTATCACGCCAACGACGTCGACGCGCTGCGCTGGGTCCATGCCACCCTGGTCGAGACCGCGATGATGTCCTACGGCCTGCTGTGTCCGCCGCTCGGCGATGCCGAGCGCGAGCAATATTGGCGCGAGGCCATGCGGTTCGCGGGCCTGTTCGGAATTCCACACGAGGCCATGCCTCCGGACTGGACGTCGTTCAAGGTCTATGCGGCCGAGATGATGGCGTCGGAGACGCTCACGGTCAGCACGGCCGCGCGCGACATCGCGCACCGCATCTTCTCGGGCGAGGCGACGTGGATCGCACCGCCGCGCTGGTTCACGGCGCTGACGGCCGAGATGCTGCCGGAGCGGCTGCGCCTTGCTTTCGCGCTGCCCTATGGCGAGCGCGAACGCCGCAGCGCGGCGCGGGCCAAACGGTTTCTGCCACGCGCCTACGCGTTGCTGCCGGAGAGATTGCGTACCGTCGGCCCCTATCAGGAGGCGATGGCGCGCATCGAGGGGACGACGTGTCCGCCGTTCACACGGCTGCTCAACCGCGCCTGGATCGGACAGCCCAGCATGGCGAGCCCGTTCGAGCCGCGTGCGGACCGTGCGCGGAGCGGGACGCTCTGAGACCGGCGCGCTTGCGGCGCCGATGACGGATCACGGCCGTGGAGCGAGCTTGAGCGTGATGCCGCGAACCTCCTGCGGCGTCGGCGCGCGGCTGCCGCCGGGTTGGCTGATGCTGAGGCGGATCGACAGCCGTCCACCCTCGATGGCCTCCTTCGGCACCGGGAGCGCATAGGTCCCGGCCTCCGCACCAGTGCGAAGGCCGAATGGCGAGATGGTCCCGAGCGGCATCCCGGCTGCGGTCGTCACCGTCACCTCCTGGCCTCGCCCCAGTGCGCCCAGGCTGATCTCGACGACCGCAGCGTCGCTCGCATCCAATGGCCGCGGCACGACCAGATCGACGGCTCTGAAGGGCTCCGCCGCCAAGGACGAGGCCGGTCGCAGCAAGGTATAGAGCAGCACGGTACAGAGCAGCACGGCGCAGGCCCGCAGCGCGGCGCGCCTGCCGTTCATCGGCGCAGCGGTCCGACCGAGAGCGCTTTCAGGGGCGGCGCGGTGCCGACGCCGCCCGAAGGCACGACGCGGATGCTCAGCGGCTGGTTGGGCGCGGCCCGCAGGGCGGAGAACGCCTCCTGCTTCGTCGGCAGCGGCACCGCGAAGGTCGCATCCATGGTCATGGCCATGCCCGGCATCATCGATCCGAAGAAGGCGATGGTGCCTGCATAATACGGGCTGTCAGCCGTGACCCTGGTGACATTGGCGGGCGCGTTCACCAGGACGTCGAACTCGCGCACGGTCGAATAGCCGCTCGGGCGGGGCAGCGTGATCTGCGCCATCAGCGGCTGCGGCCGCGTTGCCGCCAGGTGCGCTTCGAGCGCGTCGCCAGGAATCTTCACCGTGCCCGCATTGGCCTTGACCGAGCCCTGCTGCGGCTTGATCTGCGGCGCCGAGGCGACCGCGGGCGGACCCACGATGTCCTCGCCGAAACCCGGCGCATAATCGTAGTCGAAGCGATCGGTCGAGATGTAGTCGCCGGCCTTGCTGGGGCCGACATAGCCGCCCTTGCCATCGGCGTAGAACAGGAACGGCTCGTCCGAGAATGTCTTCAGGTCGGCCCCCTGCGGCAAATAGGGTAGCTTGAGCCGCTGCTGCTTGCGTGTCCAGACATCCCAGAGCCGGTCCATGTTCGAATGATGCAGGAAGAAGATCGGATCGACCGGCGACAGGAAATTGGTCATGTTGCCATAGGGGCCGGGATCGAGCGGGCCGACACCGCCGATGTAGTTGTGGACCTTGTTGTGCGGCAGACCTTCCAAGGTCGAGAACTTGGTCGCGCCATTCGGCTGGGTGTTGTGCGAAGCGGTCTTCGAGCTGGTGAAGCTCAGATAGTTGTCGGGGTTATAGAAGTCGGTCGGCAGCAGGCCCGCCATGATCACGAACGGCGAGACGTCGTAGGTGGTCTTAGCATCGAGCTTCGGATTGTCGCGCGACAGATAGCGTGAGGCGCAGGTGGTCGCAAATGCCTCATTGCCGGAGATGCCGGCATTGGCGGACGGCGAGAAGCCGGTGACGTCGTTCCAGAGATCGTCGATCGACTTGTAGCCGCGGATCTCGAGCTGGCCGCGCTGGTCCTTCGACAGGCCGTTCCAGTAATCCGTCAGCGCCGGCTTGATGAACGAGGTGAAGACCGCGAGATTCCCGGTGAACGGCTGATACGCCTTGTCGGTCGGCGTCAGCACGCCGTCGAACATGCCGGCAGGAATTTCCGGCAGCTCGGTCCAGTCCCAATAGGGCAGGGCGAAACTGTCGTCGCCGCTGAGCGCGCGGATCGATTGCTCGAAATAGCCGAGATAGCCGCGATGCCAGACATAGAACCACCAATTGCCGTGCGGGCAGTCCATCAGATGAATGAACGCGTTGCGGAACCAGTTCTGCGGATGGTTTGCGGGAAGCTGCAGCATGGCGGCGACGCCCTTGGCGTAGCTCGCGAGCATCTTCTGGCCTTCCGCGCTGGTGACGTTGGCGCGGCGATATTTCGCGGCGGCGTGGCCTGGTCTCGGCGAGATGACGGTGCCGGCTGCCGCCATCGCGGCCGTCGCCAGGAACGTTCGGCGGGTCTGTCGCAATCCCATGCTCATCTGAAATGAATCCTGGATGGAAAAACGCCATGTTGCGTTCTCACGATTGCAATCTCAAGTAGCAATTCCGTGTGATGGCCGTATGATGCCGCCCGAGAGGGTTGCCGATGAACGCGCTGACGCTGCTGATCATCCGTCATGCCGAGAAGCCTGACGGCGACACGACAGGCCCGGGCCTGACCCACACGGGCAAGCCGGATTCGAAGTCGCTGGTGATCTTCGGCTGGGAGCGGGCAGGGGCCTGGACCGCGCTGTTCGGCAGCGGGCTGGGCGGCACGGACTATCCGACACCGCAGGCGGTCTATGCCGCCGATCCCGACAGCACCAAGGACGGCTCCGACCCGAGCCGCCGGCCGTACGAGACGGTGCTCGAGCTCGCGGCGCGCATCGGGCTCGACAAGCCGAACACGTCCTTTGCGAAGGGGCAGGAGGCGGCGCTGGCCGAAGCCCTGCTACCGCTGTCCGGCACCGTGCTGGTGGCGTGGGAGCACAAGGCGATCATCTCCGACATCCTGCCGCGGCTGCCGGTGAGCAATGAAGGCCAGTTGCCGACCCACTGGTCCGGCAAACGCTTCGATGTCGTGCTGCGCTTCGACCGCGCCGCGGGCGGGGCCGATTTCAAGTTCACAGAGCTGTATCCCTGCCTGATGCCGGGCGATTCCAACACGCCGTTGAAAAGCGATCCGAAAGACGATTGAGCACCCGATCGCGGTTCGCCTGCTCCAGGGAGATATCCCGCGGACGGGTGCGTTGGAGCGACGTCCGCAGCAGTGGCGTGGGTAGGGTCGATCGCGCGGGCCGTTTCCTTTCGCGGGTCAGGTCAGGCCAGCGCAACCCGCTCGCGGTCGCTGATCTCCTCGACCCAGGCATGGGCGGCGAACCATTCATGGTAGATGCGGCAGTGCGGGCAGTAGGCGCGCGAGAAGAACACGGGCATGCGCTGAAAGCGCGCAGCGTCCATTTCCATCCCCGTCTCGATGCTGCGGCCGGTCTGCGGACAACGTACCATGATCTTGCCCATCGCGGTCTCCTGTTCGTGGGCCAGATACGCCGGGGATGCGAAGAAAATGTAATGCTCAGCCGACAGTTTCGTGGCAAAGGTCGGAGTGAATTCCGACCGCGGAACGCGTGGCCTCCGCCGCATCAAAAGCGGGTGAATCGCACTGCAAAATGCAGGGCCGATTGTCGCAACGTGGGACATCCATCACCGTCGGACACGATTGTTTGAGGACGCGTGGCATGAGCATCACGATCTACGGAATCAAGAACTGCGACACGATGAAGAAGGCGCGCGCCTGGCTCGACGATCACGGCGTCGCTTACGAATTCCACGACTACAAGACCGCCGGAATCGACAAGGCTAAACTCAAGGCGTGGAGCGACGAACTCGGCTGGGAGGTGCTGCTCAACCGCGCCGGCACGACGTTCAAGAAGTTGCCCGACGCGGACAAGGACGGACTCACCGAGAGCAAGGCGATCGCGCTGATGCTGGCGCAGCCGTCGATGATCAAGCGCCCGGTGCTCGATCTCGGCGGCCGGCGCGTGGTGGGCTTCAAGCCGGATCTCTACGCCAGGGACGTGAAGGCCGCGAAGTAGTTGGAGCCGGCGATCGCTGCGCGCGTGCGGGAAAATGCCGGTGGCATGATATTCTATGTCAACGGGAAATACCGGCAGATTTCAACGCAAGGTCCGCCGGCCGCCTTGCGACGTCGTTGCCCAGCTTTCCGCCTTGCCTAACTCACTCGATTGACGGCATATTCCGCCGCGAAGCGGTCGCGGGTGGCGGCGAGGAATCGTTCAGCCGTCCAGCAGAGCCGTCGTACAGGAAGAAGCGAGGGCCAGGCACTGAAGGCGCCGGCTTGGGGGGAATCTTTGGCTGACGAGTTCATTCTCGAGACCCACGGATTGACGAAGGAATTCGCGGGATTTTTTGCCGTTCGCGATGTTTCGCTCAAGATCCGCCGGGGCACCATTCACGCGCTGATCGGCCCGAACGGGGCCGGCAAGACCACGTGCTTCAACCTGCTGACGAAGTTCCTGACGCCGTCTGCCGGCAAGATTCTCTATAAGGGTCAGGACATTACGGCGACGGCGCCGGCCGACGTGGCAAGGCTCGGCCTGGTCCGCTCGTTCCAGATTTCGGCCGTGTTTCCGCATCTGACCGCGTTGGAGAACGTCCGCGTCGCTCTGCAGCGGCAGCATGGCTCGTCGTTCGACTTCTGGCGCTCCAAGAGCGTTCTGAACCGCTTCAACGGCCGGGCGCTCGAGCTGCTCAACGACGTGGGCCTGAGCGAGTTCGCCAATATTCCGGCGGTCGAAATGCCCTACGGACGCAAGCGCGCGCTGGAGATCGCAACCACGCTGGCGCTCGATCCGGAGATGATGCTGCTGGACGAGCCGATGGCCGGCATGGGCCACGAGGACATCGACAAGATCGCCGCGCTGATCAAGCGCATCTCCGCCAAATACACGATCCTGATGGTCGAGCATAATCTCAGCGTCGTCGCCAACCTCTCCGACACCATCACCGTGCTGACGCGCGGGCAGGTGCTGACGGAAGGGCCGTATTCAGAGCTTTCCAAGGACGAGCGCGTCAAGGAAGCCTATCTGGGAGCCGGACATGCCTGAGGTGATGACGGCCACGAAGCCAGGCGCGGCGGCTGCGACCAGCACCATTCTCGACGTCAACAACCTCGAGAGCTGGTACGGCGAATCCCACATTCTCCATGGCATGAACTTCAATGTGAATGCCGGCGAGGTGGTCACCCTGCTCGGGCGCAACGGCGCCGGCAAGACCACGACGCTGAAGTCGATCATGGGGATCATCGGCAAGCGCACCGGCTCGGTTCAGTTCAACGGTCAGCAGCTGATCCGCATGACCTCGGACAGGATCGCGCGGCTCGGCATTGCGCTGTGCCCGGAGGAGCGCGGCATCTTCGCGAGTCTCGACGTGCGCGAGAACCTGCTGCTGCCGCCGGTGGTGCGGCCGGGCGGGCTGACGCTCGATCAGATCTTCGAGCTGTTCCCGAATTTGAAGGAGCGGCTGAAGAGCCAGGGCACCAAGCTGTCCGGCGGCGAGCAGCAGATGCTGGCGATCGCGCGCATCCTGCGCACCGGCGCCAGCTTCCTGATGCTGGACGAGCCGACCGAGGGTCTCGCGCCCGTGATCATCCAGCAGATCGGCCACACCATCGCGCGGCTGAAGAAGGAGGGCTTCACGATTCTCCTCGTCGAGCAGAACTTCCGTTTCGCCTCGACGGTCGCTGACCGCTACTACGTGGTCGAGCACGGCAAGGTCATCGACGGCTTCGCCAATGCCGATCTGTCGGCCAACATGGACAAGCTGCATACTTATCTCGGCGTCTGACCGGCGCCGGCGATGTCGGCTCGACGGTTTGATCGTTAGTGTTGCGGCAGTTTTCTCGGCAGTTGTCTTGGAAAGTTCTGGAAGTTGGAAATGAAGAGCAAATTCATCGCGTCGCTGCTGCTGGGAACGGCACTCACGCTCGCCGCTGGCAGCGTCGCTTCGGCCGGCGACAAGACCATCAAGATCGGCGCGCTGTCCGATCAGTCGGGTCTTTATGCCGATCTAGGCGGTCCCGGCTCGACGCTCGCGGCGCAGATGGCGATCGAGGATTCCGGTCTCACCGCGAAGGGCTGGAAGATCGACGTCATCTCCGGCGATCACCAGAACAAGCCGGATATCGGCACCTCGATCGCGCGGCAGTGGTTCGACGTCGACAAGGTCGACGTCATCGTCGACGTGCCGAACTCGGGCGTGGCGCTGGCGGTGAACAACGTCGTCAAGGAAAAGAACGGCGTCTACATCAATTCGGGCGCTGCGACCTCGGATCTCACCAACGCGCAGTGCTCGCCCAATACGGTGCACTGGACCTACGACACCTACATGCTCGCGCACACCACCGGCCAGGCGCTGGTCAAGGCGGGCGGCTCGACCTGGTATTTCCTGACCGCCGACTACGCCTTCGGCGCGGCGCTGGAGCGCGACACCACGGCGGTCGTGACCGCCAATGGCGGCAAGGTGATCGGCAGCGTCAAGCACCCGCTCAACACCTCCGACTTCTCTTCCTTCCTGCTGCAGGCGCAGTCGTCGAACGCCAAGGTCATCGGCCTCGCCAATGCCGGCGGCGACACCACCAATTCGATCAAGCAGGCGGCCGAGTTCGGCATCACGAAGGGCGGCCAGAAGCTCGCGGCGCTGCTGTTGTTCCTGACCGACGTCAAGTCGATCGGGCTCGACATCGCGCAGGGCCTCAACTTCACCGAGACCTTCTACTGGGACATGAACGACCAGACCCGCGCGTTCTCGGACCGCTTTGCCAAACGGATGAAGAACGGCGCGCCGCCGACCATGGTGCAGGCGGGCGTCTATGCCGGCTTGATGCATTACTTCAAGGCGTTGGAGGCGCTCGGCGAGAACCCGCATGACGGCGTCAAGATCGTCGACAAGATGAAATCGATCCCGACCGACGATGCGCTGTTCGGCAAGGGCGAGATCCAGCCGAACGGCCGCACCATCCACACTGCGTATCTGTTCGAGGTCAAGAAGCCCTCGGAGTCCAAGGGCCCGTGGGATCTCTACAAGCTGGTCGGCTCGGTACCGGGCGACCAGGCCTTCACACCGCTCGACAAGAGCGCGTGCGCCTTGTTGAAGAAGTGAACCGCTGCCGTCCCGGCGGCTGATCCCGCCGGAACCGCTGTCTTTAGGAAACGCCGAGAGAAAACAGAAACAAGACGATGCAGGCCCTCTACGCACAGCTCCTGGTCGGACTGATCAACGGCTCGTTCTACGCGCTGCTCAGTCTCGGGCTTGCCGTCATCTTCGGCATGCTCAACATCATCAACTTCGCCCATGGCGCGCTCTACATGATGGGCGCGTTCTGCGCCTATTTTCTGCTCAACCTCGGCGGCATCAATTATTGGTGGGCGCTGCTGCTGGCGCCGATCATCGTCGGCGCCTTCGGCATGATCCTCGAGCGCACCATGCTGCAATGGATTGCCGGGCTCGACCATCTCTACGGACTGCTGCTGACGTTCGGACTGGCGCTGATCATCCAGGGCGTGTTCCAGAACTTCTTCGGCTCGTCCGGCCTGCCTTACGCGATCCCGGATCAGCTCCGTGGCGGCATGAACCTCGGCTTCATGTATCTGCCGGTCTATCGCGGCTGGGTCGTCATCTTCTCCCTGGTCGTCTGCCTGGCGACCTGGTTCCTGATCGAGCGCACCCGGCTCGGCGCCTACCTGCGCGCAGCCACCGAGAACCCGACCTTGGTGCGGGCCTTCGGCATCAACGTCCCGCGCATGATCACGCTGACCTACGGCCTCGGCGTCGGGCTTGCGGCGCTGGCCGGCGTGCTGTCGGCGCCGATCAACCAGGTGCGGCCGCTGATGGGCGAGCACATCATCATCGTGGTGTTCGCGGTGGTTGTGATCGGCGGCATGGGTTCGATCATGGGCTCGATCATCACCGGCTTCCTGCTCGGCGTGATCGAGGGACTGACAAAGTATTTCTATCCCGAGGCTTCCAACACCGTGGTCTTCGTTCTGATGGTCCTGGTGCTGCTGGTGAAGCCGACGGGTCTGACCGGACGGGCGGCCTGACATGACATCCATCACCGACGCGACCCTGCCGATCACCCCGCGCGCGATGCGCGACGAGATGATCGTGTTCGTCATCATGGCAGCGCTGCTGGCGATCGTGCCGTGGACCGGGCTGTACCCGTTCTTCGTCATGCAGGCGCTGTGCTTCGCGCTGCTCGCCTGCGCCTTCAACCTCCTGATCGGCTATGGCGGCCTGTTGTCGTTCGGCCACGCGATGTTCCTGGGAACGGCCGGCTATTGCAGCGCCCACGCGTTGAAAGTGTGGGGGCTGCCGCCCGAGCTCGGCATCCTCACGGGCGTTGCCGGATCGTTCGTCCTGTCGGTGATCACCGGCTACATCTCGATCCGCCGGCAGGGCATCTATTTCGCGATGATCACCCTGGCGCTGTCGCAGCTCTTGTACTTCATCTATCTGCAGGCGCCGTTCACCCATGGCGAGGACGGTATCCAGGGCATTCCGCAGGGGCGGATGTTCGGCATCCTCGACCTGTCCAAGCCGACGGTGCTGTATTACGTCGTGCTGGCCGGCTTCCTCGCCGGCTTCCTGCTGATCTTCCGCACCATCAACTCGCCGTTCGGCGAGGTGCTGAAGTCGATCCGCGAGAACGAGCAGCGGGCGATCTCGCTGGGCTACAAGACCGACCAGTACAAGCTGCTCGCCTTCATCCTGTCGGGGACGCTGGCTGGCCTGGCCGGTGCGCTGAAGGTGTTCGTCGCCCAGAATGCCTCGCTGACCGACGTCGAGGTCGGGATGTCCGGCCAGATCGTGCTCATGACCCTGGTCGGCGGGCTCGGCACCGTGTTCGGCCCCGTCGTCGGCGCGTTCGTGATCGTCGGCATGCAGCAATATCTGTCCGGCTTCGGCCAGTGGGTGACGGTGATCCAGGGCGGCATCTTCGTCGCCTGCGTGCTCACCTTCCGCCGCGGCGTGGTCGGAGAAATCGCCCATCTGTTCAAGCGATCCCTCTAAGCTGTTGATCTGTAAAGAGATCGTCGAAAGGGCAGAAAGCGGTGGATGAACCGGCCACCGCTTCTGCTGGTGCGCGATCCGGAGTATGACAGTTCTGTGACGGGTCGGCCCTGGCCCGTTTCGGAATGGATGGATCTCGTCCCATGCTGCACTGGTTTCGCGCCGTTCTCCCGCGGGAGGAGCGGTTTTTCGATTTGTTCGCCCGCCACAACAAGGTGGTGATCCAAGGCGCGCATGCGCTGCAGGACATGCTTAAGGGCGGCGACGACATCCTCAGGCACTGCCAGCGCGTCAGCCAGCTCGAGAACGAGGCCGACAACATCACGCGGGAGGTGCTGACCGCGGTCCGCCGCACCTTCATCACCCCGTTCGACCGCGGCGACATCAAGAACCTGATCACCTCGATGGACGACGCCATCGACCAGATGCAGCAGACCGCCAAGGCCGTGGTGCTGTTCGAGGTCAAGGAGTTCGAGCCGACCATGCGCGAGATGGGCACCTTGCTGGTCGATTGCGCCAATCTGATCGGGAAGGCGCTGCCGCTGCTGCAGGCGATCGGCCAGAACGTGCCGATGATCACCGCGATCACCGAGGAGATGACCAAGCTCGAGGGCCGGGTCGACGACCTCCACGACATTGGGCTGAAGGAGCTATTCCTCAAGCACCGCAACGCCAACACGATGGACTTCATCGTCGGCGCCGAGATCTACGACCATCTGGAGAAGGTCGCCGACCGCTTCGACGACGTCGCCAACGAGATCAATTCGATCATGATCGAACAGGTCTAGGGTAGGGCCGCGCCGTGGACGCTCAACTCGGCCTTCCGATCCTGGTTGGCCTCATCGCCGTCGCACTCGCCTTCGATTTCCTGAACGGCCTGCACGACGCCGCCAACTCGATCGCGACCATCGTCTCGACCCGCGTGCTCCGGCCGCAATATGCGGTGTTCTGGGCCGCGTTCTTCAATTTCGTGGCGTTCAGCGTGTTCGGACTGCATGTCGCGCAGACCATCGGCACCGGGATCATCGATCCCGCGATCGTCGACGCCCACGTGATCTTCGCGGCCCTGGTCGGCGCGATCGTCTGGAACCTGGTCACCTGGGCGGCCGGCATTCCGTCGTCGAGCTCGCACGCGCTGATCGGCGGCCTGGTCGGGGCAGGGGTCGCCAAGGCCGGCATCTCGGCCACCGTGTGGAGCGGCCTGTCCAAGACCGTGCTCGCGATCGTGCTGTCGCCGCTGGTCGGGCTGGTGCTGGCGATGATCCTGGTTGCGATCGTGTCCTGGGCCTCGGTGCGCTCGACGCCGTTTGCCGTGGACCGGGCCTTCCGCATCCTGCAATTCGCTTCGGCCTCGCTGTATTCGCTCGGCCACGGCGGCAACGACGCGCAGAAGACGATGGGCATCATCGCGGTGCTGTTGTACTCGCAGGGCCATCTCGGCGAGCAGTTCACGGTGCCGTTCTGGGTGGTGCTGTCGTGCCAGGCCGCGATGGCGCTGGGCACGCTGATGGGCGGCTGGCGCATCGTCCGGACCATGGGCCTGCGCATCACCAAGCTGAATCCGATGCAGGGCTTCTGCGCCGAGACCGGCGGCGCCATCACGCTGTTCCTGGCGACGTTCCTCGGCGTGCCCGTCTCGACCACCCACACCATCACCGGTGCCATCGTCGGCGTCGGCGCCGCCCGCCGCGCCTCGGCGGTGCGCTGGAACGTCGCCGGATCGATCGTCTATGCCTGGATCTTCACGATTCCGGCCTCGGCCATCGTAGCGGCACTGAGCTTCTGGCTGGTGTCGGTGCTCAGGCACTAAAGACGGCGGGACCGTCCTGAAACGTTGGGGCCTCATGGTTCGAGACGCGCCGCAAGCGCGGCGCTCCTCACCATGAGGGTTTGGGGCTGGATCTGGTCCGCAAATCGGACTCCGCTACAGATTCAGACCTCGTCCTGAGGAGCGCGCCGCTTGGCGCGCGTCTTGAAGGACGGCCGTGGGCGGGATGCGGGGTCCGGGCGGGCCACGGTCAGGCCGGTTAACTCCCCGGTTGGAGTTGCGGTGCAAAACGCCTATATGGAGGGCGCGCGGCGGCCGTGATCCCGCGCCTTTTCATCACATAGCGCTCTCTCTGGCCTCAAAACGACGTCCGCCGCCTCATGTCCGATTCCGCCGTCACCACTGAACAGCCGTCCCGCTCCGCGCTCTCCGATGAGGTCGCGCGCCGGCGCACCTTCGCCATCATCTCGCATCCGGACGCCGGCAAGACCACGCTGACCGAGAAGCTCTTGCTGTTCGGCGGCGCCATCAACCTCGCCGGCCAGGTCAAGGCCAAGGGCGAGCGCCGCAACACCCGCTCGGACTGGATGAAGATCGAGCGCGAGCGTGGCATCTCGGTGGTCACGTCGGTGATGACCTTCGAGTTCGAGGGCCTCGTCTTCAACCTGCTGGACACGCCGGGCCATGAGGACTTCAGCGAGGACACGTATCGCACGCTGACCGCAGTCGACTCCGCCGTCATGGTGATCGACGCCGCCAAGGGCATCGAGGCGCGCACGCGCAAGCTGTTCGAGGTCTGCCGTCTGCGCGACATCCCGATCATCACCTTCATCAACAAGATGGACCGCGAGAGCCGCGACACGTTCGATCTCCTGGACGAGATCGAGAAGACGCTGGCGCTCGACACTACGCCGATGACCTGGCCCGTGGGCCGCGGCCGCGACTTCATCGGCACCTATGACGTCAGAGACGGCGGCGTGCGCCTGCTCGAAGGCGGTGGCGCCAAGACCGGCGCGGCACAGCAGATCGCGATCTCCGAGCTCGGCAAGCTCAACGCCAATCTCGACATGGGCCAGATCACCGACGAGCTTGAGCTGGTCAAGGAAGCCTGCAAGCCGTTCGACCTGGAGGCGTTCCGCGAGGGCCATCTGACGCCGGTCTATTTCGGCAGCGCGCTGCGCAATTTCGGCGTCGGCGATCTCCTGGAAGGTCTCGGCCGCTACGCGCCGTCGCCGCGCGCGCAGGAGTCCAACCTGCGCAAGGTCGACGCCGCCGAGCCGCGCATGAGCGCCTTCGTCTTCAAGATCCAGGCGAACATGGACCCGAACCATCGCGACCGCATTGCGTTCGCGCGGCTGTGCTCGGGCAAGCTCAACCGCGGCATGAAGGCCAAGCTGGTGCGCACCGGCAAGACCATGCCGCTGTCGAGCCCGCAATTCTTTTTCGCGCAGGACCGCTCGGTCGCGGACGAGGCCTTCGCCGGCGACGTCGTCGGCATTCCCAACCACGGTAGCCTGCGCATCGGCGACACCCTGACCGAGGGCGAGGACCTGACCTTCGTCGGCGTGCCGAGCTTCGCCCCGGAAATCGTTCGCCGCGTCCGTCTCACCGATGCGATGAAAGCCAAGAAGCTGAAGGAAGCCTTGCAGCAGATGTCGGAGGAGGGCGTCGTGCAGGTGTTCCGTCCGCGCGATGGCGCGCCGGCGCTGGTCGGCGTGGTCGGACCGCTGCAGCTCGACGTGCTCAAGGCGCGGCTCGATGCGGAATATTCACTGCCGGTCGAGTTCGAGATCTCCGAGTTCTCGCTGGCGCGCTGGATCTCCTGCGACGACAAGAAGAAGCTCGAGGCGTTCATCGCCGCCAACAATTCCGGCGTCGCCGACGACGTCGATGGCGACCCCGTGTTCCTGGCCAAGAACGAGTTCTATCTCGGCTATACCAAGGAGCGCGCGGAGGGCATCGTGTTCTCCAACGTCAAGGACGTGAAGAAGAAGGCGTGAGGCTGGCTCCGTTGTCAGCCGTCATTCCGGGGCATCGCGCAGCGATGAGCCCGGAATCCATCTTGCCTCTGGTTCTGTCGCCCGATGGATTCCGGGCTCGCCCTGCGGGCGCCCCGGAATGACGTGGGGAGAGAGTTCCCTGCAAAACTCGGGGCTGCTCACAGCTCGATGATGCCGCGCCTTGCCGCGTGCGCCACCGCATCCGTTCGCCCGGTGGCGTCGAGCTTGTCGAGCAGCGAGCCGACGTGGAATTTCGCGGTATGCACGGAGATGCCGAGGCTGCGGGCGATCTCCTTGTTGGAGCGGCCCTCGGCCATCAGCGCCAGCACGTCGCGCTCGCGCGCGGTGAGCTGAAAATCATCGATCGCCTGGCCGTCGATCCTGTCGTCGCCGCTGTGCGTCTCATCACTGCCATGCAATGGCGCGATCGCGACGTCGGCGCTCTCGCCGGGGGCGACCAGCGTCAGGCCCGTGACATTGCCGAGCAGCGCCGCCAGCCGGTCGGCGAGCTCGGCATCGTCGATCGCGATTGCGATCCTGATCGGCCCGCGCGCCTCCTCGCTCACGCCGGCCTCTCGCCGATGGTCAGGGCGAACTGCACCGGCTCGCCGGCACGCAGCGCTGCGACCTCGACGACGGCGCCGACGCTGTCCGGACCGAGTTCGCGCATCATCGCACGCATGCCCCTGAACGGCTCCTTGTTGAGAGCGGTGATGACGTCACCCTGGCGCAGGCCGGCGGCCGCGGCCGGGCCGCTCTTGTCGAGGCTCATGATCATCGCACCGAGCCCGTCATCGAGCCGGACCGGCTGCAGGCCGGCGCCGAGATAGCCGCGCGCGATGCGACCATGCGTCTCGAGCTTGCTGGCGACCCGCTCGATCGTGGCCGCGGGTATCACGAGCGTCCGGCGCGGGCCGCGCACGGCCATTCCGATCGCGTGGCCTGCAGCGTCGAGCACGAGGCCGCCTTCGGAGCTGTGGCGCAGCCGGGTGTCGAGCTCGATCCGCGCATCGATGTCGCCGCCGCGCAGGCTGCGCCACGGGCCGGCGGATTTCGAGACCATGGCGAGCGCTGCGACCGGCGTGCCCTGGTCGGCGGCGGCGATGACCGCGAGCGAGCCGAGCGCGGGCACCTCGCCGGAGAGTTTGACTGGCGCCGCCGCGCCGCCATCGAAGCGGAGCAGGGCGATGTCGGTGGTGTGATCGCGGCCTGCCATCCCGGCGGGACGTGTGGTGCCGTCGGCGAAGACGATAGTGACGTCGCCTTCATCGGCCAGCGCCTCATCGGCGGTGACGATGAGGCCTGATTTCCGGACGAAGCCGGAGGCGCGCAAGCGGTGCGAGTGGACCGAGACCAGAGACGGTGCGACCGCGGCGACGGTCGTCGAAAGCGCTGATGAGAGCGAGGAGAGGGTGGACAGATCGGACATCGCGGGCTCCATAGGTTGATCCCAATGTGGAGCGTCGGTCGGCGTTTCGGAACTCCCCGGATGGGCAGGCTATGAGTTGAACTCAGAGCGTCTTCCGCGACTTCGGCAGCGGAAACGCGAGATCGCCGTGTTTCGACGTCTTCAGCCCCAGCCCGACCAGCGCCTCGGCGAAGCGCACGGCGGCGGCGACGCCGTCGATCACGGGAATGCCGAGCTCGGTCGAGAGATCGCGCGCCAGATCGGCCATGCCGGCGCAGCCGAGCACGATGGCGCCGATCCCGTCCTCGCGCAGCGCCGCCCGGCATTCGCCGAGCAGCGTGCCGCGCACATTGGCCTCGGGCTTGTCGAGATCGAGCACGGCGACGTCGACCGCGCGCACCTTGCGGCAATGCTGCTCCATGCCGTAGTTGCGCACGAGGTGCTCCGCGATCACCTTGGTGCGCGACAGCGTGGTCACGATGCTGAAATGGGTGGCGACGAAGCTCGCCGCATGCATCGCGGCTTCCGCGATGCCGAGCACCGGCACGCCCGACAATTCGCGCGCGGCGAGCAGGCCGGGATCGCCGAAGCAGGCGATCACATGGGCGTGGCAGCCCTCGGCGTCGCCGGCTTCGATCTCCTTGAGCATGCCGACCGCGGCAATCGCCTCGTCGTAGTGCCCCTCGATCGAGGCGGCGCCGAACCGCGCGGTGCGGCCGACGATCCGCGTCGACGGGCTTGCGCTGGCCTGGGCCGCCTTGGCGATCAATTCGGTCATCGTCACCGTCATGTTCGGGTTGATGACGTTGATCACGGTCTCGCTGTGGCTCATCGTCGCGTCCGTCCGTTGTCGCATCCTGCCGTGTTCTAGCCGAGTTCCGCAGGCACGGTCGAGGGCCGTTCGCGACGCGGGAACGCGCAGACGTGAACGGGATTGAGCTTGCGAATTCTGCGATCGGATCCAGCTTGGAGTCCATTCCAGCCCGAGAGTCCCATGCTCCGTGTCGTCGTGCTCGTCCTGTTGATGGTGGCCGCTCCGGCCACCGCCGACGCGCGCCGCCAGCAGATCAATCCGGTGCCGTTCGCGCACACACCGTGCAGCGTGCTCGACGAGGGACCATGCACGCCGTCGTTCTGCAGCGTCTACGGGCCGTGGCCGTGCATTCCCGAGATGAACTATCCCTATGGCCAGAACCTGCAACTGACCATCGAGAGCCGGCCCGCCAAGGATCAGGAAGCCAAATATCAGAAGCCGGATCACGATCTCGACACGATCGGCGATCTGTTCGCAGCGCTGCGTGCATGCTGGACGCCGCCGCCGGAGGACAACGCCCGCGCCGGGATGCAGATGACGGTGCGCTTCAGCTTCAAGCGGACCGGCGAGATGATCGCGCCGCCGCGCGTGACCTTCGCAACATCAGGCGCCCCGGCCGACACGCGTGCGACCTATCTGAAGACGATCAATGCCTCGCTCGACGGCTGCCTGCCGCTGAAGTTCACAAAAGGGCTGGGCGGCGCGCTCGCCGGCCGGCCGATCGCGATCCGCTATGTCGAGAATCGTGATCTGAAGAACACGTCGGAGCGGTGATGGCTTCGCCCGCTGGGCACGACCTCTCGACCGCCCCGTGTCTCGCGCCCATCGTCATTCCGGGGCGACGCGTTAGCGTCGAACCCGGAATTTCGCGATTGCCTGCAAGAACGCAAGCCAATCTCGAGATTCCGGGTTCGGCTCTTCGAGCCGCCCCGGAATGACGGCTGAGGCGCTTGGCGCCTCACCTCGAAAATGCAGGCCACGTTGCGAGGCCGCCCCCGGAAATGATACCGGTGCCCACGCACAGGTCGCGTGCAAGCGAAGGGGGATGCCGTGGGACTTCTGGTGATGGTGGTGGGGCTGGTGCTGTTTCTCGGCGCCCATGTGTTCACGACCCGGCGCGAGGCGCGCGCGCAGGTCATCGCGCGGCTGGGCGAGGGCACGTACAAGCTGGTCTACACGGTCGTGGCCCTTGCCGGCCTCGTCCTGATCGTGTGGGGCTTTGCCGATTACCGCAGCGGCGGCTGGATCCAGGTCTGGACGCCGCCGAAGGCGCTCAAGCACATCAATCTCGCGCTGATGCTGCCGGCCGTCATCATGGTGGTCGCCGCCTACATCCGCGGCCGCATCTACACCGTGCTGAAGCACCCCATGCTGGCGGGCGTGAAGCTGTGGGCGTTCGGGCATCTGCTCGCCAATGGCGACCTCGGCGGCATCATCCTGTTCGGCTCGATCCTGGCCTGGGCGGTGTTCGACCGCATTTCGCTGAAGCGGCGCGCTGACGCCGGCGGCCCACCGATCCCGGTCGGCGGCGTCGGCAACGACGTGATCGCGGTGGTGGTCGGCATCGTCGTCTATCTGGCGCTGGCCTTCGCGTTCCATCCCGTCGTGCTCGGCATTCCGGTCATTGGGGGGTAGCGATGTCGGTGCAGTCGACGGTCCGCCGAAAGACGGCTCCCGAGATCCGCGCCCGCAAGGGCGGCGAGCCGATCGTGATGCTGACGTCCTACCACGCCCATACCGCGGCGCTGGTCGATCGCCATTGCGATGTGATCCTGGTCGGCGATTCCCTTGGGAACGTGATGCACGGTTTCGAGACCACCGTGCCGGTGACCCTGGAGATGATGATCCTGCAGGGCCGCGCCGTGATGCGTGGTTCGCGCCAGGCGCTGGTGGTGGTCGACATGCCGTTCGGCTGCTACGAGGCGTCGAAGGAGCAGGCGTTTCATGCGGCGGTGCGGATCCTGAAGGAGACGCAATGCGGCGCGGTCAAGCTCGAGGGCGGGGTGCGGATGGCCGAGACGGTGGCCTTCCTCAGCGAGCGCGGCATTCCGGTGATGGGCCATGTCGGCCTGACGCCGCAATCGATCAACACGCTCGGCTCGTTCCGCGCGCAGGGCCGCGACGAGGCGGATTGGGCCGCGATCGAGAGCGACGCTGCGGCGATCGCGCAGGCTGGCGCGTTCTCGGTTGTGATCGAGGCCGTGGCCGAGCCGCTGGCGCGCAAGATCAACCAGCAGATCGCGATCCCCACCATCGGCATCGGCGCCAGCGCCGCCTGCGACGGCCAGGTGCTGGTGCTGGAGGACATGCTCGGCCTGTCGCCACGCGCGCCGAAATTCGTCCGCCGCTACGGCAATCTCGGTCCGGCGATCGACGAGGCGGTCGAGCGCTACGCGGCCGACGTGCGTAGCCGTGTGTTTCCGGCGGCGGAACATGTCTACGGCATGAAGTCCAAGACCTGACGGGCGCCTCTCGCTTGGTCGTCGCGTTGCAGCCGTGATGCGCGCGGCGGCACTGCGCTATCTCCGGCGCTGCCGGAGATAGCCAAGCGCATCGCCCGATGGTTATGCTTGGCTGGTCCGCATCGCGGCAAACAACGACAAAAAAGCCAAGCTCGGGGAAATGCCATGGACTGGTCGACCTATGTGACGCCGCCGATGCGGCGCGAAGCCCGTTTTGGCGATCGCGTGGTGCCGCTGTTCACGGAGCGGCCGGCGAACATCTGGGCCATGGTCGAGGAGGCCGCGGCGCGCAACGGCGACGGCGAGGCGCTGGTCTGCGGGGCCGTGCGGCTGTCATGGCGCGAGGTCGCCGAGGCCGCCGCGCGGATCGCCGGCGGGCTGCAGGCGAGGGGCCTGCGCCAGGGCGATCGGCTGGCGCTGCTGCTCGGCAACCGCATCGAGTTCGTGCTCACGCTGTTCGCTGCCGCCAAGCTCGGGCTGATCACGGTGCTGCTGTCGACGCGGCAGCAGACCCCGGAAATCGCCTATGTGCTGAAGGATTGCGGCGCCAAGCTGCTGCTGCACGAGGCGGCACTGGCGGACCGGTTGCCGGCTGCTGCAGAGACGCCGGAGCTGGCGGGGCGCATTGCCGTCGATGATCGTCCAGCGCGATCGGATTTTGCAGCGCTGGCCGATCATGCCGCGCACGAGGCTCGGGTCGAGGTGGCGGAAGAGGACACCGCGATGATCCTCTACACCTCCGGAACCACCGGTCGGCCGAAAGGCGCGATGCTCGCCCATTGCAACATCATCCACTCCTCGATGATCTACGAGGCCTGCCTGGGGCTGACGCCAGCCGACCGCTCGATCGCCGCGGTGCCGCTCGGCCATGTCACCGGCGTCGTCGCCAACATCACCAGCATGGCGCGCTGCGCCGGCACCTTGATCATCATGCCGGAGTTCAAGGCCGGCGAGTATCTGAAGCTCGCCGCGCGCGAGCGCGTGACCTACACGGTCATGGTCCCGGCGATGTACAATCTCTGCCTGCTGCAGCGCGACTTCGACAGCCACGATCTCTCGTCGTGGCGGATCGGCGGCTTCGGCGGCGCGCCGATGCCGGTCGCGACCATCGAGCGGCTGGCCGCCAAGATCCCGGGTCTGCGGCTGGTCAATGCCTATGGCTCGACCGAGACCACCTCGCCGGCAACGTTGATGCCCTCGGATCTGACCGCGCGCCATATCGACAGCGTCGGGCTGCCGTGTCCAGGGGCCAGCATCCTGGTCATGGACGGGGAGGGGCGGGAACTGCCGCGCGGCGAGATCGGGGAGATCTGGATCGGCGGCGGCCAGGTCATCAGGGGCTACTGGAACAATCCCAAGGCCACGGCCGAGAGCTTCACCGCCGGCTATTGGCATTCCGGCGATCTCGGCTCCGTCGACGCCGACAATTTCGTCCGGGTGTTCGACCGGCAGAAGGACATGATCAACCGCGGCGGTCTGAAGATCTACTCGGCCGAGGTCGAATCGGTGCTGGCGAGCCATCCGGCGGTGGTCGAGAGCGCGATCGTCGCCCGGCCATGTCCCGTGCTCGGCGAGCGCGTGCACGCGGTGGTCGTGACCCGCGAGCCGATCAGCGCCGAGGCGCTGCGCAGCTGGTGTGCCGAGCGGGTCTCGGATTACAAGGTTCCGGAAACCCTGACCGTGACCGCGGACCCCCTGCCGCGCAACGCCAACGGCAAGGTGATGAAACGGCAGTTGCGCGAAGCCTTGACGGCGTGATAGCCGCGTTCGGACCCTGTGGCAGAACCGGGGAGTAACGCCTTGATTCGGCTGGACTCGCCTTGCCACCGCCATGCCGATGCGGTATCGGCGCCGGCGCGTGGGCAACGGGCCGCTCGCGCGGCCCTTCGAAGCCATGCGCGCGCGTTCGCAGCGAACCTGACTGGATGTCCTTAGGTGTCTGATTTTATTGATGAAGTAGACGAGGAGGTCCGCCGGGAACAGCTCAAGAAGCTGTGGGACCGCTACTCGATCTTGATCATCGCCCTGGCCGTGCTGATCATCGCCGGCGTTGGCGGCTGGCGCGGCTACCAATACCTGGAAGGCCAGAAGGCGGCCGAGGCGGGCTCGGCCTTCAACAAGGCCCTCGAGCTCTCCGAGCAGAACAAGCATGCCGAGGCGGAAAAGGCCTTTGCGGATGTCGCGGCCACGGCCCCATCGGGATACCGCACGCTGGCCCGCTTCCATCAGGCCGCAGAGGCCGCCATGCGCGACAAGGCGGCGGCCGTGAAGCTCTATGACGAGCTTGCTGCCGACCGCAGCATCGGGGCCGAGCAGCAGTCGATGGCGCGGCTGCGCGCGGCAGGCCTGCTGGCCGATACGGCACCTTACGCGGACCTCAAGCAGCGCCTCGAAGGCGAAACGGCGCCTGGTGCGCCGTTCCGCCACGCGGCCCGCGAATTGCTGGCGCTGTCGGCGTGGAAGGCCAATGATGCCGCCGCGACCCGTCAATGGCTCGACATGATTGCGCTGGATGGTGAAACCCCGCCGGGCCTGCGCTCGCGCGCCGAAGCGCTGCAGGCGCTGTTGCCTGCAGTCGCCAAGAGCTGATCGCGAACCTCGCGACGGCGAACCGAGTTGATTGGAACGACGATCATGCGCCGCCCCCAACGTGTCATTGCCCTCACGGTCCTCGTTGCGCTTTCCGGCGTGCTGGGCGGCTGCGCGAGCGGGGGAAGCTTCGACCCCTCGGACATGCTCGACTTCCTGGACACCAAGAAGAAGCTGCCGGGTGACCGCAAGCCGGTGTTCCCGGAGGGCGTGCCCGGCCTCGAGCAGGGCGTGCCGAAGGAGCTCTACAAGGGCGCGCAGCAGCAGCCGGTGGCTGATCCGGGCGCCCAGGAGGCGATGCCGGCACCCCCGGTCGAGGAGCCCAAGGGGAAAAAGGGCGCCAAGGGCCGCCAGCAGGCCGCCGTGAGCAACCCGACCACGGCCGATCCGCAGGATGGCGAGGCCGCCGCGGTCGAGGAGGGTGCCGCCGCCGTTCCGCCGGCGCCGAAGCCGAAGAAGATCGTGCGCCGCCGCACCACCGCACCGCCGGCGGATGACACGGCCGCGGCGCAGCCGCCGGCCGCCCAGCGCTCCGGCGGCGGCTTCCCGGCGCCGATGCCGAGCGGCTCCTTCAGCCGTTAATCTCAGTCGCGAATCGGCCGATCGCCCGTTCGGTTTTGCGGCCGAATGCGCTAAAGCTGCGCGCTCACGCGCACGGATCATCATGCCCTTCACCATCGCCATCATCGGCCGGCCCAATGTCGGCAAGTCGACCCTGTTCAACCGTCTGGTCGGGCAGAAGCTGGCGCTCGTCGACGACATGCCGGGCGTCACGCGCGACCGCCGCGAGGGCGAGGCCAAGCTCTTCGATCTCCATTTCACGATCATCGACACCGCCGGCCTCGACGAGGGGCCGAAGGGCTCGCTGACCGCGCGCATGCAGGAGCAGACGGAAACCGCGATCGCGCTCGCCGACGCGCTGTTCTTCGTGATCGATGCCCGCATCGGCTTGACGCCCGCCGACCGCGCCTTCGCGGATTTCGCCCGCCGCGCCGACAAGCCGGTGCTGCTGCTCGCCAACAAGAGCGAGGGCAAGCATGGTGAACTCGGCGCGATGGAATCCTACGCGCTCGGCCTCGGCGATCCGATCCAGATCTCCGCCGAGCACGGCGAAGGCATGGGCGAGCTCTATGACGCCGTCAGCAAGCTGGTGCCGCCCACGGAAGACGAGGACGACGAGCGTGAGGAGACGGACGAGGAGCGCGCCGCACGTCCGATCCGCGTCGCCATCGTCGGCCGTCCCAATGCCGGCAAGTCGACGCTGATCAACCATCTGCTCGGCGAGGAGCGGCTGCTGACCAGCCCCGAGGCCGGCACGACGCGCGATTCGATCGCGGTCGAAATCGAGTGGAAGGGCCGCGGCTTCCGTATCTTCGACACCGCAGGCCTGCGCCGGCGCTCGCGCATCGAGGAGAAGCTCGAGAAGCTGTCGGTGGCGGACGCGCTGCGGGCGGTGCGCTTCGCCGAGGTGGTCGTGCTGATGATGGATGCGCAGAACCGCTTCGAGGAGCAGGATCTGCGCATCGCCGACCTGATCGAGCGCGAGGGTCGCGCGCTCGTCATCGCGGTCAACAAATGGGACCTGATGGAGGCCAAGCCGGGCCAGATCTCGATGCTGCGCCGCGACGCCGACCATTGGCTGCCGCAGGTCGCCGGCGCGCCGATCGTGGCGGTGTCGGGCCTGATGGGCGAGGGCATCGACCGGCTGATGCAGGCGATCGTCGAGGCCTACGCGGTCTGGAACCGGCGCGTGCCGACCGCGGCGCTGAACCGCTGGTTCGAGGGGGCGATCGCCGACAATCCGCCGCCGGCGGTGTCGGGCCGCCGGCTCAAGCTGAACTACATCACCCAGACCAAGGCGCGGCCGCCGAGCTTCGTGCTGTTCTGCTCGCGCGCCGACGCGATCCCGCAATCCTACTTGCGCTATCTCACCAACTCGATGCGCGAGACCTTCGAGCTGCCGGGCACGCCGGTGCGCATCACCCTGCGCGAGAAGGCCAACCCGTTCGCGCACAAGCGCAAGCGGCCGAACTGATCGGTCGCGGTAGCGGAAGCGGTCCGGCCATGGAAGCAAGCCCGCCGAGCGTCGCGACCGAAAATGCGCCGCCCCCACGTCGCGGCGCGGTCGCCTTCATCTTCGTCACCATCCTGCTCGACATGCTCGCGCTCGGGCTGATCATGCCGATCCTGCCGAAGCTGATCGAGAGCTTCGTCGGCAACGACACCGCGCAGGCGGCACGCATCTTCGGGCTGTTTGGCACCGCGTGGGCGCTGATGCAGTTCGTGTTTTCGCCGGTGCTCGGCAGCCTGTCCGACCGCTTCGGCCGGCGGCCGGTGATCCTGC
Organism: Bradyrhizobium sp. SZCCHNRI1009; assembly: GCF_032487575.1. Classification (NCBI taxonomy): domain Bacteria; kingdom Pseudomonadati; phylum Pseudomonadota; class Alphaproteobacteria; order Hyphomicrobiales; family Nitrobacteraceae; genus Bradyrhizobium; species Bradyrhizobium sp. SZCCHNRI1009. The sequence continues at coordinate 233,447 of NZ_JAUEUL010000009.1, read as the reverse complement.
TGTCGAACTTTGGCCTCGCCGCCGACTATGTGCTGATGGCGCTGGCGCCGTCGCTCGCCTGGCTGTTCGTCGGGCGGCTGATCTCCGGCGTCACCTCGGCCAGCATCTCCACTGCCTTCGCCTATATCGCCGACCTGACGCCGCCGGACCGCCGCGCCGCGATCTTCGGCCGCATCGGCGCGGCGTTCGGCGCGGGCTTCGTGCTCGGGCCTGCCACCGGCGGGCTGTTGGGCGACATCGATCCGCGGCTGCCGTTCTGGGCGGCCGCGGGGCTCAGCTTCGCCAACGCGCTCTACGGCTTCCTGGTGCTGCCGGAGTCGCTGAGGCCGGAGCGGCGCAGTCCATTCCGGTGGCGAACGGCCAATCCGCTCGGGGCGCTGCGGCTGCTGGCATCGGACCGCATCCTGGCCGGACTGTCGACCGTGAACTTCATCACCCAGCTCGCCCATGTCGTGCTGCCGTCGACCTTCGTACTGTACGCGACCTATCGCTACGGCTGGGACACGCGCACCGTCGGCCTCACATTGGCGATGGTCGGCGTCTGCGCGATGATCGTGCAGGGCGGCGCGGTCGGGCTGATCGTGCGCGTGTTCGGCGAGCGCGGCGCGCTGATGCTGGGGCTATCCGCGGGGCTGGTCGGCTTCTTCATTTTCGGCGTGGCGCCGACCGGACCGCTGAGCTGGCTGGGCATTCCCGTGATGGCGCTGTGGGGCGTCTCGGGCGCGGCGCTGCAGGCGCTGATGACCCGGCTGGTGGCGCCGGACAAGCAGGGCCAGCTCCAGGGCGCGACATCGAGCGTGCAGAGCGTGGCCCAGCTCACGGGGCCGTTCCTGTTCACGCTGAGCTTCGCCTATTTCATCGGGGCCACCGCGCCCGTGCATCTGCCCGGCGCGCCGTTCCTGCTGGCCTCGGGGCTGATGATCGTCGCGATCGTGATCGCGCTGCGGACGCTCGCGAAAGCGAAGGCCGCCTCCTGACATCATCCCGATGCGCGCGACGGCGCATCGGAAATGGGCGTGAGTCCGGACTGATGCTGGCGCGCCAGCCCGGACCGATGCGGGACGATTACTTCTTCACCAGCGGGCACTCGCTGGCCTCGAGCGGCTTGGCGGCGTCCTCGGCCGGGATCGTCGCGATCAGCTTGTAGTAGTCCCACGGATATTTGGACTCTTCCGGCTTCTTGACCTCGAACAGATAGGCCGGGATCAGGCGGCGTCCGTCGGCGCGCAGCGGGCCCTTGCCGAACAGCGGATCGTCGGTCGGGATCTCCTTCATCTTGGCCACGACCTTGGCGCCGTCATGCGGATTGCCGCCCATCGCGTCCAGCGCCTTGAGGTAATGCAGCGTGCCGGCATAGACGCCGGCGACCGTCATCGACGGCATAGTGCCCTTTGGCGACACCTTCTGGAAACGCTTGGACCATTCGCGGGTCTTGTCGTTGAGATCCCAGTAGAACGACTCGGTGAAGGTCAGGCCCTGCGCCACCTTCAGGCCCAGCGCATGCACGTCGTTGACGAACAGCAGCAGCGCGGCGAGCTTCTGGCCACCCTGGACGATGCCGAATTCGGCGGCCTGCTTGATCGCGTTGGTGGTGTCGCCGCCGGCATTGGCAAGGCCGATGACCTTGGCCTTGGACGACTGCGCCTGCAGCAGGAAGGAGGAGAAGTCGGCGGTGTTGAGCGGGTGCTTGACGGAGCCGAGCACCTTGCCGCCATTGGCGGTGACGACCGCCGAGGTGTCGCGCTCCAGCGCATGGCCGAACGCGTAGTCGGCGGTGAGGAAGAACCAGCTGTCGCCGCCGGCCTTGGTCAGCGCCTTGCCGGTGCCGTTCGCCAGCATGTAGGTGTCGTAGGTGTAGGAGATGGTGTTGGCGTTGCAGGCCTTGCCGGTGAGGTCGGCGCTCGCGCCGCCGGAATTGATCAGGACCGAGTTCTTCTCCTTGACCAGATTGGAGATGGCCAGAGCAACGCCGGAATTCGGCGTGTCCATGATCACGTCGACCTTCTGGGTGTCGATCCACTGCCGGCCGATATTGACGCCGATGTCGGGCTTGTTCTGGTGGTCGCCGCTGATGACCTCGATGGTCCAGCCCTTGGCCTTCATGCCGGAATCTTCGACCGCCATGTTGACGGCTGCGACCGAGTTCGGTCCGCCGATGTCGGCATAGAGGCTGGACATGTCGTTGAGCACGCCGATCTTGACGACCTTGTCGTCGGCGAAGGCGGAGCCGGCAAAGCTGAGCGTGGTGGCGGCAAGCAGCGCGGCCATCCGCCGCGCCTGAGACGTCGTCATCAAAGTCCTCCCTGGTGTCGTGTCACGGCGGGGCTTCTTGGGCGCCCCTTGCCGTCTGTCTCCCTGGATAGCCGGTCTTGTGAGTTGCGGCAATGTGCCAAAAGGCGCGAGGCGCGCCCAAGGTTTGTGCGTTTCGCTTGAGCGTTAACGCTGGGCGTACAGGCCCTGCAAGAATACCGTTGCTCATCATGAGGCCCGTGACCGACGCCTTCCACGATCAGGTCATGCTCGGCTGAGCACGGCGCGGTAGCTCATGAGGGCTCGACGATGGGCGTCGAGCCGCGGGCCTTTCTGGTCTTGTCGCCGACCGGCGAGGGGGCTGCGGGCGGCCGCAGGAAGCGCGTCAGCATGATGCGCAGATGTGCGGTGCTCTTCTTGATGTCGACGTTCGGATTCCGGATCGGCAGCGCGCGTGCGCCGTCGACGATCGCGAACAGAATATTGGCGGTCGATTCGGGATCAAGGCGGGGATCGACGTCGCCGCGCCGCTGCGCCTTGATGAGAAAATCGACCAGCAGCGCCCGCATCGCGCGCGCATGGGCGTGGACGATGGCGGCAAAATCGGCATTGCGGCAGGCCTCGGCCAACGCCTCGGCGCTGAGGACCTGGGCCTGCGGCTGATGAATGCTGGTGCTCTCGAGCTCCTGCACCAGGGCGTCGATCACGTCGGGTGAGGCCAGGATCGCCTGGAGGCGCGCTGCGGCGTGGCTCAGGTTCTGGTCGACCAGCGCCTGGATCATCGCCTCCTTGCTGGGGAAGTAGTGGTAGAGGTGGCCTGGGCTGATCTTGGCGGCGGCGCAGATGTCGGTGGTGCTGGCGCCGTGAAAACCGTTCCGGACGAAGCACGACAACGCCGCCTGGAGAATCTCCCGGCGCTTCTGCTCGTGCTTGACCGGATCGACCTTTCTCATCACGCGTCTCTCATCACACGTCCTGTCGGGCCAACTCTCGCCACATTCGCGGTCTCCGCCAACTGCTTGTAATATAAAATAATATTTCGCGCCGCTCTAATCTAGAGAATTTGATCTAGTTTAGTTGGACAAGCGTTTCGGCTTGTGAGACTTAATTAGAGTGAGCTATCTATCAATGGGTCTCGCCGGTAAGATGCGCCTCGCCCCGCTGAAGTCGACGGCCCTGATTTCCCTGGCGCTGGCAACGGCCGGCTGCGCCACCGCTCCGCTGGAGCGGGCCGGCTCGCTCAAGAATTACGATCGTCTCGCCGACGCCAATGGCTTGGTGACGCGCGCGCAGATCAAGGCGAACAAGAAGGAGCTGCTCGAGGCCAGGACGATCCGGATCGAGCCGACCGCGTTTCCGCCGCGTCCCGACATCGCCTTCGACGAGAACGAGCGCAAGCTGGTCGCCAACGCCATCAGCCGGGAAATGTGCCTGCGGCTCAGCGAGCGCTTCCGCATCGTTGCGCTCGGCGAGGAGGCGGATCTGACGATCAAGGCGACCGTCACTCACGCCACGGCGACCAACGCGACCGCCTCGGCCGCCTCGCAGGCGGCGTCGATCGCCAAGAGCGTCGCGCTGCCGGGCGTCCCGGTGCCGGTGCCACGGTTGCCGGTCGGGCTCGGCACGCTGTCCGTCGAGGCCGAGGCGCGCGATTTCGCCGGCTTCCAGAAGGCCGCGATGGTGTGGGCGCGCGGCGCCTCCTCGGTGTCGACCGCCCGCATGGCCAATGACGGCGACGCCTACGACCTCGCTTCGGAGTTCGGCGCCGATTTCGCCAGGCTGGTATCGACCGGCGAGTCGCCGTTCTCCGGCGTCCCGTCGCTGGCCTCGCTGCCTTCGGTGTCGAGCGTGCCCGCCAAGCTTGGCGGCGCTCCCAAATATGCCGCATGTGAGCAGTACGGACGCTTCCCCGGCCTGAAGGGCTTCGTCGGTGCCGGTCTGGGCCTGCCGCCGGGCTGGACCGACAAGGGGGCCGACGAGGTCAAGCCCGGCGTGCCGCCGCCGGCGCCGGAGATCGCAAGCGTGGAGCAGCAAGCGTCGCGATGAAGTCTGCCGCCTCCTTCCGCGCGATGGTTCCGCGTATCCTGCTCGCATGCGCCGCGTCGCTGCTGCTGGCGGCGTGCGCAGCCGTCATGCCGCGCAACGCGCTGCCGGAAGCGGCTGCCGTCAGCGCCGACCCGGTCGGCTTCCGCAACGTGCGCTACTGGGGTGACGAGCCGGCGCCGCGCTTTGCCGAGGCCGCGATGTCGCGCGCCTCGGCCGAAATCCCGATCTCGCGTCCGCTGAATTTCCTCGCGATCTCCGGTGGCGCCGAGAACGGTGCATTCGGCGCCGGGCTGCTGGCCGGCTGGGGCGAGTCCGGCAACCGGCCGTCGTTCGACATGGTGACGGGCGTCAGCTCCGGCGCGCTGATCGCGCCGTTCGTCTTCCTGGGGCGCGAGCACGATGACAAGCTGCGCGAGATCTTCACCGCCTATGAGCGCAAGGACATCTTCACGGTCAACATTCCCGGCCTGCTGCAGGGCTCGGCGCTGGCCGACAACACGCCGTTGTCGCGGCTGATCGAGAAATATGTCGATCGCGAGTTCCTGCGCGATGTCGCGCGCGAGAGCAGCAAGGGCAGGGTGCTGCTGGTCGGCACCACCAATCTCGACGCGCAGCGGCCGGTGCTGTGGGACATGGGCCGCATCGCTGCCGCCGACACGCCCGAGGCGATCGCGCTGTTCCGCCAGGTGCTGCTGGCGTCCGCGACCGTGCCGGGCGCTTTCGCCCCGGTTCGCATCAAGGTGCGGATCGGCGACAAGGATTACGACGAGCTGCATGTCGATGGCGGCGTCACCCGGCAGGTCTTCATCGGCCCGTCGGTGCTGCGTCTCGTCTCCGGCCGCGGCCCGCGCCGGAGCGTGAGCGGCGCGCATCTCTACGTCATCCGCAACGCCCGCATCGATCCGCAATGGGACAGCGTCGGCGCCGACGTGCTCTCGGTGACGCAGCGCTCGCTGTCGACCCTGATCAAGAACCAGGGCATCGGCGACATCTACCGCATCTACTCGGTGGCGAGGTTCAACGGCATCGACTTCAACTTGGCCAGCGTGCCAGCCGATTTCCAGGCCAAGGCCGACGGCCCGTTCGATCGCACCTACATGACCGCGCTGTTCGATCGCGGCTTCGAGATGGGCCGTCGGGGCTATCCCTGGGTGAAGAGCCTGCCCGGGCTGCAATCCAACGAGCATGGCATCACGGCGCAGGGGACCACGCGCACCATGGCAGCGGCCGCGCGATGAGCTTCCGCCGGACCTGCTCGCGATTGACGCGGCCCATGCCCTGGCGTTCAGTGCTCGGGAGCGCGGCGCTGTTGACGTCCGTGCTGCTCGGCGGCTGCGCGACCTCGGGCACGACGCCATCGTCCGACACGGCGCAGTACGGCAACACGTACAACTATCTCCCGGTGAACGACGTGCCGCATGACGAGCAGCGCCCGGTGCTGTCGGTGGAGCAGCAGGAAAAGCTGCGCAAGGAGCTGACGGCGGTGCGCGATCGTCAGGTGCCTGCCGCGGCGAAGCCCGTCCCCGCGAAGCCCGCTGCCGCAAAGCCTGCGGCGGCGAGTCCTGCTCCGAAATAGCTGCCGACGCAGATCGGCTCACAAGTGGTCGGGGCACGAACGGGTTGACGCGTCGTGCGTGAGAGGCGTGGTGCCGACCACGTCCGCCGCTGTCGTCCCGGCGAACGCCGGGACGGATACCGCGTGATGCGTGTTGGGAAAGACGGTCTGCGTCGTCATCGTCGCCCACCACGACCGCCGGTGGCTATCGGTCCGGCGTTCGCCGTACGGTGAGGGGAGCAACGATCTCACGCCGGCGGCTGAAAGCTCTTCAGCGTGCGGGTCTTGTACTCGTACAGTTTGCCGGTCTCGGTCCAGGACGGCAGGCACATCGGCACGATGAAGTCGGCGACCTGCTCGGGCGTCTCGAGCGTCATCGGGTCTTCACCGGGGAAGACCGTGGCGCGCATGCGGGTGCGGATCGGGCCCGGGCTGAACAGGTTGACGCGCAGCGGCGTGCGCTCGGTCTCGTGCGCCCACACCCGCGCCAGCGTCTCCAGCGCGGCCTTGGTGACGGCGTAGGGGCCGAGATAGGCCTGGGCCTTGTGGGCGGCGCCTGAGGTGAGGAACACGGCGCGGCCGGCGTCGGAGGCCTTCAGCAGCGGCTCCATGCAGCGGATCAGCTGGAAGTTGGCTGAGAGGTTGACGGCGACGACGTCGTTCCACGGCTTCAGGTCGATATGGCCGAGCGGCGAGGACGGGCCGGGCACGGCGGCATTGCCGACGAGGATGTCGAGCTTGCCATGGCGCTCATGCAGCGCGGCGCCAAGACGGGCGATGCCGTCGCTGTCGGTCATGCTGAGCGGCACCAGGGTGGCGCCGTTGCCGGTCTCTTTCCGGATCTCGTCGTCGAGCTCCTCCAGCCCGCCCTGGGTGCGGGCGACGGCGACAACATGCGCGCCGGCGCGCGCCAGCGCGCGGGCGGTCGCATGGCCGATGCCGCGCGAGGCGCCGGTGACGAGGGCAATCCGGTTGGCGAGGGGAAGGGTGGTCATGGCCGCTATTCTCTCAGACGTCGTCCGGGCCAGGCGCACGATTGCGCGCCCGGAGCCGGGACCCGTACTCCTCGGCGGTTATGAGGGAGTTGGACCGTCGTGGCTAGTCCTAGCCGCCCAACGATCGCTGGTGGCTATGGTCCTGGCATTCGCAGAGACGACGGGCAACCGCGCATCGCCCCGGAACGACGGCGTGTGGAAAGAGCCTCAGCTCGCTTCCGCCAGCAGCGAGAGCTGCTGCTGGGGCGGCTCGACGAGTGACTGGTCGGTGAGATGGGTCGGATAGCTGCCGGTGAAGCAGTGGTCGGCATATTTCGGCGCTGCCGGGTCGCGGGCGGGCTCACCCATCGCGCGATACATGCCGTCGATCGACAGGAAGGCGAGCGAGTCCGCGCCGATCAGCTGGCGCATCTCCTCGAGCGAATGCGTCGCCGCGAGCAGGCCGCCGCGATCCGGCAGGTCGATGCCGTAATAGTCGGGGTAGAGGATCGGCGGCGAGGCCAGGCGGAAATGCACCTCGGTGGCGCCGGCGTCGCGCATCATGCGCACGATCTTGCGCGAGGTGGTGCCGCGCACGAGCGAGTCGTCGATCAGGATGATGCGTTTGCCTTCGATCGCGGCGCGGTTGGCCGAGTGCTTCATGCGCACGCCGGATTCGCGGATCGCCTGGGTCGGCTGGATGAAGGTGCGGCCGACATAGTGATTGCGGATGATGCCGAGCTCGAACGGCACGCCGGAATGCTGGCTGTAGCCGATCGCCGCCGGCACGCCGGAATCCGGCACCGGCACGACGACGTCGACCTCGGGATGGCTTTCGCGCGCGAGCTGCGCGCCGAACGCCTTGCGCACCTCGTAGACCGAGCGGCCGCCGACGACGGAATCGGGACGGGCGAAGTAGATGTATTCGAACACGCAGGGACGTGCCGGCTTCGGCGGGAACGGCTTGTGGCTGTGTGCGCCGGTCTCGTCGAAGATCACGACCTCGCCGGGCTCGATGTCGCGGATGTAGCGCGCGCCGATCATGTCGAGCGCACAGGTCTCCGAGGCCAGGATCGGGCAGCCTTCGAGCTCGCCATAGACCAACGGACGGATGCCCAGGGGATCGCGGGCGCCGATCAGCTTCTTGTTGGTCATGCAGACCAGCGAGTAGGCGCCTTCGAGCGCGCGCAGCGCCTCGATGAAGCGGTCGATGAAATTGGTGCGGCGGGAATGCGCCACCAGATGCAGGATCACCTCGGTGTCGCTGGTCGACTGCATGATGGCGCCGGCGCGCACCAGCTCGCGGCGGAGCGTGAGCCCGTTGGTGAGGTTGCCGTTGTGGCCGACCGCGAAGCCGCCGGCATTGAGCTCGGCGAACAGCGGCTGCACGTTGCGCAGGATCGTGGCGCCGGTGGTGGCATAGCGGACATGGCCGACCGCGGCGTTGCCGGGCAGGCGCTCGATCACCTCGCGGCGGGAGAAGGTGTCGCCGACCAGGCCCAGGCGGCGCTCGCTGTGGAAGCGCGCGCCGTCATAGGAGACGATGCCGGCGGCTTCCTGGCCGCGATGCTGGAGCGCATGCAGGCCCAGCGCAGTGATCGCGGCGGCATCGCTATGCCCATAAATGCCGAACACGCCGCACTCCTCGCGCAGCGTGTCTCCGTCCAGGTCTGGGTCTCTGAGGTAGGCTTGAGGTCCGAAGTCCAGATCCGCGTGAGTATCCGCTTGGGCTTCGCCGGAAGAATCGTGGTGCAGGTCCATCGCGCCTCTCTTCTGGGCTGAGCTCACTTGGCCGCGGGTTTCTCGATCAGCTTCTTCAAGCTGTCGCGGGCAGGCTTGCTGTACCCATCGCCGCCCGCTCCGGGCGACTCGGTGTCAGTCTGGTCGTCGTCCGGCTTGTTCTTCTTGAATTTCTTTAAAATGGTGTTCTCGGGATCATCAGGCAAGAGCGACATCAGCCAATCCCCGGTTCCCTGCAGGACGACGCGGGATTTGGCGCCGGTGACCCAGTCCGGGCGCTGCTTGTCCGGCACCAGCCAGCTGAAGAACAGGAACGCGACCACGACGATCAGCAGGCCGCGGCCCAGTCCGAACAGGAATCCGAGGGTGCGATCCAGCGCGCCGATGCGCGAATCGAGGATCATGTCGGAGATCTTGACCGTGATCACCGAGACGATGAGCAGGGTGCCCACGAAAGTACCGGCGACGACGACGACGCTGGCGACGGTATCGTTGTTGAAATAGGTCTTCGCGGTCGGCAGCAGCTTGGAGAATGAATAAAGCGTGACCAGGGCGGCCGCGCCCCAGGCCGCGATCGACAGCACCTCGCGCATGAAGCCGCGGACCATCGCGAGCAGCCCCGACACCAGCATCACGCCGAGCAGGATGAGATCGAGGATCGTTATCGGCATCGGCTGCTCAGGTCCGCTTCACAGGTCCAAGGTTCGCTTCGAATCGACGGAGGACCGCCCCTCCAGGTGGAGGACAGCGAGGTTCCCCGGCAAGTCCGGACGCTGCACGATCCCGTGTGGGCGACCGGTTGCGGCGTTGTATAGCGGCGAGTCACGCGAACGTCACGGTCCGGCTAGCCGTCCTGGCGGCGGAATCTCGCTGGTGTGGCATTTTTTTCGGCAGGGCGCGGTCCGCGGCGGCCGTGGTCGCCGTCATCGTCGCCCTGCCGGGTCGTCTCATGGCGGGCACGAGGCGTGCCGCGCGCGGCGATGTCGGCCACCAGGCTGGTCAACCCGCCGACGGTATTGAGGCTGAGCCCGGCGTCGCCGCCGGCCTCGCCGCGGGCGCGCTCCGGCAGCACCACGCGCAAAAAGCCGAGCTTGGCGGCCTCCTTCAGCCGTGCCGAGGTCTGCGCCACCGGTCGGACCGCGCCCGACAGCGAAATCTCGCCGAAATAGACCGCATCGGGCGGCAGCGGCGCGTTGACCAGTGACGAGACCAGAGCTGCGGCCGCGGCGAGATCCGCCGCCGGCTCGTTGATGCGCAGGCCGCCGGCGACGTTGAGATAGACGTCGTGGCCCGACAGCTTGACGCCGCAATGCGCCTCCAGCACGGCCAACACCATCGACAGCCGGCTCGGATCCCAGCCGACCACGGCGCGGCGCGGCGTGCCGAGCGAGGTCGGCGCCACCAGGGCCTGGATTTCGACCAGCACGGGGCGGGTGCCCTCGATGCCGGCAAAGACCGCCGTGCCGGGGCTGCCGAGATCGCGCTCCGACAGGAACAGCTCGGACGGGTTGGTGACCTCGCGCAGACCCAATCCGGTCATTTCGAACACGCCGATCTCGTCCGTCGGGCCGAAGCGATTCTTGACCGAACGCAGGATGCGGAACTGCTGCGAGCCCTCGCCCTCGAACGACAGGACCGCATCGACCATGTGCTCGACGACCCGGGGGCCGGCGATCTGGCCGTCCTTGGTGACGTGGCCGACCAGGATGATGGCCGCGCCCGATTTCTTGGCGAACCTGATCAGCTTCTGCGCCGAGGCGCGCACCTGGGTCACCGTGCCCGGGGCCGATTCCACGGTGTCGGTCCACATGGTCTGGATCGAATCGATCACGATCAGCCGCGGCACGCCGCCCTCGGACAGGGTCGCAATGATGTCCTCGACCGAGGTCTCAGCCGCCAGTTGTACCGGCGCATCCGCAAGCCCGAGGCGCTCGGCGCGCAGCCGCACCTGGGCGACAGCTTCCTCGCCGGAAATGTAGACCGCGCGATGGCCCGCGCGCGCCAGCATCGAGGTCGCCTGGGTCAGAAGCGTCGATTTGCCGATGCCGGGATCGCCGCCGACCAGCAGCACCGAGCCGCGCACGAAGCCGCCGCCGGTGACGCGGTCGAGCTCGGTCATGCCCGACGACAGCCGCGGCGCGTCGATGGTCTTGCCGGTCAGCGATTCCAGCTGGAAGGTGCGGCCCTTGCGCTTGGAGCGCAGCGACACCGGCGCCGAGGTTGCCCCCGTCGTGTCTTCCTCCGCCAGCGTGTTCCACTCGCCGCAGGCCTCGCATTTGCCCTGCCAGCGCGAATAGGCCGCGCCGCAGTTCTGGCAGACGAAGGAGAGCGTGGTCTTGGCCATGAGGTGAGAATCGGTGCGGTCAGGAGTGGGTGGCGTTCCATAACATACTTAGGCCGGCGGCCAGCATGATGCCATCCATCACCACGCGGAACACGTCCGGCTTCATGTGCAGCACGAAGCGCTTGGCGACGAAGGCGCCGGCCATCAGCGAGCCGCCGGCGATCAAACCTTTCAGCAGGATGTCCGGCGTGAGCGCGCCGAAGCGCTGGAAGGTGATGGATTTGGACACGTAGAGCCCAAGCGAACTCGCGGCCTCCGTGGCGAGGAAGGCGCCTTTCGACAGCCCGTAGAACAGGAACAGCGGCACGCTCAGCGGCCCGGTCGAGACCACGATGCCGGTCAGATATCCGATCACCGCACCGCCGGTCGCGAGATGCCAGAGGTTGGCCTTGAGATCGTGCCGCGCCAGCCAGTGCCGCACCGGCACCATCGCCATCAGGAACAGCCCGATGGTGATGTCGACGGCGTGCGACGGCAGGATCAGCAAGGTGCGCGCGCCGAGTGCGGCGGCCGGAATCCCGGTGACCGAATAGGCCGCGCAGGCGCGCCAGTCGACCTCGCGCCACCACGCCAGGATGCGCGACAGGTTCGCCATCACGGCGGCGACCGCCATGATCGGCACGGCCTCCTTCGGCCCGTATTCATAGGTCAGCACCGGCATCAGCATGATCGACGAGCCGGTGCCGACGATACCGGACAAGGTGCCGGCCACGAGGCCAACCGCGAGCACGAAGAGGAAGCCCAAGAAGATCGTCTCCGCGCTCGGACGAGATCTCTCTCCGCGTCGTTGCGAGCGAAGCGAAGCAATCCAGGCTGTGCGTGCCCCTGGATTGCGTCGTCGCGGAGCCTGCCCTCGGGCTCGCCGCAGGCGAGACTCGAGGGGCTCCTCGCAATGACGGAGTCGGAGAGATGCGTCCCGTGGTTAACGGCTCGTTCGAGCCGACTCGAAATCGGCGATGATTGTGCGTCCGCATCATTAAAAGTTGAAGCGTATTCCTCGCAGGTCCGCTGATGTTCTCGGACGATGACGATGAGCAAAACGCCAATGTCCTTGCAGATGCGGCCGTCCATGACGGCAACCGCCGATGCGGAGTTCCCCTGGTTCACGGCTGCGATGCTGGCCATGGAAGCCGGCGAGGTCATCCGGCTCCGGCTGGAGAAGTTCGCGCGCGGCGAAGCCGATGCGGGCGAGGAGGCTGAGCTGATGGTCAGCGAAAAGATCGCCGCAGCCCTGGAGGCGACGGCGAAGCTGATGGCCGGCGCGAGCCCGGCGGCAGTCGTCGATCTCTATCGGGGCTATGTCGCGGCCAACGCCGAGCGGCTGTCGGCCTAAGCCCTGCGCAGTCCGATTGCGTTGGACTGCGGATGTCGAGCCACCGAGCGTGGAAGAGCTGGTCGAAACGCCGCCGGCTGGGCCGTTTCATGCGTTCAGGTGCGGTGTGTTGCCATTGTGATGAAGATCGGACACCTTCCCGAAACCACCGACTGCCGCTCAATTCTTTCGCCGGACCGATCGAGTGCGACTGCTCATACGCCTCATGCAACGCGTGCTGGTCGCCGGGCTGGGGATCTTCACGGTCTGGCTGATCGTCTTCGTGGTGTTCGAGACCGCGAACCGCAGGCTGCCTTGGATTGCCGCAGTCGGCGTCAGCTACGCGTTCGCGGCCTATGTCGTTCTGCCACGCGTGATCCGGTTGAGCCTCAGGATTCTTCAGAAGCGGCGAGTGCCCAGCTACACGATCACGGGGGATGGATTGCCCGGCGACCCCGTCAATCTCGCCCTGGTCGGGACGCTCCAACAGCTTCGCGCAAGCTTTGCTGCGGTCGGTTGGTCTGAAGCGGACCGATTGGGCCTGACGAGCTCCTGGGCCATGATCCGCGCCTTTGTCCTCGATGCGCCTTACCCCGCCGCTCCGTTCAGCACGCTCTATCTGTTCGGGCGCGGCCAGGATATCGGCTTTCAGAAAGCCATCGGCAACAGCCCGCGAAAGCGCCATCACGTCAGGTTCTGGGCTGTTGGCCTGGCACACGCAGAGCAAACTTGGAATGCAGGCGATTTCTGGTCCAACGCCGATCAGCCGGCGGTCGATGAATCCGCTCTGTGGGTCGGCGCCGGCACGAAGGACACCGGCCTGTCGTTCACCCGATTGACGTTTCAGGTCACGCACGCCACCGATCCGGATGTCAACGCCGAGCGGGACTACATCATGGCCGAACTGATCAGGACACGATCGATCGAGACCGTGGAGCTGTACAAGGCTGGTCAGAGCCTCCCCGAGCGGGTCAATCACTACGTGACGGACGGAGACATTGCGTTGGCGAGCCTGTTGGTCTCCACCGCAGACGACGACACATGATTTGCCGTCGTCTGTCTAATGGACACGCTGACGAGCCGCTTTCGATGTCGTCCGTTCTGCCCGGGGCCGGACCAGGAAGGCGGTTCCGAGCAGGACGAGCATCGCCACGGTGACGACCGTCAGGAACGCCTGATCGAAGGCGCGATGGGCGTGCGAGGTGACGATGGCAGCGAGCTCGGTCGGCAGCCGCTCGGCTGCGATCAGCGCCTCGTCGATGCTGTCGCGCGCAGCGGCGGGAATGCCGAGGCCGTCGGGCAGAACCATGAAGGCCGTATAGACCCCGGACAGGATGCTTCCGAAAATGCTGATGCCGATGGTGCCGCCGAGCTCGAACGACACTTCCTCGATCGACGCGGCCATGCCTTCGCGGCCTTCGGGCGCGTGATTCATCACGGCGTTGGAGGCGGCCGCGATGGATGCGCCGAGCCCGAGCCCGTTGATTGCGATGCAGATCAATTGCAGCACGAGGCTGGCGTTGTAGCAGAGCAGGTAGCCGGCCGCGCCGATGCCTGCGATCGCCAGCGCGCCGGACATCGTGGTGGCGGCTCCCACGCGACGGAGCATGAGGCTCGCGAGCGGCCCGCCGATGAATGCCCCCAGCGGGGCTGGCAGGATGTACAATGCCGCCTGCAGCGGCGAGTAGCCGAGGACGAGCTGCAGGCGCTGGCTGATCGCGAGCTCCGTGCCCGCAATGGCAAGTGAAGCCACGATCGCGGTGATCACGCTGAGCGTGAACTCGACGTTTCGGAACAGGGTGAAGTCGAGCAAAGGATCCTCGAGACGCAATTGACGGCGCACGAACACCGTCAACATGATGACTGTCGCGACGGCCGTGCCGGCAAGGACGACATAGGACGACTGGCGACTGCCGAGCTCCTCGACGACGTAGGCGAAGCCGATCAGTCCGGCCATCACCTGCACTGAACCGAGGAGGTCCCAGTCGCGCTCAGCACGATCTCGCGGCGCAGGAATCAGCAGCAGGCCGGCGGCCAGCGCCAGGACGACGAGCGGCACGTTGATCAGAAAGACCGAGCCCCACCAGAAATATTCCAGCAGGACGCCGCCGACCAAGGGGCCGACCGCCGCCCCGCTGGACGCAACGGCTCCCCAGATCGCGATGGCGAGCGCCCGTTCGTGGTCATCGGAGAAGGTGATGCGAATGATCGACAGCGTCGCCGGCATCATCAGCGCGGCGCCGATCGCGAGCAGGACGCGTCCGCCAACCAGGATCGTGGCGGTCGGCGAATAGGCGGCGACGACCGAGGCCAGTCCGAAGACGATGAGGCCGGCGACGAATGTCCTCTTGTGCCCGACGCGGTCGCCGAGCGAGCCGAAGCCGGGAAGCAGGCCGGCGACGACGAGCCCGTAGGCCATGACGATCCACAATTTCTCCGAGGCGGTTGCTCCGAGCTCATGGGTCAGGCTGGGCAGCGCCGTATAGAGCACAGTCATGTCGATGACGACGAGCGCCAGCGCGCCGGAGACGGTCAGGAGGATCAGCCAGCGAATGCGCTTCGGCATCGGCGAATCCGCCGGCGGAAGACTCTGGTCAGTCCGCGCATTCGCCATCTCGTGCACCGTCATCATTCCCGTTCAGAGTCCGTCGCGATGTGTGATCCGGCCGTTCATCATCGTCAGCTGAATATTGACCTTGCCGATCTCGTGCGGCCCGACATCGAACAGGTTCTTCTCGAGCACGATCAGATCGGCCAGCTTCCCGACCTTGATGGAACCGATCTTATCCTCCATGCGCAGCTGATAGGCCCCGTTGATCGTGTAGCCTCGAATGAGCTCCGGCAGGCTCAGGCGTTCGGTGGCGGGCGGATGGACCAGGCTGTCGGGCTTGCCCGGCTCCTGACGCGTATGGCCGGCCTGCACCGCCTCGAGCGGTTTGACGACGACCTTGGAGCCGGTCGCCAGGGCATCCATTCCGAACGACACCGTGACGCCTTGGTCGATGAACGTCTTGAAGCTGTACATGCGGCTCCAGCGCTCTTCGCCGTAGATCTCGCGGATGCGACGCTGGCTCGTATCCGGCACGCCCCACTGGATTTGGGTGTTCGCGATCACGCCGAGCTTTCTGAAGCGCGCAATGTCCGACGGCGCAGTGAGGAACGCGTGGCAGATGGTATGGCGGCGGTTGCCCGGGCCACGCTCGCCAAACGCGGCGTCGTATGCATCCAGGCTCATGCGGACTGCGGCGTCGCCGACGGTGTGAAGATGCGTGTCGATTCCCTCCGCATGTGCCTGGCGCAGGATCCGGTTCAACACGGGCGCGGGCAGCAACGGTTCGCCGCGCCAATCCGGACTTCCGGCATAGGGATCGAGCAGATAGGCGGTGCGGGTCAGCTCGGTGCCGTCGACGAGCAGCTTGAGCACCTCGGCCTTGACCAGCGGCGTGCGATAGCGCTTCCGGTACGCCCGAATGATCGGCAGCGGATCGACGTTGGGATCATTGTGATAGAGGCAGCCGATCACGCGTTGCAGCAGCTTGCCGCGCCTCTCGAGGTCGACCAGCATGTCGAAACCGTGATGCTGCTCGGTCGGCCAGGCGCTGAAGCCGGCATCGAAGAAGGTGGTGATGCCGGCGGCCGCCAGCTTGGGCTGCCATTCCTCGATGGCGGCGGCGGTCGACTTGAGACCGAACGGTTCGATGCCGTGCTTTTCGAGCGTCTTCAGCACCGCGAACAGCGCGGGCACTTCCAAAATGAAGCCGGTCGGCGCGCCATTTGGATCCTTTTCGTACCAGGAGGAGCCGGGTACGACGTCGCGTGGGGTGTCCTTCGTGATGCCGGCCATCTCCAGCAGCTTGGAATTGACCCAGTAGCTGTGCAGATCGCAACTGACGAGCAGGACCAGCCGGTCTGGGAAGATCGCGTCCAGCGGTTCCTTGCGCGGACCCGAGGCCGGAAACGCGCCCGCGATCCATCCGAAGCCGAGAATGAACTTCTCGTCGGAATGCGTCTTGGCGTAGTCGCGCAGGATCTCGTAGATGCGCTCGGGATCTTCCTCGTTAACCCAGGCGCCGCGAGCAAATGCCAGCGTGCAAAGATGCCAATGCGCTTCGACGAAGCCCGGCATCAGCATACGGCCATCGAGGTCGATGACCTCAGCCCCGCGTCTGGCAAACTTCATCGCTCCGGCATCGTCGCCGACATAGACGATCTTGTCTCCCTTGACGACGACCGCCGCCGCCCAGGGCTGCGAGTCTTCCACCGTATAGACGCGCCCGCCGCGAAACACGGTCGTGCGGCTGGAGGCGGCAAAAGCCTGAGCCGGCCCGGCGGCCGCGAATGCTGCGGCGGCAGCCGTGGTTGCAACCATCCGGCGACGGGTCAGTCCGCCGCCCTCCTTGTTCGACGCCGCAAACAGCGAACCGATGGCTGAGCCGCATGCGATGCACATTGTCCTGCTCCGAAAAGCCTGCGCTCCGCGTGAGCTGCATCATCTTCCAATCGAACGTTAAACTACGTCTCTCCGCGCCTTCCAGGATTGACCGCGATCAAGTCGGACTCAAGCGAGGGCGAGCGTGCGTACGCAAGCCGAAGTTCTGTTTGCTGATGGCGAAAATTCAAATCGAATCCCTTCGGACAGGATTGCACGCCGCCTTGCGACTCGCGGCGGCAGAGGCCGTTCGATCGGAGCAGAATCATTTTGGAAACAGGAAAGCCAGACTCGCCCGAAGCTGCCAATGTGATGCCTGGTCCGGCTTCAACAAGTTGTAGTAGACGCCCACCTCGGCATTGATCGGCTGCCTATCGACCATGAAGAGCTTGCCCACGCCGACGCCGATCGGGACGACCCAGCGATCATTGCCCTTCGCGAGCCAGTTCGCCGTGATGATGGGACTCGAGCTGACGTAGGACCCGTCGGAGAAGTTGTAGGTCACGAAGTACTGCAGCATCATCTGGTTCACCGGCGCGCGGTCGCTCGGACCGGCAAACGACCAGATGTTGTTGGCGAGCACCCCGAGCACCCACGGACCCGGCATGGTCAGCGCGACGAGGGTCGGACCTGCGCTCCATTTTCCCGAACCGAGGGCGGGATCGGTCGCCGACGGATAGGAAAAGGTCGGGCCGACACCCCAGATGAGGGCGCCCGAATGCGACGGGGTGAGCGCGAAGATCTGGTTGATGTCGCCGACCCCGCCGATCCGGCCCTGCTCAGGGGAGAAGCGCACCTGGGCGATGCCGGGAATGGTCGTGCGCGTCACCAGATTCCAGTCGGCATTGAGCTCGAACGGGATGACCGGCTCGATCTTGAAGACGTCGGCCGTCTGCCGGTACGGGCCCGTATTCGGCATCGCGATGTTCTCAAGGCCGACGCTGATCGTGTCCGCGATCGGGTTCTGCGCCGCCTTGGCCAGATCTTCGAGCGACGGCGTCCTGGCCTGCTGTGCCAGGGCGCCGGAGTCATGGCAGAGCGCCGCGATCAGGAGCGACAGAACCGCACGTCGAAAAGCTCTCGGAATCCTTGTCGACCTCGCTGTCGAAGCGCTGCTCTGGCAGCCATTGTCTCGCGTCCGCACCGTATGGCCCCGCTTGCATCAGGTGAAGGTCGGGAAACGCTCGCCCGCGAACAGGGAGCGCCGAAGACGGGACCAGTTGGACGCGAACTGGAACGTGTCGAGATCGGTGTAGGTCTGGCCGATCACCTGCATGCCCGCGGGCATGCGGTCCTCGACCAAGCCGAGCGGGACCTCGACGACGGGATAGCGGTTGAGCAGGTTCCAGTGCCACGTCAGCGCCAGGTTCAGGCCGGTGCCCACCCACGGGTCCACCTTGTTGTCCTTGCTCTTGAACATGTCGGCCCCGACAAGAGGCGTTGCCATGGTCGGCATGAGCAGAATGCGGTAGCCCTTCCCGAACACGCGCTGCTGGACTTGGCGGTGCAGCCGCTGCAGCAGCTCCTCGGCGTCTTCGGCCTGGCGCGGTCCGACCGGGCCGACCTGGTCGAGCATTTCGGTCATGTAGGGCGAGAGCTGATCGCGATGCGCATTCGAGATCTCGATCGCGGTGCCGATGGACGTCGACATCAGCCCACGGATGAAGACCATCTTGTGGGCTTTCGTGAAGCCGCAATCGACCTCGTCCACCGTGCAACCCGCGGCGCGCAGCGCCGCGATGCCTCCCAGCATCGCAGCCTTCACGGAGGGTATGACCTCCGCAATGCCGGCGCCCCAATCGACGGCGATGCGCCATCCGGAAAGGCGCGGATAACGAGTGGGATAGTCGAGGCGAGGGCGCATCGCGGCCATCACCCGCTCGGACGGACCGACGATCGCGTTCTGGAGGCGGACGAGATCGTCGAAGCGCCGCGCCATCGGGCCCGAGGTCGAGAACGGGATTTCCCCGCCGGCCACGCGTCCGAACGGCGGCCTGAAGCCATAGAGACCACATTGTGAGGCGGGAATTCGGATCGAGCCGCCCATGTCGGAGCCGAGGGCGAGCGTCGTGAAGCCCGCGGCCAGCGCCGCGCCGGACCCCGCCGACGACCCGCCCGGAGAATATTCGAGATTCCATGGATTGCGCGTCGTGCCCCAGGCGCGGGTGGATGCGCCGAGGAAAAGATAGAATTCCGGCACGGTCGTCTGGAACGGCATCACGGCGCCAGCCGCCTCGAGCGAGTCGATGATGGCCGCGTTCTCCGTTGCCGGCGGCGAGTCCTTGTAGATGAGCGAGCCCTGTGTCGTCCGCCAGCCGGGCCTGGAGAATTCGTCCTTGATGGCCACCGTGATCCCTTCCAGCGGCCTCGGATTGCCGCGCCGATAACGGTCTTCGGACTGCTTGGCCTCCTTCATCGCCTGGTCGAAGTGCTCGTAGGTGATGCAATTGACCTTCGGGTTGTAGGCTTCGATCCGCTTGATCTGCGCCTTCAGGAGATCGACCGGCGACGCCTTGCGGGCCCGGAACATGGCGGTGAGATCGGCGACCGATGCGTAGCAGAGCGGATCGGCGGACTCGGCCTGCGCGGCCGGCAAACCGAGTTCGGATGCGACCAACGCCGCTCCCGCGCCTTTGATGAGCATTCGTCTGTCGATCATACACGCCTCCGCATTTCCGGGAATCGGTCCGAGTATTTCGATTGGATCGTGAGGTGACGATCCGAGAAAAACGTGCCCGCTCTGCGGGAAAGACACTATTCCCGATTCCGCGGATCGTATGAACTCGGGGGAACTACGTAGTCCATTGCGTGCGAAGCGTTCGCATGAGCTGCGCGTGTTCGAGACGAATAGGTTAGAATGATTGTCAATTCGGAATAACTCCGCGACTTCGAAGCGGAATCGCCATTCGAAGCAAGCAGGGCCGCATCACGTTGTGAGGGACGCCGGCCTGCGCATCGTGCAGTTCGCGATCAGGTCGCGAACTCATCCGATCTGCTCAGCTCATGGCAACGAAATCGATGTAACCTGCAAGTGCGCGATTCGCGCGGCTCTGCGAGCGTGACCCCTGATCTGGCTGCATCCGTGGAGCAACCGGCGGTCCCGCTTCGCTCGGCAACGTGCTCTCATGATCTTGCTGCTGGCCGTGATGCTCCTACCGAAGTGCGACGGCAAACCGACGGAGTGAAGAATGTTCACACTGGTACATGCAGGGACTTGGCTCGTCGTCGGCTTGATTGGTGGCGGCCTTGCCGGAATCCTGGTGAAGCGCCGCCGGGCAGGTTTCGGGCTCCTCACCAACATCGGATTGGGGTGCGTCGGCGCCCTCATCGGCGGTGTCCTGTTCAACATGTTCGGGTTGTTTCCAGGCATGGGCAGCATCGTCATTTCGCTGCGCGATGTCGTCGCGGCGTTCGTCGGCTCGCTCGTCCTGCTGGCGGCAATCTGGCTGTGGGGCGTAGCGCGCGAACCGAGTCCGCGCTGAGCCGGCGGGGCTGTCAGCCCGAGTGACGCGCGGTCTCCGCGCGCCAGTCGCGCGGGCGCATGCCGAAACGCTGCTTGAAGCGGCGCGTGAAGTGCGACAGATCCGAAAAGCCCCAGTCGAAGGCGATACGGCCGATGTCGCCGCCACGGGCGGGATCGCGCAGATCGCGCGCTGCGCCATCGAGCCGGCGCTCCATCACCAACTCGGAAAAGCTGGTGCCGGCGCGGGCCAGCAGCTTGTGCACATAGCGCTCGCTGATCCCGACGACAGATGCGATGGTCGCCACCGTCAGGCCGGGCTCGCGCACCCGCTCGTGAATGGCGCGGCGCAGCGCCAAGGTCGTCGCATCGGCAAACGAGGTGGTCGCATGCGTCTCGCGGCGGCCGCGACGCGCCAGGCTCAGCGCCACCAGATCGAGCAGCACGCCGAACAGCGCCGACGCATCGTCCGGCGCGAGCCGCAGCGCGTTGGCGTTGAGGGAGCGCGCCGTCTCCACGATCAGTGCGCCGACGCACGGGTCGTCGGACAGCCGCGTCGGCGCGATGTCCGGCACCGCCGGCAGGCGGCCGAACAGCGCATCGGCTGGGACGCGGAACGAGATCACGCCGAGCGACGGCCCGCGATCGTGCTGAAGCACGAAGGTGCGGTCGCTGTCGAAGATACCGACCTGACCGGCGGACAGGCTGACATCGCATTCGTCCTGCAGGATGGTGCAGCGGCCGGCGAGCTTGAGGTTGAGATAGAAGCAGCGCTGGGTGGAAGCGGCGATGTCCGTGCGCGAGCGACGTACGATGTGCTCGGGAAAGCTGACGCGGTTGATGGCGCCGCTCCCGACGCTGATGCTCTGCACCTCCGCGGCGAATCCGATGCCGCGCGCCGGCTCCGGCGTCAGGTTCATGAAGGCCTGGCAGATCGCCTCGCGGTAATACGAGAACTGCTCCTCCGGCCGCACCGCTGCCGTATTCCAGCTCCGCTGCCGTTCCGGCTCGGCGCCCATCGGTTCACTCCGAGACCAATCGGGTTCAGTTGCAGCCAAGCGCCGCGGGCGCGGTCCGGCCCATAGTCCTTGCACCGCCTTCCATCGTGCAAAGGAACGTGATCATGTCAACCTACGTCCTGGTCCATGGCGCCTGGCATACCGGCGCCGAGCTCGAACCGGTCGCAGTGCCTATTCGCGCCGCCGGCCACACGGTGCATCTGCCGACCATCCGCGGCAACCGCCCCGGCGACGCCAAGACCACCGGACTCGACGAGGCGATCGCCTCGATCTGCGACTACTTCACCGAGCACGACATCACCGACGCCGTGCTGATGGGGCACTCCTATGGCGGCATGGTCATCACCGGCGTCGCCGACCGCATCGCTCAGCGCATCCGCCGCCTGGTCTACTGGAACGCGTTCGTGCCCAACGACGGCGAGTGCCTCAACGACATGGTGCCACCGCACTATGTTGCGCTGTTCGACGCGGTGGCGGTGGAGCGCGGCGACGGCTCGGTGGTGCTGCCGTTCCCGGTCTGGCGCGAGGCCTTCATCAACGACGCTGATCTCGCCACCGCGACGCGCACCTATGAGATGCTCAATCCGCATCCCAACAAGACCTTCACCGACAAGATCACGCTGCGCACCAATCCCGCCGAGATGGCCATCGCGAAATCCTACATCAACTGCACCGAGGACACGGCGCTGCCGCACAGCCTGCCATGGCATCCGCGCCTGTCCGGCAAGCTCGGACTGTTCCGGCTGGTCCAGGTGCCCGGCAGCCATGAGCTGTGCTTCTCCGATCCCGGCCGGCTTGCGCAGGCGATCATGGATGCGGGCCGGGACTGACGGTGCGCCGTCACGCTCTCGGTGTGGCGCCATGTGGTGATGATTCAAGGTTGTGATCGGCGTCACATTCGCCGGGAGCGCGATCGGCCAGACTGATCTCCGATGATTGCAGCTCGGCGGGGCATCCATCCTCGCCGCACCATCGGAGAACGCGTCATGGCCCAGCTCCACCTGACGTCCCCTCGGGGTCTTGCATCCAAGACATCAGCCGCGAAAGCGCCCGCGCGGCCGGCCGCGACCAGGGCCGGCTGGCTCGCGATGGCCGCCGGCGTGATCACGACCGTGTTCGCTGCGATCGGCGCGGTGAACAGCGTCATTCCCGCGGCGTCGAACGTCGGCGCGGCCGTGCTCGAAGCGCTGAATGTGCCGGCCTGCCTGTCCTATGCCGATCGCTATGACGGCACGCAGAGCAGCTTCCGCAAGGAAGGCCAGCTCTGGCGCGAATATCCGCGCGGCTCGGAGACCTTCAGCTACGAGTTCAGGGAGATCCGGCGCACGCGCCAGGAGATCATGCTGTGGAACGTGACGCCGCGCCCGAACGTGCCCGACGCCGCGAGCCTCGTCGTACACCTGCCGGTGTGCGGCGGCATGGCGGTGCTGACCGAGGGCCTGCCGGAGCGGGCGACCAACCTGCAGCAGACCTGGCCGGACCGCGGCTGAAGCTCCGACGCGCGCGACCTTCGGACTATGTCAGCACGATCCACGCCGGCGCGTGATCGCTCGCGCCGTCCTCGCCGCGAATGGCGCGGTCGACGCCGGCCTTGGCAAGGCGCGGCGCGAGTTGCGGGCTCAGCAGCAGATGATCGAGCCGCAGGCCGGCATCGCGCGGCCAGCGGTTGCGCTTGTAGTCCCAGAACGTGAACATCGGCGCATTCGGATGCAGTGTGCGGATCGCGTCGCACCAGCCTTGATCGATCAGCGCGTGAAAGGCGGCGCGGCTCTTCGGCTGGATCAGCGCGTCCTTGTCCCAGGACTTTGTCGGATAGATGTCGAGCGTATCAGGCGCCACATTGTAGTCGCCGGCGAGCACGACCGGCAGGTCGTCCTTGATGAACTTGGCCGCGTGCCTATGCAGCCGCTTGAACCAGGCGAGCTTATAGTCGAATTTCGGCCCCGGCTGCGGATTGCCGTTCGGCAAATAGAGGCAGCCGACGACGAGGCCGCGCACCGCGGCCTCGATGTAGCGCGCCTCCTCGTCCCTGGGATTACCGGGCAGGGTGGTGCGCGTCAGCACCGGCTCAGCCTTGCGCGCGAGGATCGCGACCCCGTTCCAGGTCTTCTGCCCCTGCCACACCGCGCCATAGCCGGCCTTGGCCATCGCATCGACGGGGAAATCGACCTCGGTGCATTTCAGCTCCTGCAGGCAGACGATGTCGGGCCTGGCGGCGCGCAGCCAGCGCAGCAGATTGGGGAGCCGCCGCCGGACATTGTTGATGTTGAAGGTCGCGATCTTCATGATGCCTGTTGCGGTGGGGATGGTCCGGATGACCAAGCTCGCAATCGCCTTTTGGTTCACGCTGCAGCATCGATGCAGCCAAGGCTGCCTATGAAAGCCCGGCCCATCAGGCAGCCACGCGCTTCTCGGCGGCGCGAGTCGAGAAGGCGCACGTGTCTATTTAGGTCGCGACGTCACCAGCGCGCGGATCTTGTCCGCATCCTCCGGCGTCGCGGGATTGTAGATCACCATGGTGAGGTCGGGCCGGCCATCGACGGCGAAGCCCGAGAATTCCAGCGAGAGCGGCCCGGCGACGGGATGGTGCAGGACCTTCACGCCATCGCCATGCCGCCCTTGCACATCATTGTCGCGCCACATCGCCGCGAAGTCCGGGCTGGTCGCGCAGAGCTCGTCGACCAGCGATTGGACATTGCGGGCCGCGCCGGCGCGCGCCACGTCGGCGCGGAAGGACGCGACCACATAGCGCGCCACGGCCTGCCAGTTGGACTGTGCGGCGCGGACGCGGCTGTCGTGGAACATCATGCGCAGAACGTTGCGCTGGCCCTCGGGCAGGGTGCTGTAGTCGGTGAGAACGACCGTGGCGGCCCTGTTCCAGGCGACGATGTCCCATGTCGCCGTGCGAACGAAGGCGGGGCTGTAGTCCAGCGTGTCGAGCACGCGTTGCAGGCGGGGGGAGATGCCGTCGATGGCGTGATAGCGGGCTTCGGGCGGCCGGCCGAGACCGAGCAGGAACAGATGCTCGCGCTCGACGTCGGTCAGCATCATGGCGCGCGCGATGCGGTCCAGCACGTCGGCGGAGGGCGCGCCGCCGCGCCCTTGCTCCAGCCAGGTGTACCAGGTGGCGCTCACATTGGCGCGTTGCGCCACCTCTTCGCGCCGCAGCCCCGGCGTTCGCCGCCGCTGCAGCGGCAGGCCGAACGCGGTCGGATCGAGCTTGGCGCGACGATCCCGGAGATAGGTCCCGAGCGAGTTGCTGTCCGTCATCCTGTTAGCGATTATACCCGTATAATGTCACGACTTTACCCGCATGAGCAGCGTAGCAATATCCCGGCGATCTGAACAGGGAGTGTGTCTCATGCGTGTCTTCGTCACCGGCGCCGCCGGCTTCATCGGCTCCGAAACCACCAAAGAGCTGATCGCTGCCGGGCATCAGGTCATCGGCCTCGCGCGCTCCGAAGAGAACGTCCGCACGCTCGAGCAACTGGGCGCGCAGGTTCATCGCGGATCGCTGCAGGACCTCGACAGCCTCAAGCGCGGCGCGAAGGACGCCGACGGCGTGATCCATCTGGCCTTCATCCATGACTTCGCGAAGTTCGCGGAGAACGGAGCGATCGACAAGGCCGCCATCGAAGCCATGGGCGAGGTGCTGGTGGGCACGAACAAGCCGTTCATTGTCACCTCCGGAACGGGGCTCGTGGCGGCCAATGTGGTGGTCACCGAAGACATGCGGCGCGAGTCCAGCGCGCATGTCCCGCGCGTGTCCGAGCAGACGGGTCTCGCCTATGCGTCGCGTGGCGTGCGCGCGATGGTGATCCGCCTGCCGCAGGTGCACGGCGCACCAGGAAAGGCCGGGCTGATCTCCTATCTGGTCGAGCTCGCGCGACAGAAGGGCCGCGCCGCCTATGTCGGCGCGGGCGCCGAGCGCTGGGCCGCGGCGCATCGATCGGATGTCGTCCGCCTCTACCGGCTCGCCCTGGAGAAGGGCGTGGCCGACGCGATCTACCACGCCGTCGGCGAGGAGGGCGTCCCGATGCGCGAGGTCATCGAGGCGGTCGGCCGCGCGCTGAACGTGCCGGTCGTGTCGATCAGCAAGGAGGAGGCGGGCGACTACTACGGTCCACTGGCGATGTTCGCGGGCCTGGACATGCCGGCCTCCAGCGCCCTGACACAGCAGCGCCTGGGCTGGACGCCCGAGGGCATCGGCCTGATCGCCGACATCGGCCAGCCGGACTACTTCAAGCCGAGCTCTCGGAGTTGAAGGATTGCCTGGAGCGGATCGTCTCAAATTTCATGCTTGTCACCGGAGTTGCGCAGTCGAGTTCAATCCGTTGCAAGCGCCGCCGTCGCGGCCGCGATGACTTCGTCCTGTAGCGGCGAGGCGCCGAGCGCGCGGGCCATGACGACAGTACCGATCAGCATCGTCAGTGTGCGGATCGCTTCCGCGCGCGCGTCATGCTCTGCAACGCCGCGCGCAATCAGGCCGGCTGCAACGCGCGTGATCAACTGCTCGGCGCCGACGGTGAATTCCGTGCCGAGCACGTCCGGCATCCGCCCGGCGTCGGCACCGAAGCCCGCCGCGGGACAGCCCATCCCGGGATGGGCGATGTGCTCGCGCGACAGGTAGCGCGCCACGTAGGCGGCGAGCGCCGCTTCGGCGCCGCCTGTGTCCATGTCGCGGTCGATGCCGCCGGCCATCGCGGCGAAGGCGTGCCGAGTGGCGGCAGCGAGCATGTCGTTCTTCGACGCGAAGTGCCGGTAGAAGCCACCCTGCGTCATGCCGGCGGCGGCCATCACGTCAGCGATGCTGGCCCCCGCGACTCCGCGCTCGCGCAGCAGGCGCGCCGCCGTATCGACGATTTTCGCTTTGCTCTCAGCGGTTTGTTCCCTGGTCTTGCGCATGTGATCGAACCTGTCTCGTGTCGCTTGACAATTTAGCGGTCGTTCGACATCTTTGCAATTAGAGTTCGATCGAAATCTAAATAGGAGCTGACCATGACCAGCCCATCCCTGCGTCCCCTGACCGAGGCCGAGCGCCTCCGCCGGGCCTATGGCACCTATGCGGTCGTGACCGGCGCCTCCGATGGGATCGGCCGCGCGGTGGCTATGCGGCTGGCGGAGGCCGGCTTCGGCCTCGTACTGGTCGCGCGGCGCCGCGCCGTGCTGGAGGCGCTCGCCGCCGAGCTCGAACCGCGCACGCCCATCCGCCCGGTCGTGATCACAGCCGATCTCTCGGTGCCGGACGATGTCGACCGGATCGCGCGAGAGACCGCTGATCTCGATGTCGGCCTGCTGGTCGCGGCCGCCGGCTTCGGCACTTCGGGGCCGTTCGTCGACGGCGATCTCGCAGCCGAGCTGAACATGATCGATGTCAATTGCCGCGCGCTGGCGCAGCTCACGCATCTGTTCGGGCGCCGCTTCGCCGCGCGCCGCCGCGGCGGCATCGTGCTGATGAGCTCGCTCGTCGCCTTCCAGGGCGTGGCGCGCGTCGCCAACTACGCGGCGACCAAGGCCTTCGTGCAGAGTCTCGCCGAAGGTCTCGCGCCGGAGCTCAAGCCGTTCGGCGTCGACGTGCTGGCCTCGGCGCCGGGGCCGGTGATGAGCGGCTTCGGCCAGCGCGCCCACATGACGATCCGCAGCGGCCAGACACCGGACGAGGTCGCCGTCGGCACGCTCAACATGCTCGGACGGCGCACCACGGTGCGGCCCGGCTTCCTCGCCAAGGCCCTGGAGGCGAGCCTGATGCTGCTGCCGCGCTCGGCCCGTGCCGCGATGCTGGCACGCGTGATGGCCGGCATGACGCAGGCGGCGTGAGCCGATCCTTCCCGAAGCCCGGAGTGCGCTGCCATGATGACCGACACGCCGTCCCCCGTCGCCGTCCCATCGCCTCCGCCGTCGCGGCTTTCGGCATCGGAACTGCTCGATCTTGCGCGCACCTGCGGCGCCGATGATTGCGGCCTTGCCTCGATCGACGATCCCAGCCTTGCCGAGGATCGGCCGCATATTCTCGCAGCCTTTCCCAAGACGCGCACGCTCTTGGTGCTGGTCGGACGGATGCATCGCGAGCCGGTCCGCTCGCCGGCGCGCTCGGTCGCCAATCTCGAATTTCACCGTTCGGGCGACCACATCGACGAGGTCGCGCGCGGCATCGTCCGCGTGCTGGAGGACCGCGGCATCCGCGCGCTCAATCCGGCGATGGCGTTTCCGATGGAGATGGACCGTTTTCCGGAGCGCGGCTGGATCGTGTCGCACAAGCGCGCCGCCGAGGCCGCCGGGCTCGGCCGCATGGGTATCCATCGCAGCGTCATCCATCCGCGCTTCGGCAGCTTCATCCTGCTCGGCACGGTGTTGATCGCTGCCGAGGTCGATGCGGTCGCTGCTCCGCTCGACCACAATCCATGCCTCGAATGCAAGCTGTGCGTCGCCGCCTGTCCGGTCGGGGCGATCAAGCCCGACGGAGCCTTCGACTTCTCCGCCTGCCTCACCCACAATTATCAGCAATTCATGGGCGGCTTCGTCAACTTCGTCGAGGACATCGCCGAGTCGCGCTCGGCCAACGATCTCCGCAGCCGCGTGAGCTACGCCGAGACGGTGACGCGCTGGCAGAGCCTGTCCTACGGGCCGAACTACAACGCCGCCTATTGCCTTGCCGTCTGCCCCGCCGGCCACGACGTCATCGGCCCCTATCTCGCCGACCGCAAGCAGCACGTCGCAGACGTGCTGGAGCCGCTGACGCGCAAGACCGAGCCGGTCTATGTCGTGCCCGGCAGCGACGCCGCCGACTACGTCGCGCGGCGCTTTCAGCACAAGACGATCCGCTTCGTGCGGGCGAGCGTCCGTGCGACCTCGATCCGCGGCTTCCTCGACGGCATGCGGCTGACCTTCCAGCCCGGCAAATCCAAGGGCCTGACGGCGATCTATCACTTCACTTTCACCGGCCAAGAGACGGCTGAAGCCACCGTCACCATCCGCGACCGCCGGCTGACCGTGCAGCCGGGCCATGTCGGCAAGGCCGACCTCCGCATCACCGCCGACGCCAAGGCGTGGCTGCGCTTCCTCGCCAAGGAGATCTCGGTCGCACGCCTGGTCCTCACCCGCTCGCTGCGGCTGAAAGGCCCGGTCCGCCTGATGGCGGCGTTCGGCAAGTGCTTTCCGTCGTAGCCTCGGGCGGGGCGCCGGCCCCTCGGTCGCTGGGGAGTTCTATGCACTGTCGCCGAATTCTCCAGAAATAGGTCGCAAATGACAGGCCAGCGGGGAGGGTTGCCCCTCAATCGGCCGCGAGCTTGCCCTGTGCGGCCGCGACGATCTCGTCCTGCAGCGGCCGAGGGCCGAGCGCGCGCCGTCACCATCGTGCCGATCAGCATAGTCAACGTACGGATCGCTTCGCCGCGCGCCTCTCGGCGCGATCGTTCCTAAGCTGCTGGCGCATTTTCACGGGGCGGCCCGCATGAGCGCGGCCCCCCGAATTCGCAGCGCTCATCCCCGCTTGCATACCTTCAGGACTTCTTGAAGATTAGACGTGCTATGCTGATTGTGAAAAAGTCTATAGACGTCGCGTAGTCACCGTTGCAGGACATGGATGCGCGCTGTTCGCAACCATGCGAGTTCAGCGCTACGATACACATGAAAAACTCGAAGAGCGGGCTCGTGCGATGAATCAACAAGCAAGGCTTCGTACAGGTCGGCGAGGGTGGCGAATTTTGCTGCTGCCACTTCTGATCATGCCGTTTGTGCCCGAGATAGTGGTCTATGCGGCAACCGTTCTAGGAAGGTCGGTCGGCTGTAGACTTGACGATTCGAATGAGGCGGCGTGTCAGGTCGCAGGTTGGCAAATCAGCAGCATCCTGGATGCTGCGCTGCAGGCGGGTCTGCTTGTCAGCGTGGCCTTCGGAATCGGATTTGCGGCTGTCTGGCTCGCAGTGTGCTATTACGTCGTCAATAGGGGCTGGTCTCAAATGGCAAGCCGCGTCCTCCTCATTTCCTTGTTGACCATGATGTTTGCTGGGCTACCGTATTTGGCGCCTAACTTGGCGTTAGCTTATGTTGCGAACCAAAGGTGCGAGGCAAACGGCGGCTCTTGTTACGTGTTTGGCGGTAAGGTAACTAATACGGCAAGAGATGTCGTCGTTGTATCGGATCAGCCGTTCATTGCCAGTCTCGTCAAATCGCCGCCGGGTCCGATCGGGATTGGCGCTCCGATCGCTGGTGGCATGTTCGTGATTTACGTCGTCGGCATGTTGGCATCTCGAATTGTTTTGCATCGCCGCAAGGCGGCTACAGATGGCACTGGAGCATCGTCCAGCAAGTCTTAGCCGATGGGGACCTTCCAAGTCCTGGGGATGGCGTTGCCACGCGGTCGCAAGCATGATCTAATACACGCCAGAGTATTGGAGGCATCTACGATGCGAAAATGCTTCATTTTATGGGGCAGGGGCATTATTGCGTTTGCTCTACTCATACTATCCTTTTCAATTCAGAACGTTTTTGCGCAAGAGCAGGACTGCCAAGCTTTAAGGGCAAGCGACATAGGAGACGCCTTCTTCAAGGTAGGCGCATTCGACCTGGGTCGGCCATTCGAGTGTCAGGCGGCCAAGCAATCGGCAATCAAATTTGCTGGATATTATGCGCCATACGCCATCCAAGCCGCGCTCTCGTACGTCTCCGATCATCAGATCAAGGAGGGACCGGATAATTTTGGGGACGAGCAGAATGTTCGCAAAGCGAAGAGAGTGTTCAGACAGTGGGAGTATCAGTTTGACAGTCTAGGCTTGGTCAAATGTACGATACCGGGCGACGAAAATTGTGTGGACGACCGCCCCCAGCGCTGGACGTTGTTTTCGACGGATGGACTTTATTATCAGGTCTGGGCTCGTCACCTCGCCAATCGTGGATGTTCAGAGGTTAGCATTGCATTTCGGGGCACAGTCAATTCGTCGGTCGCCTTGTTCTTGGCGTCCTGGAGTTCGAACGCCCATCGCTTCTCTCGTTACGCGCATATCGATGACGAATACGATCAGTTGGCGCGGCGACTTGATAATCTGATAGAGAAAATCAAGGGTATGCCCTGCTACAAGAGGGCAAACGGAAACGCTCAGATTGTTTCAGTTGGACATTCGCTCGGCGGCGGGCTCGCAGAGTTCGCAGCTCTTGCAACGAAGGCGGGCCGAATCAAGAAGGTCTTCACGTTCAATTCGTCCCCTGTGACGGCGCCGGATCTGATCAATGATCAGACGTGGAATACAAATCGGCAAAAATTGACCATCGACCGCGTCTATCAGGAAGGTGAAGTTCTTTCAAAATACGCGGTCATCCGTGGTCAGCAGCAAACTCCCGCGTTCGAGTGCGATCCCTTGGTTAGAACGGTTCAGATCAACGCCTTCAGGGCAGGTGCACCCAAGACCACGTTTCAGAGGGTCGTGCGGTGGGTCAATCCTGGGGCATACAATGCCTACGAGGAGCACGGCATAGTGCCGCTGGCTTCCAAGCTTGTGGAGTGGACGGACGAACGGCAGTCCAGCTATCCGCCTCTGCCCAGAAGTGCTCACACGACCTGCGACCCGAGCCCTGACTATCAAATGCTTCCGCCGCCGTCGCCTCTCGACCAGGTCGCTTCAATGGGTGCGTGGCACGTCGCTCCAGCGGCAGGCGCACGCGATGTTGCTGGTCTGAGAAGCCAATCGCGGCGGCGCGAGCGCCAACTGCAGGCTTACGGTTCTTCTGAGCCGGGATTGTTCTCGATGCAGCCTCTGCAGTTCGCTCCGGTCGAACCAAATATTCTCGAACAGACGGCTTCTAAGCAGAAGAAGAGGGCGGCGCGGGCAGTTGTCGGTCCAAGATATCGGACTACGTTCCGCTCATGGCGGGCGGCGGGGTTGGGCACGGGGCATTAGCACTGGCTCTCGTCATGGCCGACGATTACGCTCCGACCAGCGTTTGATCACTGGATTTGCACGTAAGCAGAGGGCTGGCGTAGCTGGTGCGGATACCATGCCGCTCCTATTGTCCGCGACGACGGCTCTAATCGCTGGGGCCTAATTCTGCGGACTTTTTGCACTTTGCGGAAAAATTTCCCAGTAATTTCAGCGCGACTCACCCTGTCCAGTCCTTCGGCGAAAAATATTTAACTTCCGTTTATCGGAAAAATATGGTTCTCTCTCTCCGTCCCGCCTCGGCACGAGGGGCGTATCGCGATCGTCATGACACGCGGGGTGGGATGTGGTGGGCGCTTCGGGTCGCAGCATGGCTTGACGTCGTGCGGACGAACGGCACTGGGCGCACGTCGAAGACGTATGGTCCTGGCATCTCGACGCTGATGCTACGCTGGCGGTGATGATCCGCCGGTCACGGGGGCAAGACAGCCGATCCCCGGGGAGAGTACGCATAAGGCGTAAAGCCATCGCGCGGGGAATGCCGGTTGACCGGCTGAACCTGTGGTGACTGCCGCCTGCTTTTTTTCTGCAGGCGGGCCATGGGTGAGGCCTTCACCCGGCATTCCCTGCGCCCTCGTTGAAGAGGGTGAAAACGAGATGCAAGCCTCGGGCGTTATGGGCCGCGAGAACGAAGGCGCATGTGTGGACACCGTCATTGCCAGTGCAGCGCCGATCTCGTAGCCCGGATGAGCGCAGCGATATCCGGGTTCACCGAGATGGCGCGTGGGACCCCGGATGTCGCTGCGCTCATCCGGGCTACGGCAGCGGGCGTTGACGGACGATCAGCTCTCCGCGGGCGTCGCGCCGCCCTTGTAGATCCGGTGATAGCGCCGGCCGAGATTGGTCAGGACCTCGTAGCCGATGGTGCCGAAATGATGCGCCAGCTCGTCGACGGTGATGCCTTCGCCGAGCAAAGTGGCGAAGTGGCCGCGGCGGGCGGCCTTCGGCGGCAGGTCGGTGACATCGACCGCGATCAAATCCATCGAGATGCGCCCTGCGATCGGGCAGCGCTGGCCGGCAATGATGACGTCGGCGCCGCGGGTGCCGTCATTGGACGAGGCGGCGCGGAAGTAGCCGTCGGCGTAGCCGGCGGAGAGGATCGCCAGCCTGGTCGGCCGGCGCGCGCTCCAGGTGCCGCCATAGCCGACCGTGTCGCCGCGCGCGAGGTCGCGCAGCTGCACGATGCGCGCCTTGATCTCGGCGACCGGCTGCATCGGGTTGTCGGCCTCGGGCGTGGGATTGACGCCATAGAGCGCCGCGCCGGGACGCACCATGTCGAACTGGAAGGCGGCACCGAGGAAGATGCCGGAGGAGGCGGCAAGCGCGGCGGGCACGCCGGTGAACACGCTGGCGACCTCGCGGAACGCAGTGAGCTGGCGCGCGTTCGACGGGCTGTTGATCTGCTCGGCCGACGCAAGATGGCTCATCACCAGCGTGATGCCATGGTCGCCGCTCTGGATGCGCGGGATCATGCTCTGCGCATCGATCAGGCTGAGGCCGAGCCGGTTCATGCCGGTGTCGACATGGATGGCGGCGCCACCCTTCCAGCCGGTGCGGCGGCAGAACATGTCCCATTCGGCGAGCTCGTTGAGATCGCCGATGACAGGGCGGCAGTTGATGGCGGCGTAGTCGTCGCCGGTGTTCTGGAAGAACCCGTCGAGCACGTAGAGCGCGGCCGAGTCGGGCAGGGCGGCGCGGGCGACCTTTGCCTCGGCGAGGGTTGCGACGAAGAAGGTCTTGCAGCCCGCGGCCGCGAGCGTGCGCGCCACCTGGGGAATGCCGCAGCCATAGGCGTCGGCCTTGATGACGCCGGCACATTCGGCCGGCACTGCGGTCTTTTCCAGCTTGCGCCAATTGGCGGCGAGCGCGTCGAGATCGATGGTCAGCACGCCGGTGGCGCTGGCCGGGACAGCGTCATCGACCGCCGAGACAGGCTGTTCGGCGGGTTTCTGTTCGGGAACACTCATGGGGCGCTTTTACGCGCCACGGCGTCACGGTTCAACCGCGTCAGGTCAATAGTCGTGATGCTGCGGCGGCAGACCGTCATGCGCGAGATCGCCGAACCGGGTGACCGAGGCGTCGAAGTGCAGCTCGACCGTGCCGGTCGGGCCGTGACGCTGCTTGCCGATGATCACCTCGGCCTTGCCGAGCGCCAGATCCATTTCCATCTGCCACTTCTGGTGCTCCTCGGTGCCGGGGCGCGGCTCCTTGGCGGCGAGGTAGTACTCGCCGCGATACACAAACAGCACCACGTCGGCGTCCTGCTCGATCGAGCCGGATTCACGCAGGTCCGACAGTTGCGGCCGCTTGTCCTCGCGGTTCTCGACCTGGCGCGAGAGCTGCGACAGCGCGATGATGGGAACGCTGAGCTCCTTCGCCAGCGCCTTCAGGCTGGTGGTGATCTCGGTGATTTCCTGGACGCGGTTGTCGTTGCCACGCTTGCCCGAGCCCGACAGCAGCTGGATGTAGTCGATCACCAGGAGATCGAGGCCCTTCTGGCGCTTCAGCCGGCGGGCGCGGGCCATCACCTGCGCGATCGAGATGCCGCCGGTTTCGTCGACATAGAACGGCAGCGACTGCAGCTCGATCGAGCACTCGCGCAGCTTCTCGAAATCGGCCTCGGTAATGCCGCCGCGGCGGATGTGGCTGGAGGGAATGCCGGAGCGCTCGGCGATGATACGGGTGGCGAGCTGCTCGCCGCTCATTTCGCACGAGAAGAACCCGACCACGCCGCCCTGGGCGGCGCGATAGGTGCCGTCGGGCTGCAATTCGGGAACATAGGCCTGGGCGACGTTGTAGGCGATGTTGGTCGCGAGCGAGGTCTTGCCCATGCCGGGACGGCCGGCGAGGATGATCAAGTCCGAATGCTGCAGGCCGCCCATCTTGGCGTCGAGATCGCGCAGGCCGGTCGAGATGCCGGACAGCTTGCCGTCGCGCTGGAAGGCCTTGGCCGCCATGTCGAGCGCGGTCGTCAGCGCCTGGGAGAATTTCTGGAAGCCGCCGTCGTAGCGGCCGGACTCGGCGAGCTCGTACAGCCTTCGCTCGGCGTCCTCGATCTGGTTGCGCGGCGCGAAGTCGACCGGCGCGTCATAGGCGACGTTGACCATGTCCTCGCCGATGCCGATCAGGTCGCGGCGCAAGGAGAGGTCGTAGATGGTGCGGCCATAGTCCTGGGCGTTGATGATCGTGGTCGCCTCGGCCGCGAGCCGCGCCAGATATTGCCCGACGGTCATGCCGCCGATGTCGACGTCGGCCGGCAGGAACGTCTTCAAGGTCACGGGCGTCGCGACCTTGCCCATCCGGATCAGGCTCGACGCGGTCTCGAACACGGTCTGATGCAGCGGCTCGAAGAAATGCTTCGGCTCGAGGAAGTCCGAGACGCGATAGAACGCGTCGTTGTTGACCAGGATCGCGCCGAGCAGACCCTGTTCCGCCTCGATGTTGTGAGGAGCGCTGCGATAGGCCGGCGTTGCTGCGTCAGCCGGCGCCAGCTTGTGAACGTTCGAATCGGTGAGTGCCATGACCGCGTGTTTAGCAGCTTTGAAGGGGAGGGGATAAAGCGCCAGTCGCGCGCGAAGCGGAAGCGAAAGCTGAGCGCAATTCACCGTCTGGTAAATCTGGTGGATGAATCCGGACTCGCCAGATGCCGCGCTTGACGGAACCGACAGGACTCAAGGCCGCGCGAGCGCGAGCGACATGCCGGTGCACTCAACCGGCGCGATCGTTCGACATGTCCGCGAGGCGGGAACGAGAGTCGGTACGGCAGGGCGTGCGAGGGCCGCGCGTGGATCCGCGCCCGGCGTCAGACCAGCAGCAGATAGAGGAGGGCGATCAGGGATGCCCCTACGCCCGCGGCGATCAGCGCGTAGTCGGTGCTGAAGTCGGTCTGGGGTTCCAACATGGCTCTGGCGGGGCTCTGGGACACGCCGGGACACTACGGCCGGGCTTACCCGGGGTCTGTGAGCCAGTTCACAGACCGCACGATTTGTTTGAAAATTTGAGTCGGATGGGCATGATCTCACGCTTGGGACGCGATCCGTTATCTACGCATCTCAAGATTGAAGTCGGGCCCGCGGCGCGGCGGCGCGAATCCGGGCGTCCGTCTCTGCAGGACCATTGCACTGACGCCGCCTTCCGCCTTCGTCGCGGGCCGCGCGCGCTACTCACCCGCCATCTGCAGCGCCGGGCGGCTGCCGCGCTCGCGCGCCCGCAGCCGCGTCTCCTCGCGGTGGACGTAGTCACGCGTCATCGGCACGACGCCCTGGCGCTTCGTCAGCTGGATCTGGACATTCATCAGGTTCTGCTTGCGGAACCCCATTTCCGCTGCCGCCAGGTAGAACTCCCACATCCGCGCGAAGCGCTCGTCATAGAGCTGCACGGCCTCGTCGCGCCGGGCCATGAAGCGTTCGCGCCACGCATTCAGGGTCTCCGCGTAGTGCAGGCGCAGGATCTCGATGTCGCAGACGAGGAGCCCGGCGCGCTCGATCGCCGGCAGAACCTCCGAGAGGGCTGGGACGTAGCCGCCGGGGAAGATGTATTTGGCGATCCAGGGGTTGGTCGCATCAGGGCCCTCGGAGCGTCCGATCGAATGCAGCAGCATGACGCCGTCGTCCGCGAGCAGCTCGGCGCAGCGGCGAAAGAAGGTGTCGTAGAAGGCGACCCCGACATGCTCGAACATGCCGACCGAGACGATGCGCTCGAACGTACCTGGCACGTCGCGGTAATCCTGCAGCAGGAAGCGGGCGGCATGGGACAGGTGCCGTTCGGCCGCGCGGGCCTCGGCGACCTGCAACTGCTCGGCCGACAAGGTCACGCCGGTGACGTCGGCATCACACATCTCAGCCAGGTAGAGTCCGAGCCCGCCCCAGCCGCAGCCGATGTCGAGGATGCGATGGCGGCGGCGGATCAGCAGCTTGGCCGCCAGATGACGTTTCTTGGCGAGCTGGGCATCGTCCAGCGTCGCATCCGGCTTCTCGAAATAGGCGCAGGAATATTGCCGGTCGGCATCGAGGAACAGCGAATACAGCCGCCCGTCGAGATCGTAATGATGGGCGACGTTGCGGCGCGCGCGTGCCCGGATGTTGAGCTGGTGCAGGTGCCGGACGAGGTAGCGCAGCCACCATTGCGTCTTGGCCCAGTCGGGCACCGCGGCCGGCTGGCTCATCACGATCGACAGCAGATCCGCGATCGATCCTCGTTCGACGACGAACGAGCCGTCCATATAGACCTCGCCGAGCGCGAGCTCGGGATTGGCCAGAATCCGGCGCTCGGCTTCACGAGTCAGAAATCGTGCCGCCACGGGGACACCGGTTCCATCCCCGCAGCTGAACGACGTGCCGCTGGCCGTCGTAAAGCTGATCGACCCACGGCAAATGAAGCCACTCAACAGACTTCGGAGCAAACGGTCCATCCACACCACCCAACGAGCTATTCCCGTGAGTTGCTGACTTTCCCGGCCGTCGCACTCGACGCGTTGAGAACCGATTGGTTCCCAATCATCACGTTGTTATGTTACCCAGCGGGCACACGCCGATGCCACTGCCATGAACACAAAGCCGATATTCAGAACTGTCATTGTCATTGATCGATGGACATCTCGGCGCAGGAACATCTGTGCGCTTTCATTCGCTCCGCAATCCGTTAAAAAGGCCGCGGCCGCCGGCCTTTTGGCCGGTGTCCGGCATCTGACCGCCGGACGAGGTCTGAAGGGATCGCCGTCGACGGCGTGGAGCGACCGCAATGTCCGCTGTCACGTTCGGCTGATAGCGAGAGGAAACACGGCAGCGGATGTCGCGCGGGGCGGCGCCGTGTGGGCGAAACCATAGCTGGAGAATGAGAATGGTGGGCCGAGCGCTCAATTTGGCGGCGGTGGTGGCGGTGTTCTGCATGGGCTTTGCGGGGGCCGCCGTTGCGCAGGAAAATCTCGATGCGGGCAAGAGTCCTGCGCAGATCTTCAACGGGACCTGCGTGGTCTGCCACAAGTCGCCGCGCGGTCTGGCCAAGAACACCTCGGCCGGCTCGCTGCCCGGGTTTCTGCGCCAGCATTACACGACGAGCCCCGAGATGGCCGGCGTGCTCGCCAATTACCTGATTGCGAACGGCGCCGCTGATGCGCGATCCACGGGCCATTCCGGCAAGGAGACGCGGTCCGAGCGTCGCGCCCGGTCGGCCACCACCGAGCCGTCCGAGGCGAAGCCGGCCACCGCTGACGATGCGGCCGAGCCGCGCCGTCGGGGTCATCATTCCAGGCGCTCCGCGCCGGCCGAGGCCAAGCCCGATGCGGCAGCGGAGCCCGCGGCTGCACCGGCCGACGGCGAGGGCAGTGCGCCCGCAAAGAAGGGCCGGCTCGGCAAGCGCAAGAAGCCGGCCCAGGAGGGCGCGGCCGCGGATGAGACGCGCAGCGAGCCGACCGGTGCGACCCAGCCGTCACCGTCGCGCGAGGACAGCGCCGCCGGCTCCGAGCCGCCGCGGGTTGAGCCGGCAAGATCGAGCGACGCCGCCCCGGCGCTGCGCGCCGATCCGGTCCCGCCGGTGACGCCGGCGCCGGCCACGACCCAGTCGGTGCCGTCGGATCCCTCGGTTCCGTCCTCGCCCTCGCGGTGAGACGGCAATGAAAAAGCCCGGCTCGTTGAGCCGGGCTTTTCCGCAAATGGGCTAGCGCGGCGCTTACTGCTGCGCAGGCTCGCCGGCAGCGCCCTCGTCCTGGGCCTCCGGATCGAAGAACTCGCCGGCGGCCGCGATCGCTTCGGCGGCGGCGTCGCGGTCCTCCTGGCGGGTCGAGATGTCCTCGCCGCGCTTGATGCGCTCGGCCTCGTCGGCGCTGCGGGCGACCGTCACGGTCACCGAGGTCTCGACCTCCGGATGGATCGCGATGGTGATCGTCTGCTTGCCGATCGTCTTGATCGGGGCGTCGAGCCAGACCTGCGGCCGGCTGACGGTGATGCCGTCGGCGGCGAGGGCGGCGACGATGTCGCGCACCGAGACCGAGCCGAACAGCTGGCCGGATTCGGAGGCCTGGCGGATGATGACGATGTCGCGGCCGTCGATCTTCTCGGCGACCTTGGATGCCTCGCCCTTGGCCTTGATGTTGTTGGCCTCGAGCTCGGCCTTCATGCCCTCATACTTGGCCTTGTTCTCGGCGGTGGCCCGCAGCGCCTTCTTGCGCTTGAGCAGGAAGTTGCGGGCGAACCCGTCCTTGACCTTCACGATCTCGCCCATTTGGCCGAGCTTGGCGACACGTTCCAGCAGAATGACTTCCATCGATGTTCTCCTTTAAGATGTTCGAAGCGGTTGGTTGAGGTGAAGCTTCTACGGCACCGGCAACGGCGGCGGCTGCCGCGGGCCGAAGCGGTGGCGGAGGTCGAAGGCGGCGTCGGCGAGGCCGAGGACGATCATCGCCAGCATCGGGATCGGCCAGATGAAGGTCAGCATCAGCGCGTAGGCGAGGCCGAGCCAGAGCGGCCGGGTGCGCAGCGGCAGGGTCAGCGTATGCAGGACCGCGAAGCCGGTGAGCGCATAGGCGGTCAGCAGCGCTGCGGCGGCGATTCGCGCGAGCATGCCGATCAGCCCGCCCGGGAAGCAGAAGGCGATGATCGCAAACAGCGCCGGCAGCGTCATCAGCGGCAGCTTGGTGTCGCGCAGGCGTGGCCATGGGCGCATCAGCCGGCCGGAGATCGCCGTGATCTTTGCAGCCGCCAGGACGTTGAGCGACAGGATCGTGGTCATGATCACCGCGGCCATGGGCGGCGCCATGAAGACCAGGAGCTCGACCAGCTGGGGAATGTCGACCGCGTCGGTCGACGCGACGGTATTGCCGAGCACGCGCGACAGCAGCCGCCTGAGACCCTGATTGGTGGCCGTCATGTCGGTGCCGAAGGAGAATGCGGCAATCAGCGCGGCGATCACCGCGATCCACAGCAGGATGTTGCCGGGCGGATACCATTCGATGCCATCCTGGCCGGATGGGCTGGTCGTCGGCCGGCCGAGCAGGACGAGGTGGCCGAGCCACCAGGCCGGCAGCGTCACAGAGACGGCAAAGGCGATCGCGCGATCGAAGCCGAAGATGGCCAGCACGCAAGCGGTTGCCACAAGACCGCCGATGACAGCGCAAAGCCGGCCCCAGGCGATTGCGGCGACCAGCAGCGGCACGGGCGCGAGCAGCGCAAGCACGAGCGCCGTCATTACGCCCGACGCCGTCGAGGCGAACATGACGGCGGAGGCAGCGCCTGCTGCGAGCGCGATGAGAAGCGTTCCGATCATCAGCTGTCCCGCTCCCTTCGAGCGGTTAGAGGCGCCTTCGCCCCAACCATCGGCGACCGGACGACCCGGAAGCCTTATGAGAATTCAACGGAAGGAGCCGGCGGCGCGGGGCCGCCGGTCCGAGCTCCGCAATCAGCGGATGACGTAAGGCAGCAGGCCGAGGAAGCGGGCGCGCTTGATGGCGCGCGCGAGCTCGCGCTGCTTCTTGGCGGACACCGCCGTGATGCGGCTCGGCACGATCTTGCCGCGCTCGGAGACGTAGCGCATCAGCAGCTTGGAGTCCTTGTAGTCGATCTTCGGCGCGTTCGGCCCGGAGAACGGGCAGGTCTTGCGGCGGCGGAAGAACGGGCGACGTGCGGGGGCTTCAGCCATTGATCTTACTCCTCGTCCGTCGTTTCTTCGTCACGGGGCCGGCGCGGGCCACGATCGCCACGGTCTCCGCGATCGCCACGGAAGCCGCCGCCATCGCGCTCACCACGGAAGCCGCCGCCGCGGTCGTCGCGCTCACGGTCGCGATCGGCCTTGCGCATCATCGCCGACGGGCCTTCCTCGAGCTCCTCGACGCGGACGCTGAGGTAGCGGATCACGTCCTCGCTGATCCGCTCCTGGCGCTCGATCTCGGCGATCGCCGCGGACGGCGCGTCGATGTTGAGCAGCACGAAGTGCGCCTTGCGATTCTTGTTCATGCGGTAGGTGAGGGAGCGAACGCCCCAATTCTCGGTCTTCGTGACCTTACCGCCGAGACCCTCGACGATACCGGTCATCTGAGCCGTCAGTTCTTCCACCTGCTGGGTGCTCGCGTCCTGACGCGCGAGGAAAACATGCTCGTAAAGCGGCATGGCTGTCCTTTCCAAGTTGGCGCAAATCCCGGCGTCAAGCCCTTCGAGCCCTTGTGGAAAGGACTCGCAGACGTCAGCTCAGAAGGCGGGAACACGGGACGACGGGCCGACTGGCCCTGCCACATCAAATCGCCTGGACAGCTTGGAGAGGGTACATCCCCAAGGTTGAGCAAGGTGAATTTGCTGGGACCGTCCGTTCAGCTCCCGGCTCGGGATCCACGGATGGCGGGCCTTATACCGATTTTCGGCGCCAAGGCAAGGGAAAGTGGTCGAAATGCGCCCGTCACGCGCTTGACATCCCGGCCTTTGCCAGTGTCTTTCCGGCCAAAGTTACTCAATTCCAGGGATTTTGGAACGTTCAGGGGGCGGCCATGACGGCAGCATTCACTTTTCCGGGGCAGGGGTCCCAGGCCGTCGGCATGGGCAAGGCGCTCGCGGACGCCTTCCCGGTGGCCCGCGCCGTGTTCGAGGAGGTCGACGCTGCCCTCGGCGAGAAGCTGACGACCATCATTTGGGAAGGTCCGGCCGAGACCCTGCAGCTGACCGAAAATGCCCAGCCCGCCCTGATGGCGGTGTCGATGGC
This sequence comes from Bradyrhizobium sp. SZCCHNRI1009, assembly GCF_032487575.1. Classification (NCBI taxonomy): domain Bacteria; kingdom Pseudomonadati; phylum Pseudomonadota; class Alphaproteobacteria; order Hyphomicrobiales; family Nitrobacteraceae; genus Bradyrhizobium; species Bradyrhizobium sp. SZCCHNRI1009. Next base: position 192,705 of record NZ_JAUEUL010000009.1, on the reverse strand, counting down.
GACCTTGCGGGTGCTGGAGGCCGAGGCGGGGTTCTCGGTCGGGCGGGACGCGGCCTTCGTCGCGGGTCACTCGCTGGGCGAATATTCGGCACTGGCGGCCGCCGGCAGCCTGACCATCGCCGACACCGCCCGCCTGCTGCGGACGCGCGGTCTCGCGATGCAGAAGGCCGTTCCGGTAGGCGTCGGCGCCATGGCCGCGCTGCTCGGGATGGATTACGAGGCAGCCGTGGCGGTCGCCGAAGAGGCGGCTCAGGGCGAGGTCTGCCAGGCCGCCAACGACAATGGCGGCGGTCAGGTGGTGGTGTCCGGCAACAAGGCCGCCGTCGATCGCGCCGTCGAGATCGCGCGCGCCAAGGGCGCCAAGCGCGCCATGCTGCTGCCGGTCTCCGCGCCGTTCCACTGCAAGCTGATGCAGCCGGCGGCCGACGTCATGGCGGAGGCGCTCTCCAAGGTCACCATCAAGGCGCCGGCCTCGCCGCTGGTCTCGAACGTGCTCGCGGCCCCGATCAGTGATCCCGACGAGATTCGCCGTCGCCTGGTCGAGCAGGTCACGGGTACGGTGCGCTGGCGCGAATCGATCGCCTACATGGCGAGCCAGGGCGTGACGCGCTTCCTGGAGATCGGCGCGGGCAAGGTGCTCAGCGGCCTGGTCAAGCGGATCGCGGATGGTGCAGTCGGTGTCGCCGTCGGCGGACCGGCGGACATTGCGGCCGCCAAGGATGCGCTGGCCGCGGTCAAAACGTCGTAGAGCGTCGCGTATAGCGGCATTGAGGAGAGTTTGATGTTCGATCTGAGTGGCAGGACCGCGCTGGTCACCGGCGCGACCGGCGGCATCGGCAATGCGATCGCCAAGGCCTTGCATTCCCAGGGAGCGACCGTGGCCGTTTCCGGCACCCGGCGCGAGGTGCTCGAGACCCTCGCGGGCGAGCTGGGCAGCCGTGTGCATGTGCTGCCTTGCAATCTGTCTGACGCGGCCGAGGTCGAGGCGCTGGTGCCGGCCGCCGAGCAGGCGATGGGGCAGGTCGACATTCTCGTCGCCAACGCCGGCATCACCCGCGACAACCTGTTCGTGCAGCTCCGCGACGAGGATTGGGACGAGGTGATCAAGGTCAACCTGACCGCGACATTCCGCCTCTCGCGTGCCGCCACCAAGCTGATGATGCGCAAGCGCTTCGGCCGCATCATCGCGATCACCTCGATCGTCGGCGTCACCGGCAATCCGGGGCAGGGCAATTACACGGCGTCCAAGGCCGGCATCATCGGCATGATCAAGACGCTCGGCGCCGAGTACGCCAAGCGCGGCGTGACCGCCAACTGCATCGCACCGGGCTTCATCAAGACACCGATGACCGACGCTCTGAACGAGAAGCAGCGCGAGTCGATCCTCGCCAAGGTGCCGGCGGCGCGGCTGGGCACGCCAGAGGACATTGCTGCAGCTGCGGTGTACCTCGCCTCCAACGAGGCGGCGTATGTCACGGGCCAGACCATCCACGTCAACGGCGGCATGGCGATGATCTAGGCCTTGCCGCGGCTCGGAATGCGGCGAAAAGACGTCGCGACCAGCATACCGGGCCGTGTGGTCAACGATTCGCGTGTATGGTAACCGGGCAGCTGATGGGGGCACGAAGAACGCCATTGCAGGATTTCCAAACCCTGTATATTGGCGGGGCGAGCTGCCATCGTTCGCCGGGCCTCTGTCGGCTGGCGCTGCTGATCCGGGTTCCTGTTTGAGCGCTCTGGATCGGAGGCGTACCGGCCTCATGGAGAGTGTGGATTGGAGTTTGTGAGTGGCCCCGTTTCCGAAGTTTTCGGACCGCAAGTCGTCCGCCAAATTTCGGTAAAGGGGCGCTGCGGGGCAAATCTGGTTTTGCGCGATCGCGAAGGAAGTTTAGCGGCCGGGGTGATGCGGATCATCCGGGGGTCGGGTCTTAAAGGAACAAGCACGAGGTTGAACGATGAGTGAGATTGGCGAGCGGGTTAAGAAGATCGTGGTCGAACACCTTGGTGTCGAGCCCGAGAAAGTGGTCGACAACGCGAGCTTCATTGACGACCTCGGTGCTGACAGCCTCGACACGGTCGAGCTCGTCATGGCCTTCGAGGAAGAGTTTGGTTGCGAGATTCCGGACGACGCCGCCGAGACGATCCTGACCGTCGGCGACGCCACCAAGTTCCTCGAGAAGAACGCCAAGAGCTGACGCTCCGGCGAAGTTGCGCGAAACCGGCCGATCCGTCTTGTGCGGTCGACCGGTTTCTTGCTGTTGGCGGCGTCGTGATGAGCCGTCATCTGGCGGCCGGCGACAGACGATTCGGTCGCGCTGCCTGGCCAGACCGTGTTACTCGAACAATTGACCCGAGATGCGGCGACGGCCGTCAGCCGATCCACAAGCGCTCAAAATCGGGTCTGGAGAAACGAACATGAGGCGGGTTGTCGTCACTGGCCTTGGCATGGTTTCGCCGCTTGGCTGTGGTGTGGAAACGACCTGGCAGCGCATCCTTCAGGGCAAGAGCGGTGCGCGCTTGATCGAGTCGTTCGAGGTCTCCGATCTTCCCGCCAAGGTGGCCTGTCAGGTGCCGCGCGGCGATGGCTCCGACGGCACCTTCAATGCCGACCAGTGGATGGAGCCCAAGGACCAGCGCAAGGTCGACGATTTCATCATTTTCGCGATGGCTGCGGCGCGTCAGGCGCTCGATGACGCCAACTGGCATCCCGCGACGGAAGAGGACCGCTGCGCCACCGGCACGCTGATCGGGTCCGGCATCGGTGGCCTCTCGGGCATTGCCGACACGGCGATCCTGCTGAAGGAGCGCGGTCCGCGCAAAGTGTCGCCCTTCTTCATTCCCGGACGTCTGATCAATCTCGCCTCGGGCTATGTCTCGATCGAGCACGGGCTCAAGGGCCCCAATCATTCGGTCGTCACCGCCTGCTCGACCGGCGCGCATGCGATCGGCGACGCCAGCCGCCTGATCGCGCTCGGCGATGCCGATGTCATGGTCGCCGGCGGCACCGAATCGCCGATTTGCCGAATCGGCATGGCCGGGTTCTGCGCGGCCCGCGCACTGTCGACCGGATTCAACGAGACGCCCGAGCGCGCGTCGCGTCCTTACGACAAGGACCGCGATGGCTTCGTGATGGGCGAGGGCGCCGGCGTGGTCGTGCTCGAGGAGTATGAGCACGCCAAGGCACGCGGCGCGCGGATCTACGCCGAGGTCTGCGGCTACGGGCTGTCCGGCGACGCCTATCACATCACATCGCCATCGCCGGATGGCGACGGCGGCTTTCGCAGCATGAGTGCGGCGCTGAAGCGCGCCGGCATCACGGCCGCCGACCTCGACTACATCAACGCGCACGGCACCTCGACTCAAGTCGGCGACGAGATCGAACTCGGTGCGGTCGAGCGCCTGCTTGGTAATGCCGCTTCGAAGATCTCGATGTCGTCGACCAAATCGTCGATCGGCCATTTGCTCGGCGCGGCCGGCGCCGTCGAAGCCATCTTCAGCATTCTCGCGATTCGGGATAACATCGCGCCGCCGACGATCAATCTGGAGAATCCGTCGGTGGAAACCGCGATCGATCTCGTGCCGCATGCACCTCGCAAACGCGAGATCAACGTGGCGCTGTCGAACTCCTTTGGTTTCGGCGGCACCAACGCGTCGGTGGTTTTGCGGCGCGTGGTGACCTAGTGCGGAAGGACGGAATGCCGCTCGGGCCGATTGTCGCTTGGTCACGCGGATATCCGACTGCAGCCACACTAGAACCCAAGACTTCGCGTGTCTTTAACTTCGCGTGTCTTTCGCAGGTCGGCCTTCGGCGCCGATGCGGTAAGTGGATGCGCATGGCGGTGAGGCCCGGCGAAAACACCTTTTCGCCGTATTCGATGACGAGATGACGAATCGTTAAATTGGGCGTGGACTTCAGGTCGCTTGCGTTGGGGAGCGCACGGCCACGACGAGAGCGACAGGACTGAAGGTTGCATCGATGAGTGAACGGCCGCCCATCTCGCCCCGCAGCCCGCGCGCAGCGCTGGAGCCGGAACGCGTGCCGCCGCCGCCGCGCCGCTCCGACCGCGCCCGTAATCCGTTCGTGGTGGTCGGCAATGCGATCATCACCTTGCTCATCCTGGCCATGCTCGGCGTGGGCGCGGCCTACTATTATGGACGGCAGATCCTCGAAGCGGCAGGACCGCTGCAGGAGGACAAGGTCGTCAACATCCCGCAGCGCGCGGGCAAACGCGATATTGCCGACGTGCTCGCGCGTGAAGGTGTGATCGACGTCAATCCGTGGATCTTCATCGGTGGGGTCTATGCGCTGAAGGCCAGTTCCGACCTCAAGCCGGGCGAGTATGCGTTCCAGAAGAATGCATCGTTGCGCGACGTGATCGGCGTCATCGTCGAAGGCAAGGTCGTGCAGCATTCGGTGACCGTGCCCGAAGGCCTGACGTCAGAGCAGATCGTGGCGCGTCTGTCCGAGAACGAGATCTTCACCGGCAGCGTCCGCGAGATTCCGCGCGAAGGCACGTTGTTGCCGGAGACCTACAAGTTCCCGCGCGGGACCAGCCGCGATCAGGTCGTGCAGCGCATGCAGCAGGCGCAGAAGCGCGTGTTGGCCGAGATCTGGGAACGGCGTAGTCCGGATCTGCCGGTCAGGACGCCGGAGCAGCTGGTGACGCTGGCTTCGATCGTCGAGAAGGAGACCGGCAAGCCCGACGAGCGCAGCCGGGTGGCCGCAGTATTCGTCAACCGGCTGAAGCAGCGGATCAAGCTGCAGTCCGATCCGACCATCATCTATGGTCTGGTCGGCGGCAAGGGCACGCTGGGCCGTCCGATCAAGCGCAGCGAGATCACCCAACCGTCGCCCTACAACACCTATGTGATCGAGGGCCTGCCGCCGGGACCGATCTCGAATCCGGGACGCGCCTCGCTGGAGGCGACGGCCAATCCGGCGCGCACGCGCGATCTCTATTTCGTCGCCGACGGCACCGGCGGCCACGCGTTCACCGAGACCTACGACCTGCACCAGAAGAACGTCGCCAAGCTCAGGGCGATGGAGCGGCAGACCCAGAACGACACCGTCGAGCCCGACGAGGCGCCGCCGGCCGTTGCCGGCGGAGCGGTGGATCCGGCGGCCGGGGCAGCCGCGCCACGGGCGCCGGCCGGTGCGAAGAGGCCGCCCGCCAACCGCGTCAACGGCGGTGTTGCACCCGGCAACGGGGCGCGGCAGGGCGCTGCGCAGCCGACCCCGCCGGTCGTTCAGCAATAATTTCCCACGCATGTCGGCCGCGCAGAACCGGGCTTAACATTTGCCCAAAAGGCCGTAAGGTTCGCGCACTTTTGGCGGAGCGAGTCTGTCCCGCCATTCCCGATATGCCGGAGACATGGACGAAATGGCGCTGTCGAGCATGACCGGCTTTGCCCGTAGCCACGGGGCAAGCGGTCCCTACTCGTTCGAGTGGGAGTTGAAATCGGTCAATGCCAAGGGATTGGACGTCCGGGTGCGGCTGCCGCAGGGCTGGGACGAGGTCGAGGCCTTCGCCAAGAAGCGCGCCACCGAGGTGCTGTCGCGCGGCACCGTCTACGCCAATCTCACCGTCAAGCGCACCGAGACCGGGTCGACGGTACGAATCAACGAGGATGTGCTGGCGGCCGTCGTGAAGGTGGCGAGCCAGCTCGCGGGCCGGATCGACGCGGTCGCGCCCAGCATCGATGGGCTGCTGTCGATCAAGGGCGTGATCGAGGTGGCGGAGCCGGAGACCGACGAGGCCGAGGACAAGGCCGCCAAGGAGGCGGCGATCGCGGCGTTCGAGACCGCGCTGAAACATCTCGTGGAGATGCGTCGGCGTGAGGGCGACACGCTCGGACAGATCCTCAACCAGCGCGTCGACGAGATCGAGGCACTGGCGAAGAGGGCCGAAACATCGCCGGGCCGCAAGCCGGAGGCCATCAAGGCGCGACTCGCCGAGCAGGTCGCGGCCCTGCTCGACACGTCGGACCGCTTCGATCCTGACCGCCTGGCGCAGGAGGCGCTGCTGATCGCGGCCAAGGCCGACGTGCGCGAGGAACTCGATCGCATCGCCTCCCACATCGCGCAGGCGCGCGAGATGCTCGGCAAGGGCGGGCCCGTCGGCCGCCGTCTCGACTTCCTCGCCCAGGAATTCCATCGCGAGGTCAACACCACCTGCTCGAAGTCGAACGACATCGAGCTGACGAACATCGGCCTGGAGCTGAAGACCGTGGTCGAGCAGTTCCGCGAACAGGTTCAGAATCTGGAGTGATCCATGGCGGCTCACGACGGAAGCTTCGATGGGGTCGAGCGGCGCGGCCTGATGTTCGTGCTGTCATCCCCTTCGGGGGCGGGTAAGACGACGCTGTCGCGCCTGCTGATCGAGCGCATGTCGGGTCTGCGGATGTCGGTCTCGGCGACGACGCGCTCGATGCGGCCAGGTGAGGTCGACGGCCGCGACTATCACTTCGTCGACCGCGCGCGCTTCGAGGACATGGCCAAGCGCAACGAGCTGCTCGAATGGGCCACCGTGTTCGACAACCGCTATGGCACGCCGCGCGCGCCGGTCGAAGCGGCGTTGTCGGCGGGCCAGGACGTGCTGTTCGACATCGACTGGCAGGGCACGCAGCAACTGCGCGAGAAGGCGCGGCAGGACGTCGTCAGCGTGTTCATCCTGCCGCCGTCCGCCGCCGATCTGGAGAAGCGTCTCCACACCCGCGCGCAGGACTCCGATGAGGTCATCCGCGGGCGCATGAGCCGCGCCAGCCACGAGATGAGCCACTGGGCGGAGTACGACTACATCGTCATCAACCGCAACGTCGACGACGCGTTTGCCGAGGTGCAGTCGATCCTCAAGGCCGAGCGCCTGAAGCGCGAGCGCCGCACCGGCCTGACGACCTTCGTGCGCGAGTTGCAGCGCCAGCTCGAGGGCTGAAACGCCTTCCGTCTACGCCCGCCGGCCGAGGCGCGCGAGGATGTCCTGGATGCCGTCGAGCTCATCATCGTGCTGAATGTTGCGCGGCCGCGGGCGCAGCGCCGGAGGCCGCGGAATAAAGTCGAGCGGCGGGGTCGCCGGGTCCTCGAACTGGCTCGGCACGAACAGGGGTCGCTGCTGCGGCGCCTGCGGCCTGTCGATGATCGGTGGCGCGGCGGGGATCGACGACCGCGATTCCAAGAGACTCATCAGTCGGGCCGCGGGATCATCATGCATATGCGCGACGTCCTGCGGAGCCTCGACGGAGAACTCCTCCTGCTGCGGCTCCGCCTCCAGCTCGTCTTCGGGCAATGAAAAGCGCGACTGCAGAAGGTTGATCAGCGCCGCCGCAGGATCGTCGAGCTCGTCGTCTTCGGCGGCAGGGGCCTCCGACATCATCCCGGGTCCGGCCCTCGCGATGTCATCGTCAGGCTGAGGGGCCGGCTGTCGTGCCGCATGCGCGCGAAGCGTCTCGATCAGCGCGGCCGCTGGATCGGCTGGTGCCGTTGACGGCGCGCGCGGGGGCGCGGGCTGATCGGGCATCGCGGGAACGGGCTGAGCGGCCGGCTGGCCGCCACGCAATTGGTTCGTCAGGGGTTGCGACGCCTGCGTGGTCCGGTGTGCAGCGTCCGCCTGCGCTGGCGGAGCCGTCTCAGCGAGGGCCGCTGCAGCCGGACCGTCGCCAGCCTCGCCGGGTTGCGGGGTACGCCGCTTGGCCGCGCGCGACACCAGCAGCGCGGCAATCACCTTGGCGGCGTCGATCGGCGCGCCGGCAGCGGGGGACGTGGCATCGCTGTTGCGGGCCCTGCGCAGCGCCGACACGATTTCGCTGACGTCGACAGGGGCGGGTGGGGCGGCGGTCGCGGCAGCCTGCGTCGGTGGCGGGGCCGATGGCGGCATTGGTGCGCCCACCTGGATACGGGCGGGATTCGCTGGTTCAACCCGCTGCGCCGCCGGCCAGGGCTCGGCGGGTGCCGTCGGTGCCGCATAGGTCGGCGAGCGCGGCGAGGCGTCTGCAGCAGCAGCGCTCGCCTGGGCTGCTGCAATCTTGGCGGCAGCGGCCTGCGCCGCGGCCATCTGGGCAGCCGTCAGTTGTGCCTGCGCCGGAGCAGTAGGCGATGGGGCAGTTGCGGCAACCGGCATTGGCTGCGCGTTGGTCGCAGCGGTCTGTGCCCCGGAAGGCTCGGCCCGGCGTACTGCTGCGCGATCGACCAGCTCATCGACCGCCTGCCATACCGCGTCGGTGGACTGCGATCGTTGCATCGCCGCAGCCGCGTCCCGGTCGCGTCGGCGTGCGGCTACGGCCGGGTGATCCTGCTGCTGGGGAGACGGCGCCGGCCGCTGCGGACGGGGCTCGACCTGGTCCGGCGAAGCCGCCAGCCGCGCGCTCGCGAGGTCGAGCGCCGAAGCCGGCTGAGAGCCGCGGCTGCCGCCTGAATGGGAGGGTGCTGCCGGCATGCTGCCGCGGCCCGCACGCATCCCGCCCTGCGGCGCCTTGGACCGTGGTTTGATGCGACTACGGCGCATCCGGACTGCGTCCGCGTGCCAGCTGCCGTTGCGCCGTTGCCGCCGTCCCATCCGGCTGAGCCGATAGAGCGCGCTCGCCAGCAGTCCTGAAATCGCGAGGGCGCCGATGACCACGAGCATGAGCACGTGGATGGGCGCTTCGGGCTTGCTTGGCTTCGGTGCGATGATCGGCCCGTCGGCAGCCGGCGCCGCATTCGTGTCCGGCTCCGCATTGCCGTCGTCGGCCATTGCCGGCGGTGGCGCATCGGCAGCGATCGGCTCCGCCTGTTGTGGCGGGGCAGAGGGCCAGGGCGAGGTATCGAGGCTGCGGGGCAGGCTGGTGTCGGATGCGGTCAGCGTCGTCGGTGTGGCAAGAGTCTGCGGCTTCGGGGTGCCCCGCACGGCGAGATCGGCACGCAGCCGCGGCTGCGGCGCTTCTGCGAGGGCGTCGCTGGTGCGAGCGACCGGGCCATCGGTGCGTCTTGGCGTCAGTTTGGGTGGAGCGGGCTGGGCGAAGTCCCACGGAGCCGGCTGCTGCGTCGCCCGTATCGGTGCCGCGGCGTCACGGGTGTTGCCGTTGGCGTCTTTCAGATACCAGCAACGCCGATTGGTGCCACGATCGAAACGATAGTACCAGCGTTGCGCGTCGGACTTCTCTCCCGTCGGCTCGGTCAGACATTCCTCCGCCGCCAACACGACGCGCGGCAGCACGAGCACGACGGTGCCAAGGATTCCGGCTGCAATGGCAAACGCAACTCCTGCCGTTCGGCTTGCCATTGAAGACTCCGGATACGCTTACGCAACGGCGCGTTCTCGGAGAGAAGTTGGGTGGCAATGAGCCGCAATTCCGGATTAATTCTGTCGCGATCCTTTCGTGCCCGAGTGCGGCTTTTTTCCCACAAGAAGCTCCGCATCACGCCGCGATTTTGGCCGCGCTATCGCGCCAAATCGGTCACATCGGTGACGATGGACCTGGCTTTTCACCCTCAGGGGTCAGAGGCGTCGCGCCGACAACCTCTGCGTTTGTGGACAAATGATGGGCCGCAGTGGCGGCGAGCGGCGGCGGTACAGCACCGTCGCCGCGCGCGATGTCGCAACGGCGAGGGATCAGTTCGTCAGCACCACGCGTCCGACCACATGGCCGGCGCGCAGCGCATCGATCCACTTCTGTACGTCAGCCATCGGCTCCTCGCGCATCGGCGGCGGCTTGATCTTGCCGGCGCGCGCGAGCGCCATCAGTTCGTGCGCCTCGGCCAGCGTGCCGACCATGAAGCCCTCGATGGTCATGCGCTTGTACACCCATTGAACCATCGGCAGGGTGAACTGGCCGCCCATCAGTCCTGACACGACGATCTTGCCGCCGCGCGCTGCGACGGAGACCGCAAAGGCCATCGACTTCTCGTTGCCGGCGAAATCGACGATTTCGTCGAAGCCGCCCTCGGTCTCCTTGAGGATGCGCTTGATCACATCCGGCTCGGCCGGATCGCAGGCCGTCGCAGCGCCATTCTTCAGCGCGGTCTCGCGCGCGGCCGCCGAGAGGTCGGCCACCGAGATCGGCTGCTTGAACATGGCCTGCGCGAACGACAGGCCCATCATGCCGACGCCCCCGAGTCCGATCAGCAGCAAATTGCGCTGGCGCGGCCGATCCACGAGGCGCTTGAGCGCGCCATAGGCCGTTACGCCGGAGCACATCAGCGTCGCGGCCTGGTTGACCGGCAGCGGATCGTATTCCAGCAGATACTTCGCATCCGGCACCAGCACGTGGGTGGCGAAGCCGCCGTCGATCGAGACGCCGAGGAAGCGCTGCTTGGCGCACAAATTCTCGTCGCCATTGGCGCAGTCGCGGCACTGGCCGCAGCCGATCCACGGAAACACCGCGCGCCGGGCGCCGATCAGCTCCTTCGGCACGTCGGCTCCGACCTCGTCGACAACGCCGGCGATCTCATGGCCGAGCGTGAAGGGCAGGGTCATGCCGCGCGTGGTGTCCAGGCGCTTGCCGCCGCCGAGATCGGCATAGCCGTCCTGGATATGCAGGTCGGAGTGGCACAGGCCGCAGCGCTCGATGCGAACCAGAACTTCCCGGCCTTGCGGCTTCGGCGTCTCGACGATGGTTTCGCACAGCGGTGCGTCGAACTTGACGAGCGACTGACGGCGCATCAACGCCATGATGAAACTCCCTGAAATGCTTGTTGATTACGACTTGTTCTCGTCGCGACTATTGGTCAATTCGCGGGCCATGGCAACAAAGCCCGACACCGGAATGGTCTCGGCGCGGCGGGTGGGATCGACGCCTGCGGCGGCTGCGAGCCGCGCGGGATCCGCCGGCAGCGACTTCAGGCTCTGCCGCAGCATCTTGCGGCGCTGGCCGAAGGCGGCGGCGGCGACCTGCTCGAGCGCGCGGCGGTCGCAGGGTTCGGGCGACGGGCGCGGCACCAGCCGCACCACGGACGACGTGACCTTCGGCGGCGGCACGAAGGCGGATGGCGAGATGTCGAACAGGATCTTGGTCTCGCAGCGCCAGTTGGCGAGCACGCCGAGCCGCCCATAGGCGTCCTCGTTCTCGCGCGCGACGATGCGCTCGGCGACCTCGCGCTGAAACATCAGCACCATCATGTCGTACCAGGGCGGCCACGGCTCTGTAGAGAGCCAGCCGATCAGGAGATGCGTCGCGATGTTGTAGGGCAGGTTGGCGACGATCTTTGCTTTGGTGCTGCCGAGGTAGGGCCGGACGTCGAAGGTGCGGGCGTCGGTGCAGACGATTTCGAGCCGCCCCGGATAGCGCGCGGCGATCGCCTGCAGCGCCGGGATCGCGCGCTCGTCGTGCTCGACCGCGATCACGTGGCGCGCGCCGAGCGCGAGCAGCGCCCGCGTCAGGCCGCCCGGGCCTGGGCCGATCTCCACCACCGTGGCGTCTTCGAGCGGACCCGCGGCGCGCGCGATCCGGGCGGTGAGATTGAGATCGAGCAGGAAGTTCTGGCCGAGCGCCTTGCGCGCCGACAGCTGATGATCGCGGATGACCTCGCGCAGCGGCGGCAGGTCGTCGATCGCGCTCATGATGATTGCTGGACCATGCGTGCGGCGAGTCGCAACGCTGCAATCAGGCTTGCCGGATTGGCGGTGCCTTTGCCGGCGATGCCGAACGCCGTGCCGTGGTCCGGCGAGGTGCGGATGAAGGGCAGGCCGAGCGTCACGTTGACGCCGTCGTCGAACGCCAGCGTCTTGATCGGGATCAGCGCCTGGTCGTGATACATGCAGATGGCGCAGTCGTAGGTCTTGCGCGCGGCGTCATGAAACATCGTGTCGGCGGGCAACGGTCCCTGCACGTCGAGGCCGGCATTGCGCAAGGTTGCGATCGCGGGCGCGATGATCGTGTCCTCTTCGGTGCCGAGCGTACCGTCCTCGCCCGCATGCGGATTGAGTCCCGACATCGCAATGCGCGGCCGCGACACGCCGAAATAGCGGCGCAGGCTCGCCGCGACGATGCGCGTCGTCGAGGTGATCAGCGGGCTCGTGAGCTGCTCGATCGCGTCGCGCAGCGCGACGTGGATCGTCACCGGCACGACGGCGAGCATCGGTGACCACAGCATCATGACAGGCTGCGGGGCCGCGCCGCCATCGGCGGCAAGCTCGGCGAGAAATTCGGTATGGCCGGGATGCGAGAAGCCGGCACGGTAGAGCACGGCCTTGGCGATCGGGTTGGTCACGACGGCGCTGGCGCGTCCGGCCCTCACGTCAGCCACGGCCTCACGGATCGAGCCGATGGCCGCCGCGGCACTCGTCGTGTCCGGCCGGCCCGGCAGGGCCGTCACGGCGTGCCCGGTGGAGACCACGGGCAGCGCGGTCGCAAACGCCTGCGCCGCTTGTTCGGGACGAACTTCGTCCACGGTGACGGGAAGGTCGAGCAGCCTGGCGCGCTGCGCGAGAAAGGCAGGATCGCCGCGCACGTAGAAGGGGGGAAGCCCGAGCTCGGTGCGGCGCAGCCACGCCTGCAGGGTGATGTCGGGTCCGATGCCTGCCGGTTCCCCCAGGGTCAGCGCGAGCGGCTTCGTCATCAGCGATATTCGATCATCGCCGCCTTGCGGACTTCCTGCAGATAGGCCTTGGAGGTGGCCTCGTATTTCTTGGTGTACATCTGCTCCTTGATCTCCCGCTTCTTCGGCGTGTCGATCGTGGTCGGAGTCCGCGAGCAGAGGGCCACCATCTGGATGCCCTGCCGCGTCGCTTCCGGCGGAGTCAGGTGGCCGATCGGCGTGTCATCGAGCAGCTTGCGCAGATTCGGCGGGATGTCGGCGGACGTCTTGACGACGATCTCCTTGATGACCGCATTCGCCGTCGTCTTGAAGATGTTATTGGCTTCGGCGCAGGTCTGCACCCGTGCGCGCAAGGCCTCGGCCTCCTTGTGCCGCGCTTCCATCAGGCCCTGGTTCGAGGAGTTCGACACGATCAGCACGATCGGCTGCATCTTGTACTCGAACGCCTGGCCCTGCTGATCGCCATCGCCGCCCGCGGCGGCGACAGCCGCGGCCACGTCCTTGTCGGAGACGATCAGGCGTTCCTTGTAGCGGCCGCGCACCAGGCTGCTCCAGACGATCTCGGCCTTGATGCGCGCCTTCAGCGTCTCCGGCCGTACACCCTGGCTCTCCAGCGATTTGGTCAACTGTTCCGGGTTGAGCCGCATGCGAGAGCCCATGCCGGCAAACGACTGGTCGACGTCGGAGGCGGTCGGCTCGACGCCAAACTTCTTGCCTTCCTTGATCTTCACCTTGTCGTCGATCAGCTCGTTGATGATCTCCTGGCGAGTCTGATGCTTGCGAGTGCTCAGGAAGTTCAGCTTGGTGCGCTGCTCGATGTCATAGTCGGTGATGGGATCGCCATTGACCATGACGACGATGCTCTGGGCGCGAGCCGACATCGTTCCGATGCCGCAGACGAGTGCGGCAAGAGTGCAGATGGCCAGGGCCCGAAGGCGAGGAGAGAACGCGATCGTCATGACCAAGCTTCGTTGTCGCTATTGATCCAACTGGAAGCGGCGCCACGGCTCCCAACGAGGGACTTTCGACCCCCACGGAGCGGCCCGTCGGAGACTGGCGCGCGCTACTGCAGGCCCCCAGCCCCGGTTCCCGTGGACGAGGAATTGGCCAGCGTCCGGAGTCCGATCTGGAGCATATAGGCATGGCTCAGAACGGGGGGAGTGGTGCCCGCCGTATAATTATACGACGTTACATAGTTGGCGGCCAGCACGAAACAATCGTCCACATAGCCGGCGCCGATCACATACTGGTTGATCTTGTTGGCTGCCAGATCCCAGCGCGCCGCACCCGTGACGACCCAGTTCGGCGCCACCTTGACCGAGCCGCTGCCGAGGATGCCCTCGCGACGGTCGAGGTAGCCGAGCGCCGGATCGGCGGCATAGTTGCCGTAGGTCAGGGCCACCGACCAGCGATCGAAGTTCGCCTTGGCTTCCGCCTCGAAGCGCTGGATGTTCAGGGTCTGCTGGTCGAACCGGCTGCGCATGCTGAACGTGTAGGTGCGGTTCGGCGAATAGTCGACGCGCGCCACGTAGTCCGAGGCGTTCTTGTCCAGGCCGGAACCGATCGCGGTGTTGTTGGCGTCCTGCACCGCGAACGAGTTCATCCCGAACAGGTGGTAGGACTGGCCGAACAGCACGTTGATGGTGCCGCCGCGGTCGAACTGCGTGGTGGCCTGGACACCGACATTGGCGCGGCCGCCGCCCTCGACGCGGTCATAGCCGGAGAACTTGTCGACGCTGAACAGGTTGCTGGCGTCGAACACCATGCTCTGGGCGTCCTCGTTCGGCAGCCGGCCGGCATAGGTCTCGTTCGGCCGGATGATCACTTGCGCGATCGGCTCGATCGTCGTCGTGCCCCATGGCTGAACGTTGATGAACGGATAGCGATATTCCAGGCCGACCGTCGGCATCAGGCGCAGCGCCTGGGTGTCCCCGGTCTGCAGGAAGTTGCCCACGCCCGGCTGGTTCGAGACGTTGGCGTTGATCGCGTCTGCGCGCAGGATCGCGAACGGCGTCCAGATCTGGCCGTAGGGATCCGTGAACGACCGCCGCCACTCCGCCTGCGCGGTCAGGCGGGTGTAGGTGCCGGGCGTGGCGCGCAGCAGGCACTGGGTGGGCAGGCGCGCCCGCGGATCGGCAGACACCGTCGTGCACAGTCCGGCGGTATTGGCCGTGGTCGTGATCGGGTCGAACACCGCCGTCTGGCGGCTCAGATTGACGAAGTTGGTCTTGTAGCTGAACTCGCCGCCGAACACGGGATAGTTCAGCACGTTCGAGTAATCCAGCACCGGATAGACCACCGGCACGGTCTGCTGGTTGCCCGAGAAGCTCAGATAATGGATCGCCCGGACGTCGAAGAAGCTGCGGCTGCCGACGCCGGTCAAGTAAAGCTGCGAGATCGCCTCGGTCGGGAGGCTCATGAACGAGTTGAACGGATCGCGATACTGCGCCAGCCGGTAATCCGACAGGAACATGTAGTCGGACAGCAGGATGCCGTCCCAGCCCCAGACCCATTTGTCGTTGAGCGCGAACTGGCCCTTGGTGTCGACGCCGCCGCGGAACTGGCGGTCGCCCGGCTGGCCGGCGAAGGCGTTGCGGTCGAGCTGATCGATGCCGTACAGGCGCACCTGATAGCCGCCATTGCTGAGGCGCTGGCGGAACTCGGTCTGCAGCAGCACGCCCTGCTTGGAGGTGATACGCGGCGTGAACGTCGCGTCGTAATCCGGCGCGATCGCCCAGTAATAGGGGATGTCGACGCCGAAGCCGTAGCCGCCGGTCTGGGTGACGCCCGGCATCAGGAAGCCGCTCTTGCGCTTCACCGTCGGATCGGGCGTCGAGAAATAGGGGATGTAGGCCAGGGGAACGCCGAAGAATTCGAGCTGGGCGTTCTCGAAATACAGCATCTTCTCGGTCTGGTCGTGGATGATGCGCGCACCCTTGACCTGCCACAGCGGCGGCTTCTTCGGATCGTCCTTGCACGGCGCGCAGGCGGTGTATACGCCGTTCTCGAAGACGGTGTAATTGCCCTTGGAGCGGTCGGCGCGGGTCGCCGCCATCCGCGTCTGGTCCTCGGTCTCGACGCGCAGCGAATCGACGAAGCCGTCGCGATAGTCGTCCGACAGATCGAGGCTGTTGGCGTAGGTGATCTTGCCGTCGGCGTCGGTCATGCGGATGTTGCCTTCCGCATGCAGGCGCTTGGTCTTCTGGTCGTAGATCACCCGGTCGGCCTCGACCGAGGTGCCGTTGTAGAACAGCTGCACGTTGCCGACCGCCGACACGCGCGAGTTGTTGTAGTCGTAATCGACCTCGGTCGCCTGCACCAGCATCTGGTTGTCGTTGGCGACGCGCGGCGGCGGCGCCTTGGGCGGGCGCGGATTGTAGGTGAAGCCCTGCGCGACGGCAGGGGTCGGCGCCACGACCGCGGTCGCAGCAGCAACCATCAGGCCGAGCCCGCAGGCCAGAACGAATCCAAGTACGCCAGACCCGGCGCGACGCACGCGCGCGCAACCGGCGCGCGCAACGGCATGCTGCCGAAGCGCGGCGAGCGCTGTCTGACGGACGGCAACGAACGACACTAGCCGTCCTCCTGGTAGAGCAAAGCCATGAAACCGGTGAGGCCGCCGACGAACACCGGCAGCCACGCCGCAGCGATCGGATTCATCAACTCAGCCTTGCTCAAATCTTCAGTTACTTTCGACAGAACGTAGAGCAGAAACCCGGCGCCCACGCCACTCAAAACCATTTTCTGTACGCCACCCATTCGGAAGAACCTGAGCGACACGGACGCAGCCAGCATGACCATCGCAGCCAGCAAAAACGGCTGCGCGATCAGCTTATGATACTGCAGTCGGTACCCCGCGGTCGCGAAGCCTGAGCTCTCCGACGAACGGATGTATGTCGGCAGTTGCCAAAACGACACAGTTTCGGGGGTGGAGAAGCTGTTTCGGACCTGCGCCGGCGTCAGGCTGGTCGGAAGAATGTACGTCGGTTCGTCGACCGGTGGGGCATCGAGGGAGAATCGGCGCACGGACCGGAAGACCCACCGGCCTTCTTCCAGGGTCGCCTCGCGCGCTTCGATTCGTTCCTTGAAGTGCTTGTCCGTATCAAAACGGAACAGGGTCAGTCCGGTCAGGCGGACGCCCTGCTGCTCGCTGCGCGCGGCATTGATGATGACCGAGCCGTCGGGGTTGATCTGGTTGAGCCAGAAGCCGGCCGCATCCTGCACGCCGCCGCCCGGCGCTGCGCCGAACAGCTCGGCCTCCATCCGCTTGGAGAGCTCGCGCAGATTGGCCGACATCGGATTGTAGAGGGTCGTGGCCATCAGCCCGAGCACGATGGCGCTTGCCAGCGCCGGCGCGATGAACTGCCAGGCGGAGACCCCGGCTGCGCGCGCCACCACGAGTTCGAGTCGGCGCGACAGCGCGAGATAGCAGGTCATGGCGCCGATCAGGACGCAGAACGGCATCATCTTCTCGAGCAATTGCGGCACCCGGAACAGCGACGTCTCCGCCACCATCAGCGCCGAAGCGGAGGCAAGTCCGGAGGTCTTGCGCACCATCTCGATGTAGTCGACGAGCACGAGCAGGATGAAGATGCTCGCGAACACGCCGACCGCCGAGACCAGGAAGCGGCCGGCGAAATAGCGCCCGAGCGTGTTGGTGACCATGCTCATGCGGTGGCCGGCCTCCCGAACAGCCGTGCGATCCGCGCGTTCGAGCGGTTGATGGCTTCCATCAGCCGCGCCGGCGGCTCGACCACCACGCCGCCGATGATGATCCAGATGCTGAGGCCGAGCACGCCGAACAGCATGAGGTACTGCACCAGCGCCGCCATCGGCGTCTTCACGGTCATGACCGAGCAGGCGAAGCCCGCCATGCGCACGCCGAACACGGCGAGAATGGCGCTGCCGAACGAGAAGTTGCGGCTCTGGCGTGTCGTCCGCGGCGCGCCCAGGAATGCGAAGGTGAGGGCCGCGAAGGCGAACGGATAGATCGGCGCCAGGAAGCGGTCGTGCAATTCCTGGCGGAACTGTCCGGGGATCTGCTTGTAGATCGGATCGTTCTCGGCGGGCGCCATCAACTCCCACAGATAGCGCTCGCGAATGCCGAGCGTGACGTCGCGGCCCTGGTTCGAAAACTTCGACATGTCGAAGGCGTAGCGGGCGAACGCGACCATCGCCGGCTCGCGCTTGCCGAGCTCGAAGCGTTCCAGATTGCCGTCCTCGAGCACCAGGAACGAGCCGTCGGCATTCTTCACGACGGTGCCCTTCTCGGCGATGATCGTGATTCGCTCCTTGGGATCGCGGCGGTCGTCGATCAGGATGCCGGACAGCTCGCCGCCGGGTTGGCGCTCGCGGATCCGGATGGTCAGGTTCTGGTCGAGCTGCGCGAACCGCCCGGGCTGCAGGATGTTGGCGAGCACGTCGGCGGTGATCTCGGCATCCCACTGCTTGATCCGGCGCAGGCCGTCGGGGGCGAAGAAGGCGGCGATCAGCGTCACCAGCACGGCCACCGCGCAGGTGGCATAGGCGAACGGCACGAACAGCCGGATCGGCGACATGCCGGCCGCGTTCATGACGATGATCTCCGAATCGGTCGCAAGCTTGTTCAGCGTGTGCGAGACCGCGATCATCAGCGCGATCGGCGCGATGACGCCGAGCAGGGAGGGAATCACGAGGCCGGTGATGCCAAGGAAGGTCAGGATCGTCTGGCCCTGGCTGGTCATCAGGTCGATGCCGCGCAGCGCCTGCGTAATCCAGATCACGCCGGTGAGGCTGACCAGGACCAACGCGAACGACGCCAGCGTCGTGCGAAAGATGTACCTGTCGATGGACCCCATCGTCTGCGCTCGATCCCCAGTCATCTGTGCCGGAACGCGCGCTACAGCCAACCCTCGCAACGGGCCCCCCAAGGCTGCAGTCGCCGTCACGTTCCGAAGGCGGTGAATATCTGTACCATCCCTTTGATCCGTCGACAAAATGGCTGTGGCATGGCGCCACGAAAATACGGTTAAAATTTCATCATTGTGACCGGTCCGCCACGCGACCCTTGGCAGCCCGGGCCCGGGCAGGCCATACTGCTGCCAAGTTGGGTTCCGAACTGCCGCCATCCTGGTCTGGCCGTTGAGGTTTTCGGTCGGACGTGGCGGCTCATCACGTCGAAATTGGAGGATTGCTTGATGTCCGACGCCGTCAAGGTCGGCTTCGTCCCGCTGTCGACTGCCCCGCGTGGCATCGTGGTGGCGTTCTGCGATGACACCCTGCGACTTGGAGTCGCGACCGAGAAGGCGCTCGGGGGAGCCTCGGACCTGATCAAGCGCGCGGCCGGGGCAGCCCGGTTCAAGGGCAAGGATGGTGCGGTGTTGGATCTGCTGGCTCCTGAGGGAATCAAGATTCAGCGCTTGATCGTCATCGGCATCGGCAAGGGCTCGGACCTCAAGGACAAGGATTTCCTCAAATACGGCGGGACCTTAGCCGGAAAGCTGAACGCCGGAACTGAAGCGGTGACGGTGCTCGCCGAGCTGCCTTCGGGACCGCTGTTGCCGGATCAGGTCAGCTCGCTGGCCGCCGGCATTCGGCTGCGGGCCTATCGGTTCGACCGTTACAAGACCAAGAAGAAGGACGAGGAAGGCGCCGTCAGCGCCAATGTCTCGATCGCCGTGGCCGACGTCGCGGCGGCCAAGAAGGCCTTCGCGCCGCGATCCCACGTGACCGACGGGGTGATACTGGCGCGCGATCTCGTCAACGAGCCGCCGAACGTGCTCTACCCGGAGGAGTTCGCCAAGCGCGCTGCCGCCTTGCGCAAGCTCGGCGTCACCGTCGAGATCCTCGACGTGCCCGCGATGAAGAAACTCGGGATGGGCGCGCTGCTCGGCGTCGGCCAGGGCTCGGCACGGCCGAGCCGCACCGTCGTGATGCACTACAATGGCGGCAAGCGCGGCGAGCAGCCGGTCGCGTTCATCGGCAAAGGCGTGTGCTTCGACACCGGCGGCATCTCGATCAAGCCGGCCGGCTCGATGGAGGACATGAAGGGCGACATGGGCGGCGCGGCCTGCGTGGTCGGCCTGATGCATGCGCTCGCCGCCCGCAAGGCCAAGGCCAACGTGATCGGCGCGATCGGCCTCGTCGAGAACATGCCGGACGGCAACGCCCAGCGTCCGGGCGACATCGTGACCTCGATGTCGGGCCAGACCATCGAGATCATCAACACCGATGCGGAGGGCCGCCTCGTGCTCGCCGACGTGCTCTGGTACGTCGCGACCAAGTTCAAGCCGAAATTCATGATCGACCTGGCGACCCTGACCGGCGCGATCATGGTCGCGCTGGGCACCGAGCATGCCGGTCTCTTCACCAACAATGATGATCTCGCCGACAAGCTGCTCAAGGCGGGGCAGGAGACGGGTGAGAAGGTGTGGCGGATGCCGCTCGGCCACGAATACGACAAGCTGATCGATTCGCAGTTCGCCGACATGAAGAATACCGGCGGACGCCATGGCGGCTCGATCACCGCCGCGCAATTCCTGCAGCGCTTCGTCAACGACACGCCGTGGGCGCATCTCGATATCGCCGGCACCGCGATGGGCGCGCCGAAATCGGAGATCAACCAGAGCTGGGGATCGGGCTACGGCGTCCGGCTGCTCGATCGGCTGGTGTGGGATTCCTACGAATCCAAATCCGACTCCAAGGCTGAAAAGGCTGAAGCCAAATCCGGCGCCAAGGCGTGACGTCGGGCGATGACTGAAGTCCTGTTCTACCATCTGCAGAACATGACCCTGGAAGGCGTGCTGCCGCCGCTGCTCGAGAAGTCGCTCGAGCGCGGTTGGCGCGTCGTGGTGCAGTCGACGTCCGAAGAGCATGCGGATGCGCTCGATGCTCATCTGTGGACCTATCGCGACGATTCGTTTCTGCCGCACGCCACCTGGCGGGTGGCCGACGTGGCCGACCAGCCGATCGTGCTCGCGGTGGAAGAAAGCAATCCCAACCGCGCGAACGTCCGGTTCCTGGTGGATAACGCGCCGCTGCCAGCGGACTCGCACAGCTACGAGCGCATGGTGCTCGTGTTCAATGGGGATGATCCGGACGCGCTCGCGGCTGCGAGATCGGCGTGGACCGATTGCAAATCGCGGGGATTCGAGGTCACCTACTGGCAGGCGGATGAACGGGGCCGCTGGCAGCGCCGACAGTGATACGGAAGCCCGTGAAGCGCCGATGATGGCAGCGCCGCGTGATTAATGATAATCTGCCGATTTGCCGGCAGAGCGTTGGCAAAGCCACGAACGTGCCGCAAAGTGATGTTGGGACAACACGTTAGAGTGTCCACAGGTTGCAATTCAGCAAGGTTCATCGTGCGAGACCACACCAAACAGCTGACGCGCGCTCTGGCGTTCCTTGTGCTTGCCCCGGTCGTCGCCGGATGCTCGAGCACGCCCGATTTCCTGTCCAAGGACGCCGAGTGGTTCAACCGGCCGCAACGCCTGTTCATCAAAAACATCTCGATCGACGCGCCGCCGCTGACGCCGGACAAGCCGGTCTCCGCTGAGGATCTTGTGAGCGCCGAAGGCGCATGCCCGGGCATGGCGCCTGCGGCCGGTGCTGCGGGCGCGAACGCGCTGGCGAATGATCCCGCCACGGCCGCGCCGGCTGTCGGCGGCACCGTTGCGCTCGGCCATACCGAATGCGACGTGGTGCGCGGCATCGGTGCACCCGACAACGTCAACATCTCGAGCAATGGCGGCGAGCGCGTGGCCACCGTGACCTGGCTGCGCGGCGCACGCGCCGGCGTCTACACGTTCAGCTCGGGCCGCCTGACCTCGGTCGAGCGGGCGCCCGATCCGGGACCGGCGCCGAAGGTGGCGAAGCCCAAGGCGAAGAAGCGGGCGACCTGACGGAGGAGGCGGCCATGCAAATCACCGGCCTCCGTCGCGATTTGGAGGAGGCCGGGTATGCGGTGCGCCGTGGTTTTCTTCCTCGCGAGTTGCTGGAGGCTGGCGATCGAATCAAGTCGCGAGCCGGTCGTGAGTCGATCGCGGAGCCTCATCTCGGATCCGTTGTCTCAGTCGGCTCTTCGGTCGATTTCGCGCCTATCATTCTGTTCGATGCACAGTATGAACTGTTGGAGCGCGCCGGATACCCGGATGCGCGCTTTTTTGCTGGCTTCCTGATCTCCAAGCCGGCCGGATGTCCGAGGCTGCACTGGCACCAGGATTGGTGGGGCTGGTCGAGCGCTGCGAGCTACGCCGCCACGCCTCCAATTCTCTACTTCATGTACTACTTGACCGACACGAGCGCCGCGAACGGATGCTTGCGCGTGCTTCCCGGCAGCCATCGGCGCAAGAACGGTCTCCATGGCTTGATCGAGGACCGGCCGACGCATCCCGATCGGATTCTGCCTGTCGACGACGTGCTGGTTTCGACACGACATGACGAAGTCGATGTGACCGTTCGGAGGGGGGATCTGATCGTTCGCGACGGCAGGCTTCTGCATGCATCCCATGCCAACAATTCGAGCGAAGACCGCGCCTTGATCGTGTTGTCCTTCGTGCCCTTCTGGTCCGACCTGCCGGAGGAGCTGCAATGCGCCTTCGACAGGAAACGACCCAAGATCGAAAAATCCTGGCCGCCCGTAGAGGCCGAGCGCGTGCTGGCTCGAGCGACGGTCTACAACGGCGCGTCCTCGCCGATCCGTCTGCAGCGAACCCCGGACTTGAGCGGCTGATCAGGCCGCTGCGTCCTCCGCATCCAACTCCATGACGACATCGGTCGCGCTCAACGTCTCGCCCGCACCGCGCCGGACCTGACTGATTGTCCCGGAATAGGGAGCTTTCACCGACAGCTGTGATTTGGCCGCCTCGATGACGTAGAGGACCTCACCGGTCTGCACCTTCTGACCCGCCTTGACGCAGACGTCGTAGAGCAGGCCGTCAAGTCGAGCGTAGAGCTGCTTGTTCATGTTTCGTCCTCCTGAAATCGCTTCAATCGAACCTCAACATCAACGTTGTCTACCGAAAGTAGAGCAATTTTGAACCTGCCACAATGGCGCTTTCCAGCTTATGGATGTATGTAGGCATCATTGCTACCTCCAGCTCCGGGCATAGCGAGGCGCGCCATGAAGTGGTTCTTCAGCAAGTATCTTTTTGCAGCGATGATTGTCGTAGTTTCGTCGATTGCTGCGCGTGCCGACGTTCTGCCGGCGCCGTCGAGATGGACAAATCAACGAGGCTCGGTGCTCGAGATCTGGTCAGTCACCGATGGACAGGTGCGAGGACAATTCACCAACAACGCGCCAGGATTTGCGTGCCAGGGCATTCCCTATCCGGTATCCGGCAGATCGGCCGGCAGCGCCGTCATGCTGGTCGTGACGTTTGCTCAGTGCAATTCGATCACGCGATGGAGAGGCCAGGTCGGCGGCAATCTACTCCGGACGAATTGGAATCTCTTCTACATTCAGCCCAACGGCGATCTCGGCAACCTGCCGGGTGCGGACCTGTTTCAGCGGACCAACTGATCCGGCCGCTCGCGCCGACCACGCATTCATCCGCGCGAGCCGCTGAGCGCGAGGGCATTCCGCGAAAGCCGAGTTGTCTGCGACTTTCCGCCGAATGCCCGATCCGAGGCTCGGGGCGCTTCAGCTCCCCGCCTCGTCATACAGCGTGCTGGCCTCCAGCCATTGCTCCTCGGCGCGCGCCAGCGCGTCGGCGGCATTGGCGCGCGCCTTCGACAGTTGCGCCGCCTGCTTCGGGTCGCGCGTGAAGATGTCGGGCAGCGACAGCGCGCCGTCGATCTTGGCGATGATCTCGGTGATCCGCGCGATCTCGGCCTCGGCCGCGGTGATCCTCTGCTTCAGCCCGCTCCGCCGGTTGTCGCTGCGGGGCCGCTCGGTCTTCTCGGCGGTCCCCTGCGGACGTTCGGTGTCTCGCGTGCCGGCACCGCTGCGCGACGACAGCACCATGCGCCTGTAGTCATCGAGGTCGCCATCATAGGTCTTCACGGTGCGGTCGGCGACGACCCAGAGACGGTCGGCGCAGGCCTCGATCAGATAGCGGTCGTGCGACACCATGATCACGGCGCCGGGAAAGTCGTTGATCGCCTCGGCGAGCGCGGCGCGGCTGTCGATGTCGAGATGGTTGGTCGGCTCGTCCAGGATGATCATGTTCGGGCCGAAGAAGGTCGCGAGCCCGAGCAGCAGCCGCGCCTTCTCGCCGCCCGACAGGCTCTTCACCAGCGTGTCCGCCGCCTTGCCGGAAAACCCGATCGCGCCGGCGCGCGCGCGCACTTTCGATTCCGGCGCATCGCCCATCAGCTTGCGCACGTGACTATACGGCGATCCGGTCTCGTCCAGCTCATCGAGCTGGTGCTGGGCGAAGTAGGCGATCGACAGCTTGTCGGCGCGCGTGACCTTGCCGGAGAACGGTGTGAGCCGGCCGGCGAGCAGCTTCACCAGTGTGGACTTGCCATTGCCGTTGGCGCCGAGCAATGCGACGCGGTCGTCATTGTCGATGCGTAGGGTGACGCGGTTGAGCACCGGTTGCGCGGGGTCGTAGCCGACGGAAGCGTTGTCGACCGCGATGATCGGCGGCGACAGCAGTCGCTCCGGTGCGGGGAACGTGATCTCGTGCACGTCCTGGGTGACGAGCGCGGTGATCGGCTTCATCCGCTCCAGCATCTTGACGCGGGACTGCGCCTGGCGCGCCTTCGAGGCCTTGGCCTTGAAGCGCTCGACAAAGGCCTGCAGCCGCGCACGCTCCGCTTCCTGGCGCTTGACCGCCTTGGCATCGAGCATCTCGCGCGTGGCGCGCTGTTCTTCGTAGGAGGAGTAGCTGCCGCGATATAGCGTCAGCTTGCAACGGTCGAGATGCAGGATCTGGTCGACGGAGGTCTCCAGGAGATCGCGGTCATGGCTGATCACGATCACCGTGCGCGGATAGTGCGCCAGGTGATCCTCGAGCCACAGCGTGCCCTCGAGGTCGAGATAGTTGGTCGGCTCGTCCAGCAGGAGCAGGTCGGGCGCGGCGAACAGCGTGGCCGCCAGCGCAACCCGCATGCGCCAGCCGCCGGAGAATTCGGCGCAGGCCCGTGCCTGATCCGCGGCGGAAAATCCGAGGCCGCTGAGAATCGCGGCGGCGCGCGCTGGCGCCGAATGCGCGTCGATGTCGACGAGGCGGGTCTGGATCTCGGCGATACGGTCTGCGTCATGGGCCGTCTCGGCCTCGTGCAGCAGCGCGTGCCGCTCGAGGTCGGCCCGCAGAACCACCTCGATCAGGCTTTCGGGCCCGCTCGGGGCTTCCTGGGCCAGGCTGCCGATGCGCCACCGCGGCGGCACGCTGATGCTGCCGGTCTCCAGCGACAGTTCGCCGCGGATCGCCTTGAACAGGGTCGACTTGCCGGTGCCGTTGCGGCCGACCAGTCCGACGCGGGCGCCGGGCGGAATCTGCACCGAGCTCTGGTCGATGAGAAGCCGTCCGGCGAGGCGGATGGAGATGTCGGTGATGGAAAGCATGCGCGCCTTGTCACCGCGCGCGCGGCCAAAGGCAACCGCTTTGTCGCGTCTCAGCGGCCGGATCGGCTCGTCCCGGCCTCGTCGCGCTTGCGCAATTCGTTCATCAGCTCCGCGAGGGGAGCTGGCAGGTGAGAGCCGTCCGGCGGCAGGCTGCGTTGCAGGCGCTCGCCGACGGCCTCGCAGATCGACCGGCTGGTCTTGCGATCGAGCGCGTCGCTGAAATCGGCGGTGCGGCCAGACATGACGGTATTCCACGGGCAGTTGCAGGATGATGCTGTAACAAGTCGTGGCCGCTCGATTTGTTTCCGGCTCCCGACCGGAATACCCCGAAATGAGGTTGAAAGTGCACAAAAAAAGCCCCGGCGTGGGGGAGACGCCGGGGCAATGCGAGTTCGGTGCGGCGGGGGGCGGGTGCCGCGCCGAGGCTCGTATCAATAGCAGCGGTTGATCAACCGCCAGCGCGGTCCCCACGGGGTCGGAACCACGCGGCGCACGTAGCAGCCGCCATAGCCGTAGCTGTAGACCGGGCCGCCGACGAAGAAGCGCGGGCCGTAGAACGGACGGTGCCATCCGCCATAGCCGCCGTGCCAACCGCCCCCATGCCAGCCGCCGTGCCAATGAGCCGAGGCGGCGGTCGGGGCGAGGGCGGCTGCGCCGAGGGCAATTGCGGCCGCCGCGATGAGGGAGAGTTTGCGCAACATGATCGTCTCCTGGATGACAGCGCTGGTGGCGCCGAAATTGTCCGACGGATGAGGCTGGGAGAGGGCGGCCACCGGTCGTGCTGCTGGCTCGTCCCCGCCCGATAGCCACGACCTTAAGGCCCCTGAGCTGAACACGGGCGGCACGGACCCTTCAGACTATGTTCAGAATCGTGAAATTGTCGTAAGGCGTCCCGCCTCCGGCAGGGTCCCGGTCGCTTGCCGTCGGCCGATCGCGTCGATATAAGCCCGCAACTCACCCAAATCCCGCACCTCCAAGGACGACATCATGGCGATTGAGCGCACCTTTTCGATCATCAAGCCCGACGCGACCGAGCGTAATCTCACCGGCGCGATCAACGCGCTGATCGAGAAGGCCGGCCTGCGCATCGTGGCCCAGAAGCGCATCCGCATGACGCGCGATCAGGCCGAGACCTTCTATGCCGTGCACAAGGCGCGGCCGTTCTTCGGCGAACTGGTCGATTTCATGATCTCCGGGCCGGTCGTGGTCCAGGTGCTCGAGGGCGAGGGCGCCATCCTGAAGTACCGCGACGTGATGGGCGCCACCGATCCGTCGAAGGCGGCCGACGGCACCATCCGCAAGCTGCATGCGAAGTCGATCGGCGAGAACTCGGTGCACGGTTCCGACGCGGCCGAAACGGCTGCGATCGAGATCGCGCAGTTCTTCTCCGGCAACGAGATCGTCGGTTGATCGATCCTCGTGCGGCGGAGGGCGCCCTCCGCCGCACGACCGTCGTGTTCTACGCTGAACTTGTCTGAAAGGCCCGGCCGTGAACTGGCTATCGCAACTCGCCGATTCCGCCAGCTTCGGCCACATGCTCGCTCAATTCGAGGCCGACCTGCAGAGCCCGGGCTTCTGGCTCGCGCTCGGCAAGATCGTCTGGATCAACGTGCTGTTGTCGGGCGACAATGCGCTGGTCATCGCGCTCGCCTGCCGCGGCCTGCACGGCAAGCATCGCTTTTGGGGCATGGTCGCCGGCTCCGGCATTGCCGTCGCGCTGCGCATCGCCTTTACCGGCATCGTTGCCACCCTGATGGCGTTGCCGTACCTGAAGCTGGTTGGTGGGCTGGCGCTGCTCGTGATCGCTGCCAAGCTGCTGGTGCCCGAAGACGAGAACGACGAGATCGCCGCCGGCACGACGCTGTGGCATGCGGTCCGCATCGTCGCGCTCGCCGACCTCGTGATGAGCCTCGACAACGTGATCGCGGTGGCTGCGGCCGCGAACGGCCAGGCGTCGCTGCTGATCATCGGCCTCGCCATGAGCATCCCGCTGATCATCGCGGGTGCCGCGCTGATCATGCTGGTGCTCGATCGCTTCCCGCTGCTGGTCTGGCTCGGCGCGATGCTGCTCGGCTGGGTGGCCGGCGAGGTGATCGCGACCGATCCCGCGATCGAGCCGATGCTGCACCATCTGCTCGACGGCACCGTCGTCATCAACATCGAGGCGACCTCGGCGCTGCTCGCCGGCAAGACCACTCTCGCGAGCCATGTCGATGTCATGGAGACGCTGATGTCGCTGATCGGCGCCGGCGTGGTGCTGCTCGCCGGCTCGATCTGGCGTGGCCGCGCGCTGCAGCGTCAGGGCCAGCTGGAGCCGGTGCCGGCGCGGGGCGTCGATCTGCCGTAGCGGTCGTCTGCGCCAGCGGATCCGACCGCACGCGCCGTCAGGCTTCGGCGTCCAGCCGATCGAGGAACTCGCGCACGGTGTGAACCGAGCCCGTGTCGGCCGGCTGATAGCCGGGCAGGGCGGCGATGGCGCAATGGAAGTCGTCGCCCTTCATCACATCGAGGATGCGCCGCATCGGATCGCTCTCGAGAAACGACTGATGGCAGGCGAAGAAGTAGTCCTCGGTCAGGATACGGATGAAGTCCAGCCCGAACTGCCGCGCAGCCGCCTCGACGCCGAAGCAGGCGTCGGCCATGTCGCTCGCGACATAGGCCGCGACGGCAGCGTGGGTGAACTCGATCTGCTGCGCGCCATTGATGCGCGCCTCGTCCAATCCGTGCGAAGCGAGCAATTGATCGAACAGCAGGCGGGTGCCTGAATCATGATCGCGGTTGACGAAGCGAATCTTGCCATCCGCGATGTCCGCCAATGATCGGATCGACAGCGGATTGCCGCGCTTGACCATCAATCCCATCTCGCGGGTCACGAAGCTGATGACGCAGTCCTGCCGGGGATCGAGCCAATCCCGGCAAGCCTGGATGCTCTGTGCGCGCAGTTCGCCGCGCGGCAGATGCAGACCGGACAGGTCGCAGGCGCCTTGCGCGAGCGACACCAGCGAATGCTGGCTGCTGACATAGCGCAGATCGACGCCGACGCCCGGCTCGCGATCGAGCAGCTCGCGCAACTTGGCGACGGCGAAGCCGTGGCTTGCATGCACGCGGATTACGGTGGGATGCGGCTGCAGGAACGGCTTGATCTCGGTCACCAGCTCCTGCGCCAGATTGTCGAGCTGCGGGCCGAGACGGGCCTGCATGCGCTCGCCGGCCCAGACCAGCTTGTCGCCGAACGCCGTGAGCTTCGATCCTTTGCCGCGCTGGGTCTCCACCAGCGGCACGCCGAAGAATGCGGACCATTGCTCGATCAGATTCCAGACATGACGATAGGAGAGGTGCGCGTCATGGGCCGCGCTGGTGATCTTGCCGGTTTTCCTGATTTCGCTGAGCACGCTGAGCATCACGACGATGCTCTGCGGTCCGTCATCCCAGTGGAAGCGCCAGACGGGTTCGATCGCGATGCGCAGCATCGGACCTGCTTGTGAAGTCGGCTTCATATGATGGCCCGCCATAGGCAACAGATATCATATTTACGAACTCATATTTGCTCCTACGCTGGCATACAAGAAGCGGAGGAAATATGATGTCCATTGCATATGACTACGAACGCGGCTCCAGCGCGTCGCGCTATCTGGCGAAGCCGCTGCAGCTCCTGGTCGACGGCCGGCACGTTCCCTCCGTCTCGGGGCGCTCGTTCGTGTCGTTCAATCCTGCCACCGAGCAGCCGATCGCGACGATCGCCGAGGGCAACGCCGAGGATGTCGACCGTGCCGTCGCAGCGGCGCGGCGTGCTTTCGAAGGGCCGTGGCGCACGATGCGCGCAGCGGAGCGTGGCGCGATCCTGCTGAGATGGGCGCAGCTGCTGCGTGATCATGCCGACGAGATCGTCGAGCTCGAAAGCCTCGATGCCGGCAAGCCGGTTGCGGCCGTGCTGCGCCAGGATCTGCCCGCAGCGATCGATACACTCACATATTACGCCGGCTGGGCCGACAAGGTCAGCGGTGAGGTCGTGTCCACGCGCGACGATGCCCTGACCTACACGGTGCGCGAGCCCGTCGGCGTCGTCGCTGCGATCGTGCCGTGGAACTTCCCGCTGATGATCGGGATGTGGAAGCTCGCGCCGGCGCTGGCCTGCGGCTGCACCGTCGTGATGAAGCCCGCCGAGCTGACCTCGCTGTCGGCGCTGCGGATCGGCGATCTCGCGCTCGAAGCCGGTCTGCCGCCCGGCGTTCTCAACATCGTGACCGGTCCCGGGCGCACGGTCGGCGAGGCGCTGGTCAATCATCCCGATGTCGACAAGGTTACGTTCACCGGCTCGCCCGGCGTCGGCCGCGGCATCATGAAGGGCGCGGCCGGCAACTTCAAACGGGTGTCGCTTGAGCTCGGCGGCAAGTCTGCCAACGTCATCTTCGATGATGCGAACATCGAGGCGG
The DNA here is from genome assembly GCF_032487575.1 of Bradyrhizobium sp. SZCCHNRI1009. NCBI lineage: Bacteria > Pseudomonadati > Pseudomonadota > Alphaproteobacteria > Hyphomicrobiales > Nitrobacteraceae > Bradyrhizobium > Bradyrhizobium sp. SZCCHNRI1009. The sequence continues at coordinate 163,271 of NZ_JAUEUL010000009.1, read as the reverse complement.
CCGCGAAGGCCGCGGCCAGCGGCATCTTCTTCAACACGGGGCAGGTGTGCTCGGCCGGCTCGCGCGTGCTGGTGCAGGAGCGTGTCTATGACGAGGTTGTCGAGCGCCTGACCGAGCGGGCGAGGGGCTTACGGATCGGCGATCCGCTCGATCGTGCCACCTCGCTCGGACCCGTCATCTCCGAGCGGCAGATGAAGACGATCCTCGATTATGTCGAGATCGGCCGCAACGAGGGCGCTTCGCTGGTGACCGGCGGGGCGCGTGCCGCACCGCGTGGCTACTTCGTCAGCCCCGCCGTATTCGCCGGCGTCACGCACGAGATGCGGATCTCCCAGGAGGAGATTTTCGGACCGGTCGTCAGCGTGATCAAGTTCAGGGACGAGGCCGACGCGCTGCGCATGGCCAACGGCACCGCCTACAGCCTGGCCGCCGGCGTCTGGAGCCGCGACATCGGCCGCGTCCAGCGCCTCGCCAAGCGGCTGCGCGCGGGCACGGTGTGGATCAACACCTATGGCTACACCGATGTGCGGTTGCCGTGGGGTGGCGATCGCGACTCGGGACTGGGCCGCGAGCATGGCACGGCCGCTCTGGACAATTTCACAGAGCCGAAGGCCGTCTGGATGAATCTTGCGGTGTGAGCCAGGCGTCGGTTGACGCGGACGGCCGCCATTCGGATCGGCGGTCGTCTGCGCGATCCAACGGATCAGTCGGCCTTGGCGCCGGTCGTGATGATCGAGCCGACATGGTGGCCACGCAGCGCCGCCGTCAGCCGTCCCGGCACCAGGCCGTTGACGACCTGGACCTGCGAGATGTGGCGTGCGTTGGCCATCACCTCGAGCAGTGTGCGGTCGAACGGCAGCGTGCCCTCCTGCTTGGCCAACGCATCGAAGCTGGTCTGACCCAGCAGTTTTGCTTTTGCCGCGTCCGGTCCGTTCGGGTCGACCGTGTAGACGCCATCGACGTCCTCGACGATCGTCAGTCCCGCGGCGCCGAGCGCATCGGCGATCAGGAAGGCGCCGGTGTCGGCCCGATGCGTCGGAATGCGCGAGGTCGGGAATTCGTGGTGGTGATAGGGCGGGAAGGCACTGCCGACCACTGCGCGTGCCGCGGTGAGATGAATCGCGAGTTGGTTGGCGATCGTCGGATGCTCGATGTAGGACACGCCTTCGCAGGCCAGCAGCGCCGCCAGGATGTGGCCGTTCTGGCCGGCCTCGCTGGCGGCGAGCGGTGCGAGCGAGCCGACCGGCAGGCCGAGATCGAGGCCGACGCCGTAGAGATGTCGGGCGCGGATACCTGCGCCGGTGAGGATCAGCAGCCGGTGCTCCGGCAGCAGCTTCCTGATCTCCTCGACCAGCGGCAGGATTGCCTCGGCGCCGCGGTCCATGATCGCGCGGCCGCCGATCTTGACGACCTGCAGCCAGGGCAGCAGCGCGATCGGGCGTTTGCCGGCGACAGGACGGGTGAGCTTGTCGTCGAGCAGCGTCTGGCGCGCGAGCGGCGAGGCGACGTGCTTGATGGTGTTGGTGTCAGCCATGGCGGTGGGGCCCTCAGCTCGCGGTGATGATGGTGCCGACATGCTCGCCGGCGAGCGCACGGGTCAGATTGCCGGGCACGAGTCCGTTGACGATCTGGACCTCGCGGACGTGTCGCGAGGCTTCGAGCAGGTCGAGCATCGGGAACTCCAGGATGGAGTCCGCCAGACCCTTGGCCTTCATCTCGGGCACCGAGATCTTGGGAATGAAGGTGGCATTCTTTTCGGTCTTCGGATTGGCGGTGTAGAGGCCGTTCTCGTCCTTCACGTAGATCATCGCCTTGCAGCCGAACTGCTCGGCGACCAGGAAGCAGCCGGCGTCGGTGCGGTAGGGCGGGATGACACCATCGGCCGAAGGGCGCATCCACAGGCCGTAGGGCGGCATGCCGCTGAAGACGACCGCGTTGACCTCGGCGAGATAGAGCGGCACGGCGGAAAGACCCGCGCCTTCCACCGCCGAGATGCCGTGCTTGGCGAGCAACTGGCCCAGCATTGCCGCGTTCTGGTCGGCAACGGAGGCGCCGAGCTGCGACAGCACGCCGGCCGGCAGATTCAGTCCGGCGGCGATCGAATAGAGGTGGCGCGCGCGGGTGCCGGCACCGGTCCCGATCAGCATCTTGTGCGCCTTGCGGGCGGCGACGATCTCCTCGACCAGCGGATAGACGGCGGCACGGCCGCGATCGATCATGCTCTGGCCGCCGATCTTGATCACGGTGGCGTCGGGAAGGATGCGGAAGTCAGCCGCCGTTTCCGCCGCCGCAATCAACTGGGCGTCGGTGAGCGAGCGCTGCATCAGAAGCTGCTCGAGCCCGGCCGTCGTGGTTGCCATTGAAAAACGTTCCTTTCCTCGTGGATGTCCGGCCGGCGTGCCGGATTGGCTGCGCCGTCCACCCGCTCCTGACCGTTTCCCTGAGATGTCCTGGCAGCCGGCTCAATGGCCGGCTATCGATCGCATATTGCCCGTGGAATACACGACCGTTCGTGGCCCCGACAATCGTCTGCGGAGCAGGTTGGCCCACGCTGTCATGCGCGAACATCGATCGCGCCGATCCCGCGGGTCCATCCAGTCAGAGAAAATCCCTTGGTATTTCAATTAGCTATATCGAGAATCATATAGCTTCACCCGAGCGGTTTGCAGGGTTTCCGACAATGCACAAAGTTTCGGCATAATCGCGCCGACTGCGGCCTGGACCGATTGATCGCAGCGCCAGGTTGCCGGTGAACGGCAGCCGCGATCATTTGAGAAGCTCGCAGATCGTGGGTCGATTCTTGTCGAATACGGCGCAGCGCCGCGACACGCTCCACCACCACTGGTCCAGCGCGCGACGCGTGCAGGGCAGCCTCACGCTCATGCCCTGCGCGAAATTGATCCACTCGGCGAACCTGAAGCAGGGGACGGCGATCAGGACAGGGACATCCGCGGCCAGTGCCTGCTCGATCAGATAGGTCAGGCCTCCGCCTTCGCTTTCCTGGCGGCCGAAGCGGTTGATGATGAGAAGATCGGCGCCCTCGCTCAGCGCCCCCGCCACTGCTGAGCCCGCCTGCAGCAATTGGCCGACGTCGAGGCGGCAGCCGCCGGCTTGGCGCCCAAGCCGCTGCAGCAGAGAAATCTCGACACCGCTGTGCACCAGCGTCGCCGCGATCTCGTGCGCGTCGAGAGAGCGCTGGACACGCTGCACCAGTCCGACGGCACGAACGCCGCGAGCCCGAAGACGGTCTGCGAACTCTCGTAACAGCTGATCCGGCTCGTCGCCCTGATCATACACCAGGGCAGCGAGGTCGCATTCGGCGTCGAACATCACGCGCTCCGGAGTGAAAATGACGGTGGACCCGTTTGCGGGAAGGCCGCGGACAACTGTCCGCGGCCTTCATGTGGCTCAGGCCGTGAGGCCCGGTCCGTTGATGATCTGCAGCTGGGTGAACTCGGCGAGGCCTTCCTCGGCGAACTCGGTGCCGATGCCCGATTGCTTGGCGCCGCCGAACGGGATGTGCGGCGCCATGTCCAGGTGCTTGTTGATCCACACCGTGCCGGCCTCGATCTGGGTGGCGATCTCATGCGCGCGTTTCGGATCGGACGACCAGACCGATGCGCCCAGGCCGTAGCTGGTGCCGTTGGCGCGGCGGATGACGTCGCTCGGGTCGGAGTATTTGATCACCGGCAGCACCGGTCCGAACTGCTCCTCGTCGACCAGCTTCGAGCCTTCCTTGATGTCGCGCACGATCGTCGGCTCGATGAAGTAGCCGGGACGATCCATCGCAGCACCTCCGGCGATGACCTTGCCGTTCTTGTGCGCGTCGTCGAGGAACGCCTTCACTTTCTCGTATTGCATCCTGTTCTGCAGCGGCCCGAGCTTGGTGCCCTGTTTGGAGCCGTCGTCGACCACGGTGTTCTTGGCGATCGCGACCAGCTCGTTGCAGATGTCATCATAGACGCTCTCGTGCACGTAGAGCCGCTTGATCGCTAGGCAGACCTGCCCGGAGTTCTGGAAGGCGCCCTCGAAGATACCGGGCGCGACGGTCTTCGGATCGACGTCGTCGAGCACGATGCCGGCGTCGTTGCCGCCGAGTTCGAGCGTGATCCGCTTCAAGGTCTGCGCGGCGCTGGCCATCACCTTCTGTCCCGTCGCGGTCGAGCCGGTGAACGAGATCTTGCGGATGTCCGGATGCCCGGTCATGCGGTCGCCGAGATCGTTGGCGTCGGTGATCACGTTGAGCACGCCGGCCGGCAGCACGTCCTTGACCAGCTCGGCGAATTTCAGGGTCGAGAGCGGCGTGGTCGGGGCCGGCTTGACCACCAGCGTGTTGCCGGCGAGCAGGGCAGGCGGCAGCTTGAAGCCCAGGATCAGCAGCGGATAGTTCCAGGGAATGATGGCGCCGACCACCCCGAGTGGACGGCGATAGGCTTCGACCTGGCGGTCGCCCGAACTCTCGATCACGCGCATCGGCAGCTCGAGCGTCGCGAGATAGCGGAAGAACGCGGCCATGCCGAGCACCTCGCCGGTGGCGTCGGTGAGCGGCTTGCCCTGTTCGCTGGTCAGGATCCGGGCCAACTCGCCCGAATTGGCTTCGATGATATCGGCCATCTTGCCAATGAGCCGGCGACGCTCCTCGATCGCAGTCGCGGCCCAGGCGGGGAAGGCCGCCTTGGCGGCGGCGACCGCCTGGTCGAGCTGGGTTTCGGAGGCCCGCGGACACTGCGCGAGCACCTCCTCGGTCGCCGGATTGATCACCGGCATGGTCGCGGCGCCCGGCACCAGCGTGCCGCCGATCAAAAGATGATAGTCGCTCATCGGCATGACTCTCCCTGCAAGATGTGGCACTTCGGCCACGTTATATCTGACGCTATATCACGATGAATACAGCAACGCCACCGCGGCATCTCCGCTGCCGCGCTGGACGCGATGGCATTTTTCGCTATAGTCATTCGGAAATAACGGTGAATTGATGTGGAGCCATCATGGAGCTGCGGGCCAAGGCGCTGACGGTCTGTGAGGTCGTCGACGACGGTGAGACGATCTCGCTCGGGTTCGAGGACGCGGCCGGCAATGCGGCGGCGCTCAGCCTCTCGGTCAGCCAGGCCGGCGCGTTGGTCATGACGCTGCCCGGCCTCCTCGAGCTGGCGCTGCGTACGCGTTATGGCGACCAGGCACTGCGCTACGCCTATCCGCTGGCGTCCTGGACCATCGAGCAGTCGACGGATTCGACGAAGCGCATCATCACGCTCGCAACGCCCGACGGCTTCAGCGTCCGGTTCGCGATTCCCGACGATCAGCAGAACGTGCTCGGCGAGGCGCTGCTGATGCGATACCCGTCGGCACCGGCGATCCGGCCGAACTGATCGCGCGGGGACCGATCCGAACGTTGGTCAGGCCAGGGATTTCCTGCCTGTTTCGAGGGCGGCGGCCGGCGCGTCGGCGTCCTCCGATGCCCTGCGAGAAGCACGATGGCCGTCATATGTGTTGCCGTTACCGTCTCCGATCACTGGGTCGGTCAGCAACCGTCGCGGCCGGATCACAAGCCGCTCCACAATGCTGCGGCACGGTGCCGCGCCTTTGACAAGTACCTCAGGGCGCGATCGTCTGTTTCTTATAATCTTGAACCCGTTCGCGCCGCCGCGACACCACCACGTCGAGCTCCACTGGTCGGGCCCTGATTGGAATTGTTTCGAATTGGACTTGCGCATGTTGACTGCTGATGAGATCGTGCACGTCAGGTCGTCGTTCGACTTGGTATTTGCCAATGCTACACAGATGACGACGACGTTCTATGACCGCATCTTCGAGCTTGCGCCGGAATGTCGGACGATGTTTCCCGCCGACATGGACGTGCTGAAACGGGACTTCATCGCGACCCTGGCGGTCCTCGTCGGCAGCCTCGATCAGACGACTGGTCTGTTGTCCAGCACCGACATCCTCGGCCGCAATCATGCGCGCTATGGGGTCAGGCCGGAGCACTATCCGGTGGTCGGCGAAGCGCTGCTGTGGACCCTCGCCAAGGGACTTGGTCCGCAATGGAATGATGAGGTCGAGCAGGCCTGGCGCAAGGTCTACGGCATCATCGCCCAGCGCATGATCGCCATCTCGGCCCGCGCGCGGCGGCCCTGATCATGATCTAGCTGCGCACGATCGAGCCGGAGCGGCCGACGAGACGCGCGAGCTGCTTGAAGCGTCCGCCGACGCGGTCGGCGACGAGGTCGACCATCTGGTGCTCGAACACCAGCATCAGCTTGCGGTCCTGGGTGCGGAAATGCGTCGCAGGCAGCACGCCGGGCCGCGCCGCCGAGATCAGATGCGCGACGCGAAACGCGGTGCCGAGCAGGCGCGCACGATCGATCTGAGCCGGGCTCAGCTGCTCGGTGAGAGCAGGCGGCTTCGCCTCGTTGCCCAATCCCTCGTAGCGGAAGAACACCGACAGCGCGGCGAAGATGCGGCCCTCATGGCTGATCGAGCCGAAATTGCCGTTGAGAATGATGCCGTAGGTCTGCTCGCCGCGATGGTCCGGATGCATGCGCCAGCCGATGTCGGACAACAGGCAGGCCGCGTGCCGCAGCCTGCGATCGTCCTCGGTCTCGCGGATGTGCATCACGCGGAACAGGCGGTCGGTCCAGTCGATCAGCTCGCGGGCATGCTGGGCCGAGCGCGACAACAGCTCGTTGAGGCCCTGCGCCGCGCAGAGCAGCCCGTCCTTGGCGCGCTCGGCGTCGGGAAGCTTGGAGTAGAGCAGGCCCTCGCGCACGCCGAAGGTCGAGAACACGACGGTCGTCGGCCTGGCGACGCGGATGATGTGCTCGAGCACCAGCGCGGCATAGGCAAGCAGCGGGCGCCGCGCCTCGGCGATCGCTTCGATGTCGGCCAGCATGTCGGCGGCGACGAGACGGCGCAGCCGGCGCACGAAGGCCAGCCCGTCGGCCGCCGGGATCGCATAGCCGTGCATCACCCCGAGCGGATAACCGCTCTGGATGATGTGGATGCGCGCCAGCGCGCGCCAGGTGCCGCCGACCGCGTAGAAGGTGCGGCCCTCGCCGGCCAGCAGCTGCGGCAGGTCGGTCAGCGCCTCGCTCGCGATACGCTGCGCCTTCTTCAGCGATTTCTCGGCAAGATCCTGCAGCGCAAGGCTGCCGAGCGGCAGGGTGACGCCGCTGCGGACCTGGTGCCCGCGCACGTCGATCAGCTCGAGTGAGCCGCCGCCGAGATCACCGACGATGCCGTCGGGCTTGTGAATGCCGGAGATGACGCCGAGCGCCGAATAGCGCGCCTCTTCGGCGCCGGTGAGGATCTGGATCGGGGCGCCGCAGATCTTCTCGGCCTTGGCGATGAAATCGGGGCCGTTCGAAGCATCCCGGCAGGCGGCGGTCGCGATGGCATGAACCTGCCCCACCCGCTGCACCTTGCACAGCGCACGGAAGCGCTTCAGCGCGGTCAGCGCCTTGTCGACGGCATCAGATGCGAGAAGGCCGGTGGTCTGGACCTCGCGACCGAGCCCACACAGCGCCTTCTCGTTGAACACGGTGACGAGACTGCGTTCCATCGCCTGGTAGACGACGAGACGGACCGAATTCGAGCCGATGTCGATGACACCGACGCTCGTGGCCCTCGTGCGGGGCGGCTTCACCACGGCATATCCCGGCGCAGAAGGCCCCGGTGCAGACAGCCCCTATGAAGGAGAGCGTTCATTCCGGCGCGTGAGCCGGCGCGGCGATGATTCCTTGAGCGACTTTCCACGGCCGGACAGACTCGGATTCGTCATGAAGTAATTGTGCAGGTTGAACGGCTCCTCGCCCTTCGCGGCCTTCATACGCGTTGACGACCCATCCGGCAACAATTGCCAGCTCTGCTCGGTATCCTTCAGGTTCGCGACCATGATCTGTTCCAGGACCTGCTGATGCACGGTGGGGTTCTGAAGCGGGCACAGCACCTCGACGCGGCGGTCGAGATTGCGCGGCATCATGTCGGCCGAGGAGATGTAGACGGCGGCCTTGGCGCTCGGCAGGCCCTGACCCATACCAAAGCAGTAGATGCGGCCATGCTCGAGGAAGCGGCCGATCACCGATTTGACGCGAATGTTCTCCGACAGTCCGGGGAGGCCGGGACGCAGGCAGCAGATGCCGCGCACGATCAGCTCGATCGACACGCCGGCCTGCGAGGCCTCGTACAGCGCGTCGATGATGTCGGGATCGACCAGCGAGTTCATCTTCATCCAGATCACGGCCGGCTTGCCCTGGCGGGCGAAGCTGGTCTCGCCGTGGATGTGCTCGATGATGCGCTTGCGAAGCGTGAGCGGCGACACCGCCATCTTCTCGATGTCGATCGGCTCGGCATAGCCGGTGATGTAGTTGAACACCCGCGTGACGTCGCGGCCGATCACCGGGTCCGACGTGAAGTAGGACAGGTCGGTGTAGATGCGCGCCGTCACCGGATGATAGTTGCCGGTGCCGGTGTGGACATAGGTGGTGAGGCTGCCGCCCTCGCGGCGCACGACCATCGACAGCTTGGCATGCGTCTTCAGCTCCAGGAAGCCGTACACCACCTGTACGCCCGCGCGCTCCAGGTCGCGGGCCCAGCGGATGTTGGCCTCCTCGTCGAAACGCGCCTTGAGCTCGACCAGGGCCGTCACCGACTTGCCGGCCTCGGCGGCCTCCACCAGCGTGCGCACGATCGGCGAATTGTTGGAGGTCCGGTACAGCGTCTGCTTGATCGCAACGACGTCGGGATCGCGCGCCGCCTGCTGCAGGAACTGCACGACGACGTCGAACGACTCGTAAGGGTGATGGACGATCAGGTCCTTCTGCCGGATGGCGGCGAAGATGTCGCCGCCATGGTCGCGGACACGCTCGGGATGGCGCGGCACGTAGGGCGCGAATTCGAGGTCGGGCCGGTCGACCCGCGTCAGTTGCGACAGCTCGTTCATCGCCAGCACGCCGTCGACGACGAACACCTCGTCATCCGTCGTGGACAGCGCATTCTGCACGAAGCGGCGCAGCTCCTCCGGCATGTTGGCCTCGATCTCGAGCCGGATCACCGAGCCGCGGCGCCGCCGCTTCAGCGCCGTCTCGAACAGCCGCACCAGGTCTTCGGCCTCTTCCTCGATCTCGATCTCGCTGTCGCGGATGATCCGGAAGGCGCCCTGGCCCTTCACGGTGTAGCCCGGAAACAGCCGGCCGATGAACAGTCCGGTCGCCTGCTCGAGGGTGATCAGGCGGATCACGCCATCCTTGGAGCCGGGGAAGCGGATGAAGCGATCGATCTTGCCGGGCATGCGAATGAGGGCGTTCATCGGACGCCCGTCGGCGGAGCGGATCAGCTGCAGCGCCACGGTGAAGCCGAGGCTCGGGATGAACGGGAATGGATGCGCCGGATCGATCGCGAGTGGCGTCAGCAGCGGGAAGATGTTGGCGAGGAAATGGTCCTCGATCCAGGCGCGCTCGCTCCTGGTGACGTCCTGACCGTCGACCAGCACGATGCCGAGCTCGCCGAGAAACTTGCGCAGGTCGCGCCAGATCGCCTGCTGGTCGATGGCGAGCTGCGACACCGTCTCGTTGATCAGCTTCAGCTGCTCGGTCGGCGTCAGCCCGTCGGGGCTGCGCTCGGCAATGCCCTCGCGGACCTGGGCGCGGATGCCGGCGACGCGCACCATGAAGAATTCATCAAGGTTGTTGGCGGAAATCGACAGGAAGCGCACCCGCTCCAGGGCGGGATGGCGCGGATTGACCGATTCCTCCAGAACGCGGCGGTTGAAGTGAAGCCAGGACAGCTCCCGATTGATGAATCGCTCGGGGCTCGAGGCAATCTCGATGGACGGCGCCGAGACCGGTGCTTTCTCTGAAATTTCAGTAACTTGCTCGGTATCCATAGGGAATTCGATCCATATCCGTCCAGTCGCGAATGGTCGACCGTAGCCCAATCTGGGTGACCAGGGGATGACGTTGCCGGCACCATTGAGGTTCCGTCATCAACCGCCGTCAAGATGGCCGCCGGTCACGCCGGGCGGAGCAGCTCCGCCGCCAGCGCCCGGGTGACGGGGCGTCCGAGCCGCAGCGACTCGTTGTCCAGCAGCGCAATGGTCTGGCGTGCCGCCGCATAGGACCGCTCGATGTGGCTGGCGAGATAGCTGACCACGGTTTCGTCGATCGCCATTTGCCGGTCGGCGGCCAGCTTGACGATCAGGGCCCGGAACAGCTGGTCGTCGGGCGGCAGCAGCGTGACCACCGGGACGGCACGCAGCCGCGACCTCAGATCGGCCAGGGCGATCGGCAGGGCCGCCGGGGCCTCGCGCGCCGTGATCAGCACGAAGGCCTCGTCCTGGCGGGCCAGGTTCAGCAGGTGAAACAGCGCCCGCTCGTCGAGACCGGTTGCGGTCAGATCCTCCAGCACCAGCGCGCCGGTGGCGAGCGCCCCGGGGACCACGCCTGCCTCAAGGGCATGCGCGGACAGCGATCGGGCGCCTGCCTGCTCGGCCCAGATCGCGGCGAGGTGGCTCTTGCCGGAGCCGTCGGGGCCGACCAGGAACATGGTCCGCGCCGGCCATTCCGGCCAGGCGTCGACCAGAGCGAGCCCGGCCGCGTTGCCTGGACCTTCGAAGAAATTGTCCCGCGTCAGGCTCTCCGCATGCGGCAGCGCGAAGGCCAGCTGACGAGGGGGGATATGGCCGGCCAAGATCGAATTGCTCCGTATCGTGTGGTGCGTGAGGTCAGGACGGGCCCTCCGCGGAGGATCACCGGACCTCGATGGTGCTCATGTGGCGCACCCAGTCGACGAGATACAGCCCGACCGACACGAGGGTAAAGACGGTGACCAGCACCATCAGCACCACATCGTAGGGCCTGGGCTCGAAGCCGAAGCTGAGCGAGGCCAGCACAAGCGCCGCGAATCCCACCTGGGCGACCGTGTTCAGCTTGGAGACCATCAATGGCTTCATCGCGACCGGCCTGTCGAACAGCCAGGACACGATCACCGCCGAGACGATCATGATGTCGCGCGAGACCACCAGGATGACGATCCAGCGCGGGATCGCGCCCCAGATGCCAAGCGTGACGAAGATCGAGACCAGCAGCGCCTTGTCGGCGAGAGGATCGAGCAGCGCTCCCAGCTCGGACCGCAGGTTGAAGCGCTTGGCCAGGAAGCCGTCCACGGCGTCGCTCACCCCCGCGACCACGAAGACCAGAAACGCGATCTCCATCTGGCCGGCCGCAATGGCCCAGACGACGATCGGAACCAGCAGGATTCGACCCAGCGTGATCAGATTGGGGATACTGTGGGGAATGGTCACGCAGCGGGTCCCGACGACGACTCGATCAAAAGACAACCCGATTCCGAAACAGGGCGAACCGGTACGGTTCCTAGATAGTGTGGGGACGAGCCCCTTGCGAGCCATTGCGCGCGGCCGGATTCCGACGTAACCAGCGGCCAGATTAGGGGTTTTTACCATGACCGAGCGCAAGAACGGGCTCACTTATGCAGATTCGGGCGTCGATATCGATGCCGGAAACCGTCTGGTCGATCTGATCAAGCCCATGGTGCGCGCAACCGCCCGCGCCGGTGCGGATGCCGAGATCGGCGGCTTTGGCGGCCTGTTCGACCTCAAGGCCGCTGGATTCAAGGATCCGGTGCTGGTCGCGGCGACCGACGGCGTCGGCACCAAGGTGAAGATCGCGATCGAGACCGGGCTGCATGGCGGCATCGGCATCGACCTGGTCGCCATGTCGGTCAACGATCTCGTCGTGCAGGGCGCCGAGCCGCTGTTCTTCCTTGACTACTTTGCGTGCGGCAAGCTCGACCCGGAGGCGACGGCGTCGATCGTGGCCGGTATCGCCGAAGGCTGCCGGGAATCCGGCTGCGCGCTGATCGGCGGTGAGACCGCGGAAATGCCGGGCCTCTACAAGGACGGCGACTACGATCTTGCCGGTTTCGCGGTCGGCGCGGCGGAACGTGGCACGCTGCTGCCGTCTCCCGACATCGCGGCCGGTGACGTGGTGCTGGGGCTCGCATCCTCCGGCGTCCACTCCAACGGCTATTCGCTGGTGCGCAAGATCGTCGCCCAGTCCGGCCTCGGCTTCGATGCGCCGGCGCCGTTCGCGCCGGTCCTGACTCTCGGCGCGGCGCTGCTGACGCCGACCCGCCTCTATGTGAAATCATGCCTTCGCGCCATCCGCGAGACCGGTGCGGTGAAGGGGCTCGCACACATCACGGGCGGCGGCTTCACCGACAACATTCCACGCGTGCTGCCGAAGCATCTCGGCGTTTCGATCGACCTGACGGGCCTGCCGGTGCTGCCGGTCTTCAAATGGCTGGCGGAGCAGGGCGGCATTGCCGAGCGCGAGCTCTTGCGCACCTTCAATTGCGGGATCGGCATGATCGCGATCGTCAAGGCCGAGGCCGTCGATGCCGTCATCGAGGTGTTCACCGCGAATGGCGAGCACGTCGCGCGGCTCGGCGAGGTCGTTGCTGCGACAGGCGACGAGCGGGTGATCTACACCGGCGCCCTCGATCTGGCTCTGTGAGACGAGTGTGCCGATGAAGCGCCGCGTCGCCATCCTGATCTCGGGCCGTGGGTCGAACATGGCCGCGCTGATCCACGCGGCGGCGCAGCCGGAATTTCCGGCCGAGATCGCCGTCGTGATCTCCAACCGGGCCGATGCGGCCGGGCTGCAGAAAGCGCAGGAGAGCGGCGTCGCGATCGAAATCATCGAGAGCAAGCCGTTCGGCAAGGACCGCGCAGGGTTCGAGGCCAGACTGCAGCAGGCGCTCGATGCACGCGGCATCGAGATCATCTGCCTGGCCGGTTTCATGCGCCTGTTCACGGCGGAGTTCGTGCAGCGCTGGTACGGCAGGATGCTGAACATTCATCCGTCGCTGCTGCCATCATTCCCCGGCCTCGATCCGCATGGCCAGGCGCTGCGCGCCGGCGTCAAGCTGTCAGGCGCCACCGTGCATTTCGTCATCCCGGAGACGGATGCAGGTCCGATCGTGATGCAGGGCGCGGTCGTGGTCAGGGACGACGACACGCCGGACACGCTGTCGACGCGCATTCTCGGCGTCGAGCATCGGATCTATCCGGAAGCGCTGAAGCTGTTGGCCAAGGGCTTGGTGCGGCTCGAAGGCGATCTCTGCCGGACGTCGTCCGTGGAGCAAGGCGATCATACGCTGATCTGGCCGGTCGTCCGCTAGCTGTCGCGGACAAAAAAATCCCCGGCGGGGCTGGGGGCACATCAAGGCTGACGAAGTCTGATCATCGGCGGCGAGCGAACCTGACGCGGAGCTCGTGAGTTGGTTTACGAACCCGCGCTGTGGCGCTCTCCGCCGGGACGATGCTCACGAGAGCTTCAGGTTCTCTGCCGACGTCTTGCCGCGGCTCTCCACCAGATCATATTCGATCGTCTGGTTCTCGTTGAGCGTGGTCAGTCCAGCACGCTCCACGGCTGATATGTGGACGAACACGTCCTTGTCTCCGCCAGTCGGTTTGATGAAGCCATATCCCTTGGTCGGGTTGAACCACTTCACGCTGCCCTTGTAGGTCGGCATCGCTGTCTCCTCGTCTAGACGAAAAAAAGACGCGGCCACGCTCACGCGTGCCACGCCACAAACGGGCTTCCCGGGATCTGCTCAATTTCCAAAGTCGCGAAACGCACAGTCGAACGGCCAATCCGATTGTACGGGAGATTGCAACACGATTTTCCGCCGATATCAAGGTTGGCGGACTGATGAGAACGCGACGTCGCGTCGCCGGCTGTTGCTGCAATTGCGAGGCTTGTGGTGCTGGAACCACAAATCCCTACAGGGAAGCCGCGGCACGGGCAATCCTCATTGACCGCGATCGGGAACTGCGGGCAAATCATCGCGGCAATATTGAAGCGAATTTGAGCGGCGGTGAAACGGGGCATCGATGCGCGGGGCATCTCAAGCCAGGCCGGATCGGCGAATGCGTAGTGGTGCGTCGGGCGCGATGCTGCTCATCGTCGCGCTCGGCACGGCCGCCGCGTCTTCGCCGTGCGTCGCGCAGGCCAGCCTGCCGAGCATCGCCGCCAGCCCGACGCCGACACCAACGCCGAGCCCACTGCCCAGCCCTGCGCCAGGCGCGATCAGTTCCGAACGTTCGGCCGGCCGAGCCGTGCTCGATCTCGGCTCGAGCTTCCTCGAACGGCTCGGGACTCAGGCCACGCAGGGCGTCACCCGGCTGCAGCGGAGCAATCCCGGGGGCGGCGGCGCGCCGGAGGCTTCGGAACAGCCTCGGTTCCGGACCTGGGGCGAGATGTATGGCGTCACCGTCCGTAGCGATGCGCAACGCGACTTCGTCGGCGACAAGAGGACGACTGGGGGCGGCGTCGCCGGTATCGGCATGCGCCTCGTGCCGGGCGTGAATGTCGGACTATCCGTCGACCAGAGCCGGACCTGGGTCGATGTGCCGCTGGCGCTGCAAGCGGCGACGCTCGATCTCACGCAGTTTGGCTTCAACGCCTCGGTCGACCAGGGACCCTGGACCTGGGCGATCGCGGTCGTCCATGGCGTCGGCGGGATCAGTGCGCGGCGCGACACCAGCCTCGGTGCGGCGACGTCGGTCTACGGCGCCCACATCACGGGCGTGCTGAGCGAGCTCGACTACTACTGGAGCATCGGGGAGAGCCGGATCGTTCCGAAGCTCGCCTTCGAATACACGCGCGCCACGACGGCGGCATTCCAGGAAGCGGGCGGGCTCGACCCGCTGTCGGTCAGCGGCACCTCGCTGGAGCGCGCCCGCGTTCTCGTCGGCGCCGAGTTCGGCCGCTACTTCATCGTCGACGGCAAGATCCTCGACGTCTCGGCCTATGGCAAGCTGGTCGACAATTTCAGTCAGAATCTCGGCGCGCTGACCGTCAGCCTCGGTCCGCAAAGCATCACGCTGCAGGGCCTTGGCGAGGGCCGCTACGGCGCCGACGCCGGCGCGGCACTGTCGCTATCCCTGAACCGAACGGCACGCCTCTATCTCAACTACGATGCAAAGCTTCGCTCGGTGCTGCAATCGCATCAGGGCACGCTCGGCGTCGAGCTCAAATGGTAGCCCGTCATACGGGTTTCGGCGCGACGTAGCCGTTGAAGCCGACGACATCCCGCGCGGGCGCCATCAGAGGCACGAGATTCAGCGGATGGATGAACTCGTCCCGGAAGCAGGCATGGACCTTCGGATCGAAGATGCGCTTCAACCAGTCGATGACGACCTTGTGCCGGTCGGAGTTGCGAAACTCCTTGTGATAGGTCAGCCACAGATCCATGTGGTAGTTGATGCCGAGATCGACAGGAACGAGCGGCGCCCCGAGCGCGACCGCCGATGTCGGCAGAAAGCCGATGCCGGCGCCGCGCTCGACCGCGTAGAGCACGGCAACGCTCGAATTGGTTGAGATGCCGACGATGCCTTCGAGGGACTCCAGGCCGAGGATGCGCGCATAGCCGGTCTCGTCGAGTTGCACGCCGTGCTGCTTGATGATGCGGTGGTTCTTGAGATCCGCCAGCGAAGTCGGCAGTCCATGCGCGTCGCGATAGGCTTCCGACACGAAGCCGTAGATGTGCAGACGGCCGAGCTTTGCAACGATCACGTCAGGGTTGGTCGGCCGTTCGAACTGGATCGAGATGTCGGCCTCCAGCCGCGACACGTCGGCCTGCTGCATCGCGCAGCTCAGATCGACGGTGATCCTGCGATAAGTCTTCTGGAAATCGATCAGTCGCGGCAGGATCCAGAAATTGCCAGGGCCTTCGGTCACGGCGACGCGCACCGACCCCTGCGTGTCGGTCGACAGCGAGGCACGCCGGAAGATGTTGAAGCTCAGCCGCTCCATCTGCTCGACGTCGAACAGCAACGATCGTCCCTCGTCGCTGAGCGACAGGCCGGATTGATCACGGATGAAGAGCTTGCATCCGAGCTCGTCCTCGAGCCGGTCGATCTTGCGCATCAGGGTTGTGCCGGTCAGTCCGAGCACATCCGCCGCGTTGCGGAAGCTGCGGTGACGCGTACAGAGCAGAAATGCTCTCAAATCCTCCCACGAGGGGTTAAGCGTTTCGTCAGACTTCCTGCGCTGCGTAGATGCAGCACCCCGATGCAAATGTTGCCGCATACACTCCAGCCCCGACAAGTATGATGACGTCATCAAAGCCAAGCTGGAAACATAGATGCAGAACCCCTACCGCGGAAGCACAGAATTCACGCCGCGACATCAGCTCGACGCGCTGCCGCGGACGGATCGGGTCGCGGCGCGGGCGGTCACGCTCGATCGGCTCGGTGAGCTCGCGGCGCTCGCACGCCGGGAAATACCGGGCGTTCGTGCCTCAGAACACGAGCTTGCGGAGTTCTTGCGGCACGATCCGGACTCGATCTTCGCGCTCTACCGCGGCAGGAACCTGCTCGGCGGCATCGCCTTCCTCTATCTCAACTGCTCAGGCCTCGATGCTTTGCTCCTGGATGAGTTCAATTTGAATGATCCGCCGCGCAGATTTCTGGCGCGGCCGGACGAAGACGTAGCCGCCATCTATGTCTGGGCGCTCGTCGCGCAAGGGCGGGGAGCGATCGGTCTCGGCAACGTCGCGCAGGCGCTGCAAGGCGCGAGATTTCGCGCCGCCGATTACTACGCGCAACCATCGAGTCCGGAAGGGCGCGCCTTTCTCGGCGCGCTCGGCTTCACGCCGGTGCCGAGCTTTCAGCCCGATCTCTGGTGGTATCAGCGGCCGTGGAACCGGATGCCCGAGATGATCGCGCCTTCGATCCAGTCGATGAAGGGTTTCGAACATGGGAGCATTGCGGATGCACAGCATTAGTTCGGCCAGGACAGCAAAGACGAATCCCCGCGCGATCACCGTGCGCATCGCGCGCGATCCGAATGACCTCATGCTCGTCACCGCGATCCGCTCCGCGGTCTACCTGACCGAGCAGGATTGTCCCATGGAGGAGGAGTTCGACGGCAACGATCTGGTTGCAGCCCACTTCCTCGGTTTCGTCGGCAAGGAGCCGGCTGGATGCGTTCGTGTGCGCTTCTTCGGCGACTTCGCCAAGGTCGAGCGGCTCGCGGTGCGCCATCAGTACCGGCGCTCGCGGCTGTCGTTCAAGCTGGTTCGCGAGGCGCTCGACTATTGCAGGCGCAAGGGCTTCAAGAAGGCCTATGGCCACGCGCAGGATCGTCTCGTCGATTTCTGGGCGCATTTCGGCGCCAAGCCGCTCGGCCATAATCGCAAGCTCACATTCTCCGATTTCTCCTACACGGAGATGGTGCTGGACCTCGAGCCGTGCGACGATGCGATCACGCTCGACAGCGATCCCTACATGATCATTCGTCCGGAAGGCGACTGGGATCGGCCGGGCGTGCTCGATCTCTCGGCTGGCCGGCCGGCATCCTCGCCCTTGCACGACTTCTCCGCAGCGAGACCATGATGCCGGGCCGAGATCTGTTCGGTGCCACCGAGGCGGATCCGCCTGTTCTCGTCTGCGCCGATCTGCAGTGCGAATATCTCGCCGAGGGACGCAGGCATCTGATCGCCGATGGCGACGTCGTCATGGCGCGCTGCCGGCAGTTGATCGCGCTCTGGCGTGACAACCTGTGGCCGGTCGTCCATCTCAAGCGGATCGCACAGGCAGCCTGGTTCAACCCGGCTTCCAACCTGACGAACTGGCTTCCGGACTTCAAGCCGACCCCGGGGGAGCTCGCGTTCGAGCATCCGCTGCCGTCCGCCTACAGTTCGGCCCGGTTCGCCGAGTACATGGCGAACATGCGCAGCATGCGCTGCGTGCTGCTCGGCTTCTCGCTGGACGAGACGATCCTCTCGACGGTGGTGGACGGCTTTCACCGCAGTCACCGCTATCAGGTGATCGGCGATGCCGTCGCCTGCCGGCAGGCCTGCGCCGGCGACGCCGCCTTGTACAAGTTGGTTGTAACCAAGGTGATCGGCAATTTTGCCGGTGTCCTCGACGGCGCCGAGCTTATCGGCGCTGGCGGCCGGCTCGCGGTGTGACCGCGGCGGCTATTGGCGGTATCATCCTGAGGCGAGTCGTTCGGCCAGATCGATAATCATACGACGATCGGCCGGATCACTGATCTTGTTGAACGCGACGACGAGGCGAAGGGCCTCGACGACGTGCAGGTCGACCGGATTCTCGCTGAGCAGCCGCAGCAGCTTCTGTTCCGGCGGTTCGCAATTGTCTTTGCTCACGCGGCAGCTCCAGGACCGAGACCACGACATGACCCGAGAGGAAGAGCTCAAAGAGCTGGCGAGCAGCCTCCGGGCAGCCATCGCGAAGGCGCGCCAGCTCAATCTGCCGACCAGCGTCTACATTCTCTCGATGGCTCTGGTTGAGGTGTCCCAGACAATCGAGGCGGAGTTGAGGGGGCAGACCAGCGCCGAATGATTGGCGAGATCATGGACACCCGTGCCGCCTGCTGCAATCAACTCGGCAGACTCGGGGAAGACGCGGCCGGCCATAGCCGCTGCGACGCCCATCAGGCCCGGTCGACCCGGACGACGCGGCCCTTCTCGATGGCGAGCGCGAGCTTGCCGTGCTTCAGCGCCAGCGCGGCCTCGCCGAACAGTTCGCGGCGCCAGCCCTGCAGCGCAGCGACGTCGGCATTGTCATCGCCGGCGATCTGCTCGAGATCATCGACGGTGGCGATGACCTTGCTCGCCACGGCGTGCCGTTCCGAGGTCATGCGCAGGAGGACCTTGAGCAGCTCGACGATCGCAGCGCCATTGGAGTTGTTGCGCGGCTTTTCCAGCTTGGGCAGGGCGGCGAGATCGCGCGCCAGTCCGCGCTGCACGGCGGCAACGATGTCGGAGCCCCATTTGGAGCGCTCGAAGCCCTTGGGCAGCGAGCGCAGATTGCCGAGCTTCTCGATCGTTGTCGGGGCATGGGTGGCGATGTCGCCGACGGCGTCGTCCTTCATCACGCGGCTGCGCGGCACGTCGCGGCTCTGCGCCTCCTGCTCGCGCCAGGCCGCGACCTCGATCAACACGGCCAATTCCTTCGGCTTGCGGACGCGGGTCTTCAGCCGCTCCCAGGCGCGCTCGGGGTGGAAGTCGTAGGTCTTCGGCGAGGTCAGGACCTCCATCTCCTCGCTGACCCAGTCGCTGCGTCCGCGCTTCTTCAGGTCGGCATCGAGCGCGGCGAACACGTCGCGGAGATGGGTGACGTCGGCCTCGGCGTAATGCGCCTGCTCCTTGGTCAGCGGCCGGCGCGACCAGTCGGTGAAGCGGTGGGTCTTGTCGGGGCGGTGGCCGGTGATGCGCTCGACCAGTTGGTCGTAGGCGATGCTGTCACCGTATCCCAGCACCATCGCAGCGACCTGGGTGTCGAAGATCGGGTGCGGCACGATGCCGGCGCGGTGCCAGATGATCTCGATGTCCTGGCGGGCGGCATGAAAGACCTTCAGGACCTTCTCGTTCGCCATCAGCTCGAAGAAGGCTTTGAGATCGATGCCCTCGGCCAGCGCATCGATCACCACGGCCTCGTCCGGGCTCGCCATCTGCACGACGCAGAGCAGGGGATAGTAGGTGGTTTCCCGGAGGAACTCGGTATCGACGGTGACGACCGGGTGGCGGGCGAGGCGGGCGCAGGCGGCTGCGAGGTCCGCGGTGGTGGTGATCAAGTCCATGAACGATCCATGACGAGGCTCTTACGCCGTCGTCCGAAAACGCTGACAAGTCAAGGGTGTCGGCAAAGGGTAAGGGACGAAATTCGTCTCCGCTTGTCGGCCCAATCCGCCCCGAACGCAAGCGCCAGTGTCTCGGCCGATCGCTCTATGGTTGATGATGGGCGGGCAGGGGGCCGGTCAGTGATGCCGGACGCGGCCCGCGGGCCGGCGCGCCGAGGGCACCGCGAGCACGATCAGGCACAAGGCGATCATCGCCAGACCCATGAATTCGAACACCAGCGCGTCCACGTCTCAGACCTCCCCGACTTGTTGGTTCAACTTGTCGGGGCTGCGTTGATCGTTTCTTAAGGACCCGGGCGCTGTCAGGGCGATGGTGGACGCGAGGTTAAGACTGCGTGTCAGGTGCCGCAGAACGTCTGCAACACCTGCTCCTCCGGCTGCGGCGGATCGGCATAATCAGCCCGGTCCGGCCGGTCGTCATAGGGCCGGGCCAGCACCGCATGCAGCTCCTCGAACGGCGCGTAGTCGTCGTTCTCGACCGCCGCCGTGATCACCGCCTCGATGCGGTGGTTGCGCGGGATGAAGGCCGGATTGACCTTGCGCATGGCCGCGCGCCGCTCGGCCGGGCTCTGCGGTTCCTCGGTCAGGCGCTGCTGCCAGCGCGCCGCCCATTCGTCGAACCCGGCGGGATCCTCGAACAGCGAACGGACCTCGCCGAGATCGCCGTTGCCGGCGGCGTCGCTGAGACGGCGGAACGTCAGCGTGAAGTCGGCCTTGGCCGCGGCCATCGCGTCGAACAGCGCCTGCGCCAGCGGCTGGTCGCCCTCGGCTCGCGTGAACAGGCCGAGCTTGCGCCGCAGTCCCGCCTGGTGGGCGTCGGTGAACTCCGCGGCGAAGCCGTCGAGTGCAGCCTCGGCTTCCTTGATCGCCTCGTCCTTGTCGTCCCCGAACAGCGGCAGCAGGCATTCGGCCAGCCGGGTCAGGTTCCACAGCGCGATGCGCGGCTGGTTGGCGAAGGCGTAGCGGCCGAACTCGTCGATCGAGGAAAACACCTGCTTGGGGTCGTAGGCGTCCATGAAGGCGCAGGGGCCGTAATCGATGGTCTCGCCGGACACCGAGGTGTTGTCGGTGTTCATAACGCCATGGATGAAGCCGACCAGCAGCCAGTCGGCGATCAGCTTGGCCTGGCGCGCGATCACGGCGTCGAGCAGGGCGTGGTAGGGCCGCTCGGTGCCGGCGATATCAGGATAGTGCCGGCTGATGACGTGGTCGGCGAGCCGGCGCACGGCGTCCACGTCCTGGCGGGCGGCGAAGTACTGGAACGTGCCGACCCGGATGTGGCTGGTGGCGACGCGGGTCAGCACCGCGCCGGGCAGGGCCGTGCCGCGATAGACCTGCTCGCCGGTGACGACCGCCGCCAGCGACCGGGTGGTCGGGATTCCCAGCGCCGCCATCGCCTCGCTGACGATGTATTCGCGCAAGACCGGCCCCAGCGCCGCGCGGCCATCGCCGCGGCGCGAAAATGGCGTCGGGCCGGAGCCCTTGAGTTGGATGTCGCGGCGGACGCCGTTGCGATCGACGACCTCGCCGAGCAGAACCGCCCGGCCGTCGCCGAGCTGCGGCACGAAATGCCCGAACTGGTGGCCGGCATAGGCCATCGCGATCGGCTCGGCACCCTCGGGCAAAGTCTTGCCGGCCAGGATCTCGGCGCCCTCCGGCGTCTCCAGCTCCGTCGGGTTGAGGCCGAGCTCCTCGGCCAGCGGCCGGTTCAGCTTGATCAGGCGGGGCGCCGCGACGGGGGTCGGCGCCACCCGGGCAAAGAAATTGTCCGGCAGCGCGGCGTAGGAATTCTGGAAGGGGAAATGCACGGTCATGGCTCCAAGATAGGCCCGCTGAGGCCGCTTTTCGAGCCCAAACGGCTGCCAGATGAGCGTTTCAGCGCCAGCTCAATTCGGCGGCAGCGCGGCCGGTTGCTCCGGTGCGCCGGGGAGGCGGCCTTTTCCGCAACGAGGCGGAAAAGGGGCCGCGCATGCGGTTGCCGCGCCGGGGCGGCTCGGCTAAACCCTGCGCGCATTCGGCAATGCGCCCTTGCGGCTGCGCCGATTCCCTTTTCCTCACGACGACCATTCAGGACGACCATGCATCGCTACCGGACCCACACCTGCGGCGCGCTCCGCGAGAGCAACATCGGAGAGACGGTCCGGCTGTCCGGCTGGTGCCATCGCATCCGCGACCATGGCGGCGTGCTGTTCGTCGATCTGCGCGACCATTACGGCATCACCCAGTGCGTCGTCGATCCGGACTCGCCGGCGTTCAGCCTCGCCGAGAAGCTGCGCTCGGAGTGGGTCGTGCGCATGGAGGGCAAGGTGCGCCGCCGCCCGGCCGGCGCCGACAACAAGAGCACCGACAATGACGATCTGCCGACCGGCAAGATCGAGCTCTACGTCTCCGACATCGAGGTGCTCGGCCCCGCGGACGAGCTGCCGCTGCCGGTGTTCGGCGAGCAGGACTACCCCGAGGACATCCGGCTGAAGTACCGTTTCCTCGATCTGCGCCGCGAGAAGCTGCACCAGAACATCATGACGCGCGGCGCGATCATCGATTCGATGCGCCGGCGCATGAAGGAGCAGGGCTTCTTCGAATTCCAGACCCCGATCCTGACCGCGTCCTCGCCCGAGGGCGCGCGCGACTTCCTGGTGCCGTCGCGCATCCATCCCGGCAAGTTCTACGCGCTGCCGCAGGCGCCGCAGCAGTACAAGCAGCTGCTGATGATGTCGGGCTTCGACCGCTACTTCCAGATCGCGCCGTGCTTCCGCGACGAGGACCCGCGCGCCGACCGCCTGCCCGGCGAGTTCTATCAGCTCGACATCGAGATGAGCTTCGTCGAGCAGGAGGACGTGTTTGCGGCGATGGAGCCGGTGATCACCGGCGTGTTCGAGGATTTCGCCAAGGGGAAGCCGGTCACCAAGGGCTGGCCGCGCATCCCGTTCGCCGAGGCCATCCGCAAGTACGGCTCCGACAAGCCCGACCTGCGCAACCCGATCGAGATGGCCGACGTGTCCGAGCACTTCCGTGGCTCCGGCTTCAAGGTGTTCGCGCGCATGCTCGAGGATCCCAAGAACCAGGTGTGGGCGATTCCCGCACCGGGTGGCGGCAGCCGCGCGTTCTGCGACCGGATGAACTCGTGGGCGCAGGGCGAGGGCCAGCCCGGCCTCGGCTACATCATGTGGCGCGAGGGCGGCGAGGGCGCGGGTCCCTTGGCGAACAACATCGGTCCGGAGCGCACCGCTGCGATCCGCAGCCAGATCGGCACCAAGGAAGGCGACGCCGCCTTCTTCGTCGCCGGCGATCCCGACAAGTTCTGGAAGTTCGCAGGCCTCGCCCGCAACAAGGTCTCCGACGAGCTGAACCTCGCCGACAAGGATCAGTTCAAGCTGGCCTGGATCGTCGACTTCCCGATGTACGAGTACAACGAGGACGACAAGAAGGTCGACTTCTCGCACAACCCGTTCTCGATGCCGCAGGGCGGCTTGGAGGCGCTGCAGACGCAGGATCCGCTGACCATCAAGGCGTTCCAGTACGACATCACCTGCAACGGCTACGAGATCGCCTCGGGCGGCATCCGCAACCACAAGCCGGCGGCGATGGTGAAGGCGTTCGAGATCGCGGGCTATGGCGAGCAGGAGGTGGTCGACCGCTTCGGCGGCATGTACCGCGCCTTCCAGTACGGTGCCCCGCCGCATGGCGGCATGGCCGCCGGTGTCGACCGCATCGTGATGCTGCTCTGTGGCACCACGAACCTGCGCGAGATCTCGCTGTTCCCGATGAACCAGCAGGCCATGGACCTGCTGATGGGTGCCCCGTCCGAGGCTTCGACCAAGCAGCTTCGCGAGCTGCACATCAGGACCAATCTGCCGAACAAGTAGTTCGGCAGGGCTCGATGTAGGGTGGGCAAAGCGGCCGCCGTCAAGCGGCGGCGTGCCCACCATCCATCGGCGCATCCGCCGCGAGATGGAGGGCACGGCGCTCCAGCAGATTGCCGTGAGGAGAGAGCAGGGCAGCGCCTTTGCCCACCGCACGGCAGTGTTCTCCCTTATGCCACCGAACGGCCCGGCGGCATCCGCGTCAGGACGTCGTCGCGGCGGACGGCGTGATGAAACAGTGCGGCGGCGACGTGCAGGGCCACCACGACCCACGCGATCCATTTGCCGACAAAATGGTGGATCGCATCGACCGGCGGCTCGAACGCCTCTCAGGCGATCCCCGAGCGCGTCTCGATCCAGCTGAACAGCGCAATCCGTCTCGGCTCGTCGTTATCGGCCCCGAGCTGCGGCATGTCGTCGCCGGTTAGGACGTCACGCCGGTGCAAGATGACCCAGCCTTGAAGGCGTCGCTCCGTATTTGATGTTCTCGCGTTAATGCTGGTTAACACTGCGAACAACTTCGTCCGGGCCTTCGATTGCGTCGAGGCGGCTCCGGATGCGCTCTCGCGCATCGCGCCGAGCTCTTCGAACGGCCACAGGATCGGGCCGTCGTGCCCCGCGGCAAAGTGTTGATTCTGAGAACTAATCGATGGCGCCGGCTGTTAGTTCGGCGCGTTGCGAGACCCAACGCAGAACGCGATCGAGCGGTGCGGCTCGCTATGAGTTCCAGGCGACAGCGATCAGTCGAATGGCGGTTGCGGTGTTATGCAACCTGTCCTTAATAGAAGCCTGTCTGACTCATGTAGTGAACATAGCCAACCAATCACAAGAAGACGGATAGTTCAAAATGACCGTTCGCTGGTGCGCGCTCCTTCTCGGAACCTGCTTCTTCGTCCCTGCCGCCTCTGCTGTTCCCATTTCCCCCGATGTCGTTCGTGATCTCGCCGCCCGCGTCGGTCCGGTCGTCGGTCAGGCCGCGACGTGCCGCGAGATCGCCCAGGGACGCGTCCAGACCATCATCGATCAATTCAGCGAAGTGATCCGCCAGGGCTCTTCGAACGGCGGCGAGCGCGATGGGCTCATCCGCACCTTCAATAGCTACATCGCCGAGGGCCGCGGCCGGGTCGCGTCCTCGCAGGTGAACTGTCAGACCGCAGAGCGCCAATTGGCAGAGCTGGAGCGGTCGCTCAGCCAGCAGCAGTCGGCGGCTCCCTCGCTGTCCTTCGCGCTGGCGCCCCCGACCGCGGCCGCGTCGACGCAGCCCACGGCCAACCTGCCGCCTCCGCTTCCGCACGGCGTCAGCGATACCGAGATCCGGTTCGGCACCGTCATCCCGTTCTCCGGAGTCCGCAAGGAGTCCGCGCGCCAGATGAAGCTCGGCATCGAGACCGCGTTCGCCCGCGCCAACGATGCCGGCGGCATCAACGGCCGCAAGCTGCGGCTGATCGCTGCCGACGATGGCTATGATCCGACGCGGACGCTCGGCGCCATGACGCAATTGTACGAGAAGGACCAGGTGTTCGGCTATATCGGCAACATGGGCACTGCGAACAACGCGGTGGCGATTCCCTACGCGCTGGAGCGCCGCGCGCTGTTCTTCGCGCCCTATAGCGGCTCCGCCGTCGTCCGCCGCGATCCGCCCGACCGCTACGTCTTCAACTATCGTGCGAGCTACGCCGAAGAGACCGCGGCGATCGTGCGCTACCTGATGAAGGTCAAGCGCATCCCGGCGAAGCAGATCGCCGTGTTCGCGCAGAACGACGCCTATGGCGACGACGGTGCCAACGGTGTCGCCAAGGCGTTCCGCGCGAACGGCATCAACGATCCGATCATCCGCTACGGTTTTCCGCGCGGCACGCTGGACGTCGACGAGGCCGTCGGCAAGCTGAAGGCGCAGACCAAGCCGCCGATCAAGGCCGTGATCATGATCGCGACCGACCGCGCGGCGGCGAAATTCATCGAGAAGACCCACGAGGCGGTTCCAGGGCTGATCTACGCCAACATCTCGGCGGTCGGATCGTCGTCGCTCGCGGCCGAGCTGAAGCTGCTCGGCGCGAAATACACCAACGGCGTCATCGTCACGCAGGGCGTTCCCTCGGTCGCAGGCTATTCGAGCCTGGTGCTCGACTACAAGACCGCGCTGGAGAAGTACTTCCCGGGCGAAGCGCCGGACTACACCTCGCTCGAGGGCTTCATCTCGGCAAGCATCCTGATCCAGGCGCTGAAGCAGACCACGCCGCTCGAGACCGAGCGGGTGGTCGATACGCTGGAGTCGATGCAGAGCATCGACCTCGGGCTCGGCAGCAAGCTCTCCTTCGGACGCGCCGAGCATCAGGCCTCTCACAAGATCTGGGGCACCGCGCTCGACGAGACCGGCACCTATCAGGCGATCGAGCTGGAATGAGGCGCGGAGCGGGGCGCGGCAAGACGGCCATCGCCGGGCCTTGCCGCGTCGCCCACGCTTCCCGCTGACTTCCGGTGCCGCTGCGATGAGTTCGGGCGGACGAGGCTGCGGCCTGCCGTCCTGAGCTCATGGTGAGGCGGAACAGTTGGCTGGATTTCGGGTTTGGATTGCATGCGCAACAACTGTGGGCGACTGCAATGTCCGTGCGAACACAGATTTCGGCGATGATCTTCATGATGGTTCAGGCTGTGCTGTTCGGCGCGGGAGTCCTGACCATTCTCCTCACACCCCTGAGCGACCACGCGATGATCGCGATGCCGGTCATGATCGCATCGAGCGTGGCGCTGGCCGCCATTCTCTCCTGGCAGATCGCACCGCGGCTACGTGCGAGATACTGGCGGCGGCGTGGAACCACCCACGACCTGATCTCGGGTTGACGCGGGACGCCGGGCTCCGGACGGCAGGTGCAACGCTGCTTTCGGACTGCTGTGCCTGGCCTTCGCCGCGGCCACGGCAACAAAGAACGGCTGCGGAATACTCAAACCGGCGTCGTTCCATCTCCCCGCCCACGATTTCACTCCGCCGCATAGGGCGACACAGCGGCGCCGCGACGTTCGTTGCGGCGCAATATCGAAAGCCGGCAATCCGTTAGAACCAACCCTGAGCCGCACGGTTAGAGAGCATTCTCATGGAGGATGAACCATGCGCGTTTCAGCAGCAGCGACCGTTCTGTTCCTGTCCTCTTGTTTCGTGTCCGCCGCAGCTCTGGCTGAGCAGGCCGACACCTCGCCTCCAACGGGCCAGTCCCAAGCCGTTCCTGTGCAGCCCGAACGCACGCCCCAGCAGGCTGACCAGGCCCGGGAGCGCGAACGGCAGAGCGCCGAAGAGACCAAGGTGAACCGCGATTGGACCACGCAACAGCGTGACGAAGATCGCATGGGCATGGATCGCATGCGCCAGCACCGCATGGGCCGCATGATGGACCAGGACATGGACCATCGCACCACGGGAAGGAATTCGCGCATGCAGCGCGACGACGACATGGATCGCCGTTCAAGCAGCTTCGACGAGGACCGGCCGTATCGCCGTATCAAGATCTGCTACGAGTACGAAAATGGCGACGAGTTCTGCCGCTACCGTGACTAGGTGAGGGCGGTTGCGACAGCATCGGCTGATGAGGCACCGACCGCACCGCTGCCCGCGGGCTTGCTTCCTGACAGCGAACGAGCTGCTGGTTTGCGTCAGCTTGCGCGGCGTGCAAACAGCAGCGCGCCGCCGAGGCCGCACATGACGGCGCCCGACGCCTGCCGCATCCGCGTCACGAGGCTCGGGCGCGTGACGAGACCGTGCCGTGCTCTGGCGGCCCAGAACGTCACGACCAGGTCGACGCTGGTGTTGAATGCGACCGAGATCAGCCCGAGCACGATGAACTGCGCGGCGACGTGGCCCGTGGGATCGACGAACTGCGGAATGAAGGCGAGGAAGAACGCCGCCGTCTTCGGGTTGAGCGCCTCGACGACGATGCCCTCGCGGAAGGCGCGCCGGCTGCCGGTCGTCGTCACCTCGGCCGGCCCTGCGACCCGCGCTTCACGCCAGGTCTTGATGCCCAGCCAGATCAGATAGAACGCGCCCGCGATCTTCAACACCGCAAACGCCTCAGCGCTCGCCATCACCAGCGCCGACAGCCCGACGGCACCGGCGGTCACGTGCACGAGCCCTCCGAGCCCAAGCCCGACGCTGGACGCCAGCCCCTCGCTCCGCCCGCCGGCCAGCGTGCGCGCGACGATGTAGAAGATCCCCGGCCCCGGCGTCAGCGCGACGATGAGTGCGGCGGTGAGAAACACGAGGAAGGTGGAGAGGTGGGGCATGACGTTCGTATTATCACCGCAGGCGGCCCTTTTCAGCAGAAGGCCGATGCGATCGATCATCCTTCGGTGCGAGTGGCGCGCGTAGCCGGCAATCAAGGCCGCGGTCGAGCGCCAAACACAACTGTCGTCCCGGCGAACGCCGGGACCCATACCGCGTGATCTGTCGAGGAACCTGACTGATAGTTGCCGACAGGGCCGAGACCAGCCCGACGGGCAATCCCCGCAATCCCGCCATGCGCAATCTGCCCGTCGTGTTAGTTTGACGCAATCATTCCGCTTGCGCCGTCGGGCAAATCACCGCCACATTTCCGGCCATCCCGCCTCGATGAAGAGGGACGGTTCGCGGTCGTCACGAGACGTGAGGCGGGGAGGCGGTGGCTGCAGTCTGTCGCAGCGCGCGTGGCGCGTGGACGAAAGGCAGGGTGCAGACGGTCAAGTCGTGTGGTCCTGACACCCCGATGCTGGTGTCAAGTTCGCGGCGGATGCCTTCCGGCATCGCGCGGATGACGGGGGCAAACAAGCCGGTCCCCGAGGAGAGCGCGAAGCAGCCGCAAAGCCCACCGCGCAGGGAATGCCGGATGACCGGCAGCACCTGTGGTACCTGCCGCCTGCATTTTTTTCGCAGGCGGGCCATGGGTTGCGGCCAGCACCCGGCATTCCCTGCGCCCTCTTCGTCGAACGAGGGCCGAACGACCGGAATAACTCGGGCGATCGCGCCGCGGGATTGAGGACGCGCGTGTAGGTAGGGGACCTGCCGTGTTCATCGATGGCGGAGCGAGAAGTCCCAGCGCGCAGCATCGGCGGTTACGAACACGCTCCCTCCGCGAGTCATTCCGGGGCGCGCGCAGCGCGAGCCCGGAATCCATCACCACGACCGTGCGACAAGGATCGAGATGCCTGCACCGTCGACCTCCTTCGCCAATCAATATTCGGGAGTATGGATTCCGGGCTCGCGCTGCGCGCGCCCCGGAATGACGGAGGAGAGGAGTGCGGACTCCTCTCTCTCTAGGTCAGGAAAGTCATCACGGCGCGGTCTGGGCCTCGATCTTGAACTGCGCCAGCGCGCTCGGCGGGTCAATGGCGATGAGCTGGGCGAGCTGCAGGGCTGGGACCTTGGCGCGCGGCGAGAGCTTCAGCGTGAAGGTCTGGCGCGGGATCTGGACGAAACGGCTGATGGCCTCGACGGCGCTGGCGACATCGATGTTGTCGGCGGCGACCTGGGCACCGATCGCCTTGATGCTGTCGACCAGCGCCTTGCGCGCGGCATCGCGCGTGATCGCATGACCGCGCGCGTAGTTGGCGACGAGCACGTCCACCGCGCCGAGATCGCGCAGGGTCAATTCCAGCCCGCTGGCCTCGATCTGCTCCGCTGCCGTCGTGGCCTGCTGCAGGTCGATGGTGAACACGTCGCGCGGCACCTGCGACAGCGAGACATTGGCCGAGGCTGCGATGAGGTTGCTGACCTCGAGCTTGAAGGGCTGGAGCGCGAACGCACCCGAGCTCTCGGTCCAGCCGAGGCCGAGATCGGCGTCGAACGCGGCGGTGTCGATGCCGGCGACGAGGAGCGGCAGCAGCGCCGGATTGGACGCATCCAGAGGTCCGGCCATCTTGGCCACCAGGTGCGCCTGGGTCGGGATGGGGCCGACGAACTGGCCCCAGTCGAGGCTGAAATTGTCGATCTGCACCGGCTTGGTGCTCGCCTTGTAGGAGGTCGTCAGCCCCTTCAGCTCGATGCCGCCGATCAGCTTGAACAGCGCCAGGGCTTCGGCCGCACCGGGCTTGGCGCCGGGCACGGCGAATTTGGCGGTCTGGCGCAGCATACCGCCCATGTCGAAGCGCTTGACCGCGAAGCGGCCGAGCTTGACCGGTCCGTTCGGGGTCCGTCCGTCGAAGCCCTCGAACGCGACGTCGCCCTTGCCGTCGTCGAGGTCGAACCGCGTCAGCGCGACCTTGACCGGGCCGTCGGGAGTCTCGACCGCCAGACCTCGGACCTCGACGTTCTTGAACAGGACGCCGTCATAGATGCTGGCCACCTTGTCGATGAGGTCGGGCGTCATGGCGCTCGTTCGCGGCGAGGTCGGCGTCAGGGCAGCGACCAGCGCGGGCAGCTGGATGCGCGACGGCCGCACGCCGAACTCGTCCATCGTCAGGGCGTCGATGTGCATGCGCATGCCGAGATCGGACGTGATCTCGTAGAGGCCCATCCCGGCGGAGCCGCTCAGGCGGATGGCACGATCGTCCTTGGCGGACTCGGTCGCGAACAGGGCGACGATGGCGTTGACGTCGATGTCCTTGGTCACGATGTCGAGCATGCGGCCGCGCACCGTCTCGACCTTGCCGTTCGGCGGCTGCGCCGCCGTGCTGAAGGTGACTTCCTGGATCTTGTAGTTGTCGATGCGGCCGCCCTTGATGCCGTCCACCACCAGCCCGGAATAGCCGAATTCGGTCGGCCCGACCGCGGCGCCGCCTTCCATCGTGCCGGTGACCCGCGGCACCGTGGCCGAGGTGGCGCTGACGGTGGCGAGCTGTTGAGCGAGGGCGCGGGTGGTCTCGAGCGCACCCGCCCCGGCCGGGATCGCCGCGAACCGCGCCGGGCCGGCGTAATCCTTCACCACCAGTTGCGGCAGCTTGTAGCTCAGGCGCAGCGGCGAGGGGCCGGGGATCTGGCCGGCCATGGCGATGTCGCCGATCTCGATGCTGGCAGCCGTGACATGCTCGGAATCAGGCTGGCTCAGGCCGGTCGCGGTGACGGTGCCAAGCGTGACGCTGGCCGGCGGCTGGGTCGCCGATTCCAGCTTGACGTCGGCGATTGTCAATTTGCGGCTCCACAGGTCGAAGGCGACCTTGCCATGGGTTGCCGTGGCGCCACTCTGCCGGATCTGGGCAAAGCTCGCCTCGACCTCGCGCTCGGCGCGGCTCTGGGCGTACCAGGGCACGCCGACGAGGCCAGCGACGGCCAGCGCGACAGCCGTGAGAATTCCGATCACGATACGGGTCATTTGATGTGCTCCGCCCAAGGCTTAGGCAGCAAGTGGTGATGGTCTCAATGAAATCGATGGAGTAGGGATGTGCTTCTGCGAATTGGGGAATCGCTGGCCCGGGATGCCGGCGAGCATGGTTTCGGATGTTGCATGAAAGCCGCCCAGCGTGCATCACATGCGCTTCCACCGGCCGGAAAAACCGACGTCTGACCGAGACTCAAGAGACCAAAAATCCGGGTCGGAAACGCTGGAGCACGTATGTCGTCGTCCTATTCTGAAGATCTTCGTTCCGCAGCCCTGGCCTATCACCGCCTGCCGCGGCCCGGCAAGCTGGAGATCCAGGCCTCCAAGCCGCTCGCCAATCAGCGCGACCTGGCGCTGGCCTATTCGCCGGGCGTCGCCGCTGCGTGCACCGAGATCGCCAACAACCCGGCCGAGGCGGCATCGCTGACCGCGCGGGCCAACCTGGTGGCCGTCGTCTCCAACGGGACCGCTGTGCTCGGCCTCGGCAATATTGGCCCCCTGGCCTCCAAGCCGGTGATGGAGGGCAAGGCGGTCCTGTTCAAGAAATTCGCCGGCATCGACGTATTCGACATCGAGATCGCGGCCGATACCATCGACCGGGTGGTCGAGACGGTCGCGGCGCTGGAGCCGACCTTCGGCGGCATCAACCTCGAGGACATCAAGGGACCGGAGTGCTTCGAGATCGAGGCGCGGCTCAAGGAGCGGATGAAGATCCCGGTCTTCCATGACGACCAGCACGGCACTGCAATCATCGTCGGCGCCGCGATCAAGAACGCGCTGTCGCTGTCCGGCAAGCAGCTCTCCGAGGTCAAGATCGTGACGTCGGGCGCAGGCGCCGCCGCGATCGCCTGCCTCAATCTGCTGGTGTCGATGGGCGCGCAGCGCAAGAACATCTGGGTCTGCGACATCGACGGCGTCGTCCATGAGGGCCGCAACACGCTGATGGATCCGTGGAAGGCGGTCTATGCGCAGAAGACCGACAAGCGGACGCTCGCCGATGTGATCGGTGGCGCGGACATCTTCCTCGGGCTATCCGCCGGCGGCGTGCTGAAGCCGGAGCTGCTCAAGCAGATGGCCGAGAAGCCGCTGATCATGGCGCTCGCCAATCCAAATCCGGAGATCATGCCGGAGGAGGCGCGCGCCGCACGGCCCGACGCGATGATCTGCACCGGGCGTTCGGACTTCCCGAACCAAGTCAACAACGTGCTGTGCTTCCCGTTCATCTTCCGCGGCGCGCTCGACGTCGGCGCCACCGCGATCAACGAGGCGATGAAGCAGGCCGCGGTCGATGCGATCGCGCAGCTCGCCCAGGATCCGCCCTCGGACGCGGTGAGCCGCGGCTTCGATAGCGGCGAGACGCAGGGCTTCGGCCCGGGGTCGCTGATCCCGTCGCCGTTCGATCCGCGCCTGATCCTGCGCATCGCGCCGGCGGTGGCGAAGGCGGCGATGGAGTCCGGCGTCGCGACGCGGCCGATCACCAATTTCGACGAGTACACCGCGCTGCTGGAGCGTTTCGCGTTCCGCTCCGGCCTGGTGATGAAGCCGGTGTTCGCCAAGGCAAAGACGCAGCCGGTCCGCGTGATCTATGCCGAGGGCGAGGACGAGCGCGTGCTGCGCGCCACCCAGGTGGTGCTGGAGGAGAAGCTGGCGCGGCCGATCCTGGTCGGTCGCCCCAGCGTTGTCGAGGCCCGCATCAAGCGCTTCGGCCTGTCGATCAAGGCCGGGCGTGATTTCGACCTCGTCAATCCCGAGGACGATCCGCGCTACCGTTCTTACGTGCAGAGCTACATCGAGATCGCCGGCCGCCGTGGTGTCACGCCGGATGCGGCGCGCACGGTGGTGCGCACCAACGCCACGGTCATCGCGGCGCTCGCCGTCGTCAGGGGCGAGGCGGACGCCATGATCTGCGGCGTCGAGGGCCGCTACATGAGCCATCTGCGTCATGTCCGCGAGATCATCGGCTTCATGCCGGGGGTCAGCGACTACGCGGCGCTGGCGCTCACCATCACCAGCAAGGGCGCCTATTTCATCGGCGACACCCAGGTGCGGCCGGATCCGACCGCTGAGGAGCTCGCCGAGATGGCCTCGCTGGCGGCCAACCACGTCACGCGCTTCAACATCAAGCCGAAGATCGCGTTCGTGTCGCACTCCGATTTCGGCGGCTACGACACGGAGTCGTCGCGCAAGATGCGGCAGGCGACGGCGCTGTTGAAGCAGCATCGTCCCGACCTCGAGGCCGACGGCGAGATGCAGGGTGACACCGCGCTGTCGGCGACCGCGCGCAAGGCGATCCTGCCGCATTCCAATCTCGAGGGCTCGGCCAACGTGCTGATCATGCCGAATCTCGATGCCGCCAACGTCGCCTATCAGATGATCAAGGTGCTGGCGGATGCGGTCCCGGTGGGGCCGATCCTGATCGGCCCTGCCAGGCCGGCGCATATCCTCACGCCATCGGTGACGGCGCGCGGCATTCTCAACATGACGGCGGTGGCCGCCGTCGAGGCCCAGGAGCGGGCAGGGAGGGCGCAGCCGACGCTGTTCGCGTGACGGTGCCGGCGTGATCGAAGTGTGGCGGAATTCGTCCGGTTTCGGTCGTATTCCGCCCGCCTTTATTGTTGAAAAGCGTTCGCGACGTCACATATCCGGCCCGGTGGGCCGGCGACACATCGTTTGAAGTTGATCCGTGAGGGCGAGAATGCCGGGTTTCATTACATTCGGGCGCGTTCTGTTCGCCGTGATCTTCATCTACACGGGCGCGACCAAGCTGTTCGGCATTCCCGCCACCGCTGATCTGATCGCCGCCAAGGTCACGATTCCCACCATGCTCGCGCCCTACGCGGCGCAGCTCGAGGCCGCTGCCAAGATGCCGATGCCGCAGATCCTGGCGATCGCGGCCGGCGCGTTCGAGGTGCTCGCCGGTGTGATGATCGCGCTCAACTTTCTCGGGCGTTTCTTCGCGGCTCTGATGATCCTGTTCGTCGGCGCGACCATCTTCTACTTCCATGACTTCTGGAACCAGACCCCGCCCGACAACGCCAAGACCCTGATCGACGCGCTCAAGAACCTGTCGATCATCGGCGCGCTGTTCATGATCTTCGGCTACGGCAAGGGCCCGAAGGCACCGGAGCAGAGCGCCTACGGAGATATCTAGGAGGGAGCCTTAAGCGGATCGCTTCCAGGCGGTGACGCTGACGTCGTCGGCGGGATCGAGCATCAGCTGATTGGACGGCGTGTAGCCGTGGGCCGTCAGCACCTGCTGCGGCGATCGGTCGGGACCGACGCCTGGAAAGCACGGCGCGCCGCCGGGCAGGGAGACGTGGGGCGCCAGCGACAGGAAGAAGCTGTCGTAGCTGTCCATGAACATCTCGAACACGACCGGACCGCCGATCACGGCCACCGTGCCAGAGCTGACGCCCGCGGCTTCACAGGCGGCTTCGAAGGAGGCGCCCGCCGGATTCCAAAGGGTAGAGAGCGGCTTCTCCGGATCCGGCGCCAGCCCCGCGACCTTGCGGGTCACGACGATGCGCCGGCGCTTCGGCGAGTTCGGCTGGTCCTCATAGGAGTTGCGGCCATGGACGATCAGATCGGCGCCATCGAGGGCCTGGGAAAAGAATGCGGCGTCGCCGGGGAATTTCAGGGCGGGCGGCATCGCATTGTGCGCGTCGGCCAACATCCCGTCGGCCGACACGATCACGTAACCTTCGATACGAAGCTTGGTCACTGACGAAAGGAATCCTGTCTCATTCGGACACTGTCGTCACAACGCTCGAGACCGGCCTTTGGCTCACTGTCGGCAGCTTCGCGACCTTGGCGAGCTGCTCGTCATATTGCGGCAGCGACTGCACCGGCGCCTTGGCGCGCATCGCGACCACCTTGTAGCCGCCGGCCTTCAGGCGGCGCAGCATCTCGGGCAGGGCCTCGGCGGTATGCTTGTGGAAGTCGTGCATCAGGATGATGCCCTTGCCGAGCTTGTCGAGCTTCTTGAAGGTGACGTCGAGCACCGCCTGCGCATTGCGCGCCTTGAAGTCGAACGAGTCGAGATCGCAGGAGAAGATTCCGATGTTGCGGGTGCCGAGATAGGTCACCATCTCCGGCGGGTGCTGCAGGGCCGGGAAGCGGAAGAACGGCGCCGGCGAGTTGCCGCCGAGCGCCCACTTCACGGCGCTGATGCCGAGCTCGATCTCTTCCTTGCGCTGATCCTCGGTCAGCTTCTTGTTGGTCAGCGCCGCATGCGACCAGGTGTGCGTGCCGACCGTATGGCCGGCATTGTAGACCTGCTTCAGGATCTCCGGATAATAGGTCGCATGCTTGCCGATGATGAAGAAGATGCCGGTGGTGCACTGGTCGGCAAGCGCCTTGAGCACGCTGGGCGTGTTCTCCGGCCACGGGCCGTCGTCGAAGGTCAGCACGACCTCGTGATCCTTCAGGAAGTCAAGGTCCTTGAAGTGCTCGAAGCCGAAGCCTGGACCGCCGGTCGTGTCGATTTCGACGGTGCGGCCGACGCCGAGCGCCTCGGGGTTCATGCAGGGCGCGCGCGGCGGCTGGGTCTGCACCGCAGCGGCCGGAGCGGGTACGGGTGCGGCAGCAGCCGGGGTCGGTGCCGCCGCCGTGCGCTGCGCCTGCGACCACGCCACGCCAGACGTCAACAGCGAAGCCGCCAAAGAGCTCGCGAACACCAATCCTGCTGCAATCCGCATCGTGTTTCCTCGGGGTTGTTGCAACGGGAGCGCCAGTGCCGAGAGTCGCTCCGTCATCCGGCCGGGATATTAGCCCAGCAGCCGGAGTGGCGCCAAAAGGAAACGAGGCAAAAACACGGGGGAAGTTGCCGGCTTCCGCCGCATTCCTGCCGAGTGTTGCTCAGCCGTTCGCCAGCAGCCGGGCGACCGCGGTCTTGACCCGCGTCTCCGTCGGCTCGACCGAGGAGGCGAACACGTCGGCGATGTAGCCGTCACGGCCGATCAGATATTTGTGAAAGTTCCAGCGCGGCGTCTCCTTGGGCCGCGCCTCGGCGGCCCAGCGGTAGAACGGGTGGGCGTTGGAACCGGTGACCACCGCCTTGGCGGTCATCGGGAAGGTCACGCCATAGTCCTTGTTGGCCAGCTCGGCGATGTCGCCGGCGATTCCGGGCTCCTGGTTGAAGTCGTTGGACGGCACGGCAATGATCGTCAGCCCGCGCTCATGGAACTCGCTCCACAGCTTCTGGAGGCCGGTGTATTGCGGGGTGTAGCCGCACTGCGAGGCCGTGTTGACGACCAGCACCGGCTTGCCGGCGAAATCGGCGAGCCGAATCGGCTCACCGGCCAGCGCCGGGAAGGAGAAGCGGTAGGCGGTCATCTTGGTCACCGCATTGTCGGCATGAGCCGCCTGCGACGTGAGCGCCGCGCCCGACAACGAGGCGCCGATGCCGAGAACAACCATCCTGCGATTGATCATGTGAATCTCCCTGAGCAGAGCCAGCCCCGTCAGCATGAATGTGCCCGCGCTCGACCGGCCGCTGCGTGAACGGCCGCGACGTTGCGCTGGATCAGACTGCATTGCGGCACGGGATACCCCTGCGGTGGGGCGGAAAGAGGGACGTGATCGGTCTTCAGCGCAGCGAAAGGATGAAGTCCGTGCCCTCGCCGGTTTCGCCCTGGTTGATGCCTTGATCGGAGACGATCAGCGAACTTCCGGTCGACAGGGCTTCGCCGAGCCACGCCATCACGTCGGCGGGAATGGTGATGCGATCGAGCGCCTCGGCTGCGCTGCTCAGCTGAACGACCTGTTTCAGCTCGGCATCGGCGCCCGCGGACTTCTTGCCGCGCCGGACCGCCTTGGCGGCACCATCGTTCGCCGCGGTGCTCCGCGCCGAGGAGGGCAGCGAGACGACCGACCAGCGCATCGTCGCCGGATCGGCCTTGTCAGCCGTCGCGGTGAACACGTGGGTGCCGAGCGGCTTGTCGCCCGGTGCGATGGTGACCGGGATGTTGAACACCGGAGCGAAGTTCTGCCGCACGTACAGCTTCGAATCCTTGCGGCTGATGAAGATCGCGATCTGGCTGTTGCGCTTCAATTCGGGCTTGGGCGCAATCGGCTTGTCCGGCGCGGCAACACGCGACTGATCCTTGGCGAGATCGTTGGGATCGACCGCCTTCGCCGGTGCCTCTGCCGCCGGTGTGGACGGCGACGCAGGCTGGTCCGCGATCGGGGCGTCGGCAGGCTTGGACTCTACCGACTTGGACTCAGGCGGCTTGGACTCGGCAGGCTTGAGTTCGGTCGAACCGGTGGCTTCGGCATTCGATGCCTCAGCCGGCTTCTCGACAGCCGGAGCGGCCACCTGCGCAGCATTCGTTGGCTCGCTCGCCGGAGCGACGTCGCCGGGGGCAGACTTGGCCTCTGCGTCGGCGGTCGCAGGCTCAATCTTGGTCTCGGCGACACTGGGCTTCAGATCGGCAGTATTGCTTTGAACCTCCACCGGTGGCGAGCGCGATGGTTCGACGCTTGGGGAAGCATCCGAGACCATCGGTGGGAGTCCGTTGGCGTTGGCGGCGTCGGCGGTCTGCACCTGGCGCGACGCGGCGGGCGATCCTTCGCCGGAGCGCGGGCTCTCGGCATGACCGATCGTGGCGCGCAGATCCGTCGTCGCGACTGTGATCGCGGTGGTGACGGCCGCGCCCTTGTCCGACTTGATCGCCGCCGGCGCAGTCGCATCGGGTTGCACCGATGCGCTCGGCTGCGGCGCCTTCAGTGCAGCGAGCATCGGATGCGAGAAACTCGCAGGAGCCACCTCGTTCGGCGTGACCAGGACCCGGGATCCCATCCGCGTCCAGCCATAGAATCGGGTTGCAAAGCTTGGCGGCATGCGGATGCAGCCATGCGAGGCCGGGTAGCCGGGCAGTACGCCCGCATGGAGCGCGACGCCCGACCAGGTGATGCGCTGCATGAACGGCATCGGGGCGCCGCTATAGATGTTGGAGCGATGGAATTTCTGCTTCTGAATGACGCTGAACACGCCCATCGGGGTGGAATGTCCCTTCATGCCGGTCGAGACCGGCGCTTCCGCGAACAGACCGTTTGCGTCGTAGACCTTGAGCTGCTGCTTGTTGATCGACACCGCGATCGTGACCGGCCCTTGCGGCTTGGCAGCCTCCTTCTCGGTCTTCAGCTTGTCGAGGTGGCGCGCCTTGGCCTTGCGCGGCGCGGCCGGGCGTAAGGTCGGAGCAATGGTGACGGGCTGAGAGTCGTTCCAGTAGTAATAAGACGCTGCGTCAGCCTGTGAAGTCGCTGCGAGGGCAAGCGGAACTGAAACGATTGCTGCACAATAGAACCGCCCCCTGGCGGCCGCACGAACGCAGAGCATTCCGGCAAATCCTCAAGAACCATCTGGTCTTTAGTGTCGCAGACGGAGTCTGCGTTCACCAGCTTGGGGCTTCTGCCCTGCGTGATTTCGTTCCAATCGTAGCAGAAAAGCCTCACATCCCGTTAAACGGGTAGTGGAAGGTCACGGGCTGGAGCGCCTTCCTTGCAGGCATTTGTGTCCCTACATGGGCGGTATGCCGAGCATCGGCGGTATAACGGAGACCGACATGTCGTTCAGAGCCACCAAACGGTTTGATCTGTGGCTGAAAACCCTCGCTTGCCTACTGCTTATCGGATTGTCCTCGCCTGTCATCTCAGCATACGCCGCAGACGAGCCGGATCTGATCTTCCGTCGGTCGACCGTGTTCAAATTGCTCAGCCCGAATGACAAGCTCGCGACCTATGGCGTTGATGATCCAGAGGTCGAGGGCGTCGCCTGCCACTTCACGGTGCCGCAGAAGGGCGGATATGCCGGCTGGCTGGGCCTGGCCGAGGAGGTCTCCGACATCTCGCTCGCATGCCGGCAGATCGGCCCGATCAGGTTCAAGCGCAAGCTCGAACAGGCCGACGACATGTTCCGGCAGCGGCGGTCGCTGTTCTTCAAGAAGATGCAGATCGTTCGCGGCTGCGACGCCAAGCGCAACGTGCTGGTCTACATGGTCTACTCGGACAGGCTGATCGAGGGCTCGCCGAAGAACTCGACCTCCTCCGTCCCGATCATGCCTTGGGGCAAAGCCGATGACGGCGCAGTCCAGAAGTGCGGCGATTTCATTCAATAAGGGATGTGCCAAGAGACGATCGGCTGCCGAAAGCCTCGCTGGGCAATTTGTGCTTGGCGGGATCGTGGCAGCCGATCAGCCGCACCAGGCTCTGTGGGGCCGAGGCGGCGTAGCTCTCGGTCCGCTGCTGCGCCATCGGCGTAGCCAGGGAGCTGCGGCGAGATACCTTCGGCTTGGGTGTGTGCAAGCGCTTGTCCATGGTGACCCTGAGGGAGCAACGTCGTCTCCCAACGCGCCGCGCTGCTGGGTTGCCGTGGTGAGCTGGGAGGTTCACCCTGCCGGCCACGATTAACGCAAGGTCGTTAAGAAGCTCTCCGTCGGCAGATTGACGGTTGCCTTGGATGGCGCTGGCGCGGTCAAAGCGGGTGGTGCTTTAGGTCACTCTCGTTTAGATTGTATTCTGTGTCGTCGGGTGGTCGCGATGAAACGAAGCGGAGGGGCCATGAAACCATTTTGTGCCCGTGCCGCAGACCGCTTGAAACGTGAAGCGGGTATGAAAGCATCAGCGACATGCGAATCGTGTTGTCCCGGCCCGCGTGGATGACATGACAAAAAACAAGAACCAGCGGTCCACCATGTGTTTTCGACTGGATGCTGCGGCGCTTGCCGCGCTGTCGTGCCTCTTCTGGTCCTCCGTCGAGGCGCGGACGACGACCCGATTGCCAGATCTGCGCGGCGAGTTCGTACGGCTGTGTGCGCCTCATATGCTCGACCGGTGGACGCATCCCGAAGCTGTCTGCTCCTGCCTGCATGATCATGCGGCCGCGATGGTGGAGGATGCCGACTTGCGCGAGGCGCTGCTGCGCGGGATCAGCGAGACCGGCGTGCCGACCATCGAGACCGATTGGGTGCCCGCACCGAAGCGAGCGGAGATCGGTCCCACGTTCACCAAGATCGCGAAACCCGCGCTGCAGTGCATGTTCGATCCGGCCAACTGATCAGCCGCTGGGCCTGATCTCGATCAGCGTCCATCGTCCGGCGGTGCTCGTTGTCAGTCCAGGCCATATTGCGACATCAAGGACTGCACGTCCGGCCGGCGCATGATGCGCGAGATCCGGGTACTGATGGCAACCTCGTCGCTGTGTCTCGACGATCTCGCAGCAGGCTTGGGCGCAGGGCGGGCCGCTGCCGCGCCGGCGCGGGTTGGCTGATGCCGCGCAGGAGCAGGCTTTTCGGCGGACGACGAGGCGGCCGGTTGCGTCCCCGTGGCCTGTGTGGCCGCCGCGGCCGGGAGGCCGGACCGGGGCCGCGCGGCAACAGGAGCGATCGCGGGGACCAGCACCGGTGAAGCTGCGGCCGTGACCGGCGGAGTCGGGGCTGGTGCCATCGGGCGTGCTTCGGTGGTGACCGCCGCGGGGGATGTCGCGAGCACTGGATTCGACGTCTTGGCAGCTTCAGCAACGGGCGCGGCGGCCGTGAGCGAGTTGGTACGCGTCTGCGATGAAGCTGCCTCAGGCGCCGGGACGGGCGCAGCCAGTGAGGTGAGCGCCGGGGCTGGCGGCGAGATCGCCGCCGGCGGCTCGATGACCGGAAGCGGGGCGGCGATGGCGGCATTGCCTGCGGAGGCGGCCTCGCTGGTGATCTTTTCGCTGCGGTCCAACTCGGGCTTCCTGATATCGCTGGGGACATTGAGGGCCTGGGTTTGCGCGTGAGCCAGCATCTGCCGCGCGGTCATTGGTGTCTCCGCCGAAGCCGAGATCGGCAGCAGGACGGCGGTCGCGAAGGCCAGCTGCAGGGTCCTCGTTGACGATGTGAACTTGATCATGACCGGCTCCTTGCGATGTGCGATCTGCACTGGGTTCGTTCAGGCCGCTGCGCTGGCGGTCGCCCGGTCGTGGGCGATGACGACACGCTGGCCGCGCATCTTGGCGATCACCTCGTCGCGCGGGCCGAATGCCAGCGTCTTGCCGAAGGCCATCACCATGATGCGGTCAACATGCGCCAACAGCTGCGGACGGTGAGTGACGACGATCACGGTGCGACCGGCGGTCTTCGCCTGGGCCAGGGCGTGCGCCAGCGCCCGCTCGCCGTCCTCGTCGAGGTTCGAGTTCGGCTCGTCGAGGATCAAGAGCCGCGGATTGCCGTAGAGCGCGCGGGCGAGGCCGACGCGCTGCCGCATGCCGCCGGACAATGCCACGCCGCCTTCGCCGATCGGCGTGTCGTAGCCGTTGGGCAGGCGCAGGATGACCTCATGCGCGCCGGCGGCCTTGGCGGCAGCGACAACGGCTGCTTCGTCGACCTTCGCAAGCCGGGCGATGTTGTCGGCGACGGTGCCTGAGAACAGCTCGATGTCCTGC
The DNA here is from genome assembly GCF_032487575.1 of Bradyrhizobium sp. SZCCHNRI1009. Classification (NCBI taxonomy): domain Bacteria; kingdom Pseudomonadati; phylum Pseudomonadota; class Alphaproteobacteria; order Hyphomicrobiales; family Nitrobacteraceae; genus Bradyrhizobium; species Bradyrhizobium sp. SZCCHNRI1009. Next base: position 122,029 of record NZ_JAUEUL010000009.1, on the reverse strand, counting down.
GGCAGGTAGCCGATGTGCTTGCCAAGCCGGTTTGGGTCCCATTGGCTGTAGGCGGCGCCGTCGATGCGGATCACGCCTTCGCGCAGCGGCCAGACCCCGGCCATGGCGCGCGCCATGCTCGACTTGCCGCTGGCGGAGGCGCCGACGATAGCGAGGCTCTCGCCGGCCTTGAGCGAAAAGCTGACGCCCTTGACCGAGGGGCGGCCGGCCGCCGGCGGCCACACCACGGCGTTCTCGACGTCGATGTCGCCGCGCGGCGTCGGCAGCGCCGTCGGCGCAGCCGTGACTGGCAGGGCCTGGAACAGCTCCTCCAGCCGGCGATAGGCGGAGCGAAATGCGATGATGCGCTTCCACTGCCCGACGACCTGCTCGACCGGCGCCAGCGCGCGGCCCATGATGATCGACGTCGCCATCATCGCGCCGGGCGAGATCTGCTGCTCGATCGCGAGCCAGGCGCCGATGCACAGCAGCGAGGTCTGCACCGCCATGCGCGCGAACTTGGTCACGGAATGCATCGCCGCGCCCCGCTCGACGAGGGTGCTGTGGGCATCGACCATCGCCGACTGACGGCAACTCCAGCGGTCCATGACGATGTCGCCCATGCCGAGGCCGCGCACGACCTCGCCATTGCGCAGCGCCGCCGCGACGAAGCGCGAGGCCTCGTTGGCCAGCGCGTTGGTGCGCTCGACGCTGGCGCGGGTGTAGAATTCGGTGAGCAGCGCCAGCGAGAACAGCACCGTCGCGCCGAGCAAAGAGAGGATTCCGAGATAGGCGTGCTGCAGAAAGCACAGCGCGACGAACACCGGCGTCCACGGCAGATCGCAGGCGATGGCGGCGGTGCCGCTGGAGATGCAGTCGCGGATGGTCTCGGCGTCACGGATGATCTGCTGGCCGAAGCGATGCCGCGGCGACAGCTCCGCCTTCATCATCGTCTCGAACAGCGGGTGGCGCAGCGTGCCTTCGAACTGCACGCCGGCACGGGCCAGAACGCCGGAACGGGCGAATTCGAGGACGCCATACAGCACGAGGAAAACACCGACGATGAGCGTCAGCATGACCAGCGTGCCGAGATTGCGGCTGGTGAGCACGCGGTCATAGACCTGCATGGAGTAGAGTGGCGAGGCGAGCATGCTCGCATTGATGAAGAGGCTGAGCACGAAGGTCGCGGTGAGCGCGGGAAAGCACGCGCGGAGCGCGGTTCCCAGCGGGCTTCGGGTGGTGCTCGTCATGTCGGATCCCCTTGCGATGGTGCTGGGGAGCTTGGCCTGGGCAGCCGTCGTCGACCGTGACTGACCTCACATAGCTCGAGGCGGATCTGCCGGCGCTTGAGTTGGCCGGTTGCAGCCGCTACCGGATGGATCAGCCGTGCCCAGATTTCGCACTTGCCTGAATCACAGTGACCTCATGCCTGCCGTAACCTCCCAGAACATCCGGCTCGTGTCGGGCCTCGTCCTGTTTGCCTTCGCTGCGACGCATTTTCTCAACCATGCGGTGGGTCTGTTCAGCCTCGAGGCGATGGACGAGGTGCAGGAATGGCGATTGGTCGTCACCCGATCGTGGCCGGGAATGATCGTGCTGGCGGCGGCACTGCTCGCCCATGCCGTGCTTGCGTTCACCAAGACGGTTGAGCGCGGCACGTGGCGGCTGTCCTCGTGGGAGCTTGTTCAGATCGCCACCGGATTTGCGATCCCAGTGTTGTTGCTGCCGCACGTCATCGAGACCCACATGGCTCATGCTCTGTTCGGCGTTCAGGACGGCTACCTCTATGCGCTGGCGCTGCTGTGGCCCAAGGCGACGTGGATTCAGACTGCGCTGCTGCTGCTGGTCTGGATCCACGGCTGCGTCGGCCTGCATCATTGGCTGAAATTCCGGGGCTGGTATCGCGTGATGCAGCCGCTGCTGTTCGTCCTCGCCGTCGCGCTGCCGTTGGCGGCGCTGATGGGCTTCGTGGTGTCTGGACGCGCCGTCGCCGCGCTGCTCGGCAATCCCGGCATGGCCGAGCAGATGCGCGAGGTCACCCATTGGCCGAGCGAACTCGACGCCAAGTGGATTGCCCTGCTGCAGGTTTCGGCGCAGATCGCGGCCGTCGCGCTGCTCGTTGCAGGCGTGACGATCATCGTGTTCCGCCACGTCGCATCGCTCGCAGCGCCGAAGATTGCCGTTGCCGTCACGGGCGGCGCTACGGTGCAGGCCGCGGTCGGTCCGACGCTGCTGGAGATCGTCGGCAGTCATGGGCTGTCGCTCCAGGCCGAATGCGGCGGCCGCGCCCGCTGCGGTCTCTGCCGCGTCCGGGTCGATGAAGGAGCGGAGACGTTGGCGCCGCCCGGCCACGCGGAGCGTGTCATGCTCGCCGAATTGGCGGCACCGGTGAATGTGCGCCTGGCCTGCCAGATCCGCCCTGGGGCGCCGCTGACGATCACGCGTCTCGTCGGCGGCCAACGAGAGGAGAGGGTGCCCGCCGTCGACGGCCTCCAGGCTGAGCGCCGCGCGGTGTGTCTGGTTCATGTTCGGGTCCGCGCGGTGGCGACCATCGCGCGCGACCGGTTGCCCTCCGACCTCGGCTTCATGATGAACGAGATCTTCGGCGCCATTGGCGGAGCCATCGAAGCCCGGTCCGGGCGCATCGATCGTTTCCTCGGCGACGGCGTGCTCGCCGTCTTCGGCGAGGAGCAGGGAGCAGAACAAGGCTGCCGCGATGCGCTGCAGGCGATCGGCGCCATGGACGTGGTCATGGACCGCGTCAACGAAAAGATCGCCGCGGAGATCGGTCGGCCCGTGGAGCTGGCGATTGGTGCTCACCTTGGCGACATCGTTGTCGGGCAACTGACCCTTGGACGCACCTCGCAGGTGGCTGTGCTCGGACTTGGGACGGAGTGGCCGGCGCTTCTGGCTGAATTGGCGGAGACCAGAGGCTGGCAGCTCGCAATGTCCGGGGGCGTGGCGACAGCTGCCGGCCTTGTTGATCTGGATGGAGCGATGCGTGAGAGGCTTGCCGATCCCGAACAGGGTCGCGAACTGGACGCCATCGGCGTGCGGCGTGCCCGCGACCTTGCAGTCGTTGCGGGCACGCCACCGGCGCGGTCGGTATAGGTGCTCTCGGCTCATTTCTCACGGAACGTCTTGGCGAGCGTGTTGAGCAGCGGGCCGACCAGATATTCGAGCACGGTGCGCTCTCCCGTGGAGATGATGACGTCGGCCTGCATGCCCGGCAGGATTTTCTCGGCGATCTCGGGCGGGATGGTCGAATAGTCGATCACCACGCGCGCCGAATAGTAGCTCTGTTTGCTCGCCTCGTCGGACATCGCGTCCGCCGAGACGCTCGTGACCTTGCCGAAGATCGTCGGCGTGGTGCGCGAGGAGAAATTGGAGAAGCGCACCTCGGCCCTCTGGCCGATCGCGACGCTCTCGATGTCGCGCGGCGAGACGTGCGCCATCACGTCGACGCCTTCGCCGACCGGAACGATCTCGGCGAGCGTATCGCCGGGCTTCACGACGGCGCCGACGGTGTGGACTTTCATGTTCATGACGATGCCGTCGCGCTCGGCGCGGATGTCGACCCGGCGCAGCACGTCCTCGGCGATGACCAGCTTCTCGCGCAGGTCCGACAGCTTGGCCCGGGTGCCGTCGAGCTGCTGGCCGACCTCGGTCAGATATTTCTGCAGCGTCTGATCGATCTGCAGGCGCGTCTGTGCCGCCGTCTGCGTCAGCCGCGCGACGTCGGCCTGCGCCTGGCCGAGGTCGCCTTCGACGCGGGCGCGCTCGCGTTCCAGCTCAAGGAACTTGTTGCGCGGATAATAGCCTGCGGCGACGGCCGGGCGCACATTGTTCATCTGCGTCTCGAAGCTCGCGAGCTGCGCGGAGAGCGCTGCGCGCTGGCGGTCGCGGCCGGCGAGCTCCTGCTGCTGCTGGGCGATCTGCGAGTTGAGGATGTTGATCTGGCTGATCAGGCCATTGCGACGCTCGACGAACAACCGCTGCTGGTCGGCGATGGCAAGCGCCGCCTCCGGCACGTTCTGGCGGTTGAGCAGCGCGTCGGGAAATGTGACCATCCGCGCATTGCCGCGCTCGGCGAGCAGGCGCGCCTCCTCGGCCAGCGCCGCGTCCATCTGCTTGCGCAGGAGGTCGGTGTTGGCCTGGGCCTCCGTCGGCTGCAGCCGAAACAGCAGGTCGCCGCGATGCACGGCGTGAGTTTCCTTGGCCAGAATCTCCCTGATGATTCCGCCCTCACGGTGCTGAACCACCTTGTGATCGCCGGAGACGGACACGGTGCCCGGTGCGATCGCCGCACGATCGAGCGGCGCATAGGCCGCCCACACGCCGAAGCCGCCGAACACCAGCGCAATCGACAGATAGCCGAGCAGGGCGTAGCGGCTGAAATCGGCCTTGACCGGCTGCGGCCGGTCGGCCGCTTCGAAGAAGCCGTGATCCTGCACCGCTGACATCGACATGCTGCGTCCCCGAGATTGTCCGTGGGGCAGGAGCATCGTCGATGCACAGATTCAGGACTGTGCGGAAGGTCACGTGCCGGAGGCCGGCTACGTATGACGGCCCAATCGAACGAGATCAGCTACTTCCTTTTCGGCCCGAACCGCGGCACGCATTTCGTGGTGCGGACAATGCCGGTTTCGGCCATCTTGGAGCCCAATACCTCCTTCACCTGGCCGGCGGGGCAGGTGCCGTCATCGACCAGCACCCGCTGGCCGAGCCGGAGATCCGTGATGTCCTGCTCGCGCCCGACATATTGCGCCTGCGCGGGTGCGGCAACCAAGAGCAAGATACCGAGGACGCCGAGAGGGCAGGCTGCGACGTCCGCGAACGCGAAGATTTGAGAACGCATCACTTCCCTTCGATCTTCAGGCCTTTGGGCCCGAGATTGATCTGGACACCCTCGGGCTGCTTCTTGGCCTGATATAAATTGTAGCCGAGCACGATGATCGCCGCGCTGAGAATGCCGAGGAGGAAATAGAGGATATTGCGGTGGTCCGACATGCCAAAATCCAAAGTATGTTACCGTCGTTCGTATGCGCGAATGTACGAGCGGCCTTGCGATTCTGAAAGCAGCGGCGAATCCGGTGCAACTATGCATCAGATTGTGATTTGGTGCGGTCATCGGCAATTGGAACCGCGACAGGCATGATCACCCAGAACACTACGCAGCGCATCGTCGACGCCGTCGATGCCCACTTCGACCGGCAGCTTGCGACCACGAGCGACTTCGTCGCCATCCCCTCGACCCGCGGCGCCGAAGGGCCGTGCCAGGACATGTTCGGCGATCTCCTGCGTGTGCGCGGCTACGAGGTCGACGACTGGCACATCGATCTCGACGATCTGAAGGACATGCGCGGCTACGGCCCGATCGAGCACGACTTCTCGAAGGCGCGCAGCGTGGTTGGAACCTACCGGCCGGCCACGTCGGCCGGGCGATCGCTGATCTTGCAGGGGCATTGCGACGTGGTACCCGCCGGCCCGCTCGAGATGTGGGAGACGCCGCCGTTCTCGCCGGTGATCCGCGACGGACGAATGTATGGCCGCGGCGCCTGCGACATGAAGTCCGGGACGATCGGCGCACTCTATGCGCTCGATGCCATCAAGGCGGCCGGCTTCAAGCCGACGGCGCGCATTCATGTCCAGTCCGTGATCGAGGAGGAGAGCACCGGCGTCGGCGCACTGTCGACCTTGCAGCGCGGCTACCGCGCGGATGCCTGCTTCATCCCCGAGCCGACCAGCGGCAAGATGGTGCGCTCTCAGGTTGGCGTGATCTGGTTCCGCCTCAAGGTGCGCGGCTTTCCCGCGCATGTGTTCGAAGCCGGCGTCGGCGCCAATGCGATCCAGGCGAGCTATCATCTGATCCATGCGCTGGAGAAGCTCGAAGCGGACTGGAACGAGCGCGCCAAGAGCGACCATCATTTCAAGACGCTCAATCATCCGATCAACTTCAATCCGGGCATCATCAAAGGCGGCGACTGGGCCTCGAGCGTGCCGGCCTGGTGCGACGTCGATTGCCGCATCGCCATCCTGCCGGGCTGGTCGGTCAAGGACTGCCAGAACGAGATTCTCGCCTGCGTCGCCGCGGCTTCGCGCGATCACCGCTTCCTCTCCAACAATCCGCCGGTGGTCGAGTGGTCCGGATTCCTGTCCGAAGGATACGAGTTGACCAATTCGGCTGAGCCGGAGGCGGCGTTCGGCAAGGCCTTCACCGCCGTCTACGGCGGGGAGGTGCAGGACCTCGTCTTCACGGCGCTCACGGATACCCGCTTCTACGGGCTCAACTACAACATCCCCAGCCTCTGCTTCGGCGCGACCGGCGCGGCGATGCACGGCTTCAACGAATATGTCGATCTCGACTCGCTACGCCAGGCGACCAAGACCATGGCCTTGTTCATCGCCGAGTGGTGTGGAGTCGAGAAGGCGTGAGCGCAAGGCCGTCGCGGCAATGACCTCGGAGGTCATTGCCGCGCGGTCTGGGCTCGGCGCATCCAGGGTGCGGTGAAGGCACGGGGAGACGTGTCGTCCGTGCGCAAGGATCGGAACGGTATGACGCCGCTGGACAAGATCAATGCGATGAAGATGCCGTTCGCGGACTTGAAGGGCGTCACCTTCACCGAGGCCAGCGCCGATCGCGTCGTGGCGCAGATGCTGGTGCGGCCGGATCTGTGCACCCTGCATCACACCATCCACGGCGGCGCCGTGATGGCGCTCGCTGATTCCGTCGGCGCGGCTGCGACCGTGATCAACCTGCCGCAGGATGCCAAGGGCACCACAACCATCGAGAGCAAGACCAACTTCATCGGCGGCGCCAAGGAGGGGACCGTGGTGACCGCAACCGCCACGCCCGTGCACCGCGGCCGCCGCACTCAGGTATGGCAGACGCGGGTGGAGACCGAGGACGGGCGCCTGGTCGCGATCGTGACCCAGACTCAGCTCGTGCTGTGATGATTCGTACACAAACGAATTGTTAACTCACGCGATCCTTGCATGGCCGCATGTTCTCTCCGTAGAGCGCGGGGCTTGCAATGAATGTTGCGATGCACAATATAACTTCTGTCTAGGGAAAGACGTCTGTGTGCGAGGGCTCTCGAGAGGAGTCTCAGGCAGTGTCACAGGTAGATACTTTTCGTCCCCGGCCGGGCTTCGGCTATGTGCGGACGCTCAGCCAGCACGAAGAACTGCCGTTGCTGCGCGATCATCTGTTGCGGCTCGATGCGGAAAGCCGGCACGATCGATTCAACGGCTTCCTCGATGACAGTTTCATCGAACGCTATGCCGCCCGCTGTGCGGCCGATGGCACGATCGTCGTCGCCTACATGGAAAACGGCATGGTGCGCGGCGCCGCCGAGTTGCATCCGCCGGAGCAGTCCGAGGACGGGCTTCCGGAGATTGCGTTCAGCGTGGAGGCTTGCGTGCGCCGCCGCGGGGTCGGCAGCCTGCTGTTCCAGCGCGTGATCTCGGAGGCGCGGTGGAAGGGCTATCGCAAGCTTCGTGTCACGACCGGATCGCAGAACCATGCGATGCGGGCGCTCGCGGCCAAATTCGGCGCGCATCTGGCGTTCCGTCACGGCGAATCGACCGGCACGATCGATCTGAGCGAGCAGCCTCAGGATCAACTGGCGAAGCTCGTGATCGATGCGCCGATCGCGGCCGCGCGTGCGTTCTTCACCCTCAACCGGGCCTGCTGGAAGCTCGTGACCCGGATGTACGGCGACAAGCGCGCGGCCTGAGCCGAGCCGTTGCTGCGATGACAAAGGCGCGACAGCGATCACCGCTGCCGCGCCTTTTCGTTTGATTGCATTGGCCGATGCGCCCCGGAAGGCGTTCAGGTGCCGGTGCGCTTGTCGAAATTGAAGCGGCGCACGGTGCGGCGCTCGACCACGACGGCACGCTGCTGCGTGCCTTGGTCGGCCGTGATGACGCGCGTGTTGGTGCGCGCGGCAACGCGGACTGCCTTCTTCACCTCGGGCAGCACCTGCTCGAGCGGCAGACCCATCAGCGCCGACGCGATCTCGGCCTGGGCCTGCACGTCGTCGGTAATGCCTGACGCGGCGAAGATCGCTTCCTCCAGAGTCGGGGGATCACGCCTGACGCGACGCGGACCGTACTTGGTGTTCCAATCTTCGCTCATGGGGGCCTCGTGAATCGTCCGGGATACCTAGAAGCAGGATTGTTGCATTGCAATATATATTCCGCGGGGCAGCCCAGCTATGCGTTCACCATGTCGCGATTGGGCAACGGTACCTGCGTCATGTGGATATCCTGGGGCCAGCGGCGCAAGGCCGCGAGGCCGGCTTTTGTGAGGACATAGACACCGCGCTCGGCGCGGTCGAACCAGCCGTAGACGTTACGCTGCAGAATCTTCGGCGCATCCGGAATCTCCGCGCGGAGGTCGCGGACGCGCTTCGGCCCGCCCGAGAGCGCCGAGGCGCAGGCCAGCGCCTGCTGCCGATAGGCCGTCATGATGGGAGCCCGGGTCGAGCCGCCAGCGACGGGGTCGCCCTTGCGCCGCTGATGCTCGATCACGAGACGCGAACGCTTCTTGGGGTTCTTGCGCGGCGCGGTGGTAGGCGGCCGCACCAGCACTTCGATGTCTCCGGCTGAGGTCACGGCCAGCATGCCGAAGCCGAGCCGGCGGCACAGATTGCGGTAGCGGGAGTCGCTTTCACGACCCTTGCCACGTGCTGACAGATTTGCTGCGACCCAGACCTCATCGCAGGCCCCAGCCCGATCGACCGCCTGCAGCAGCAGTTCCAGGTTGAAGACCTGCTTCAGCTCGCAGACGACGACCACCGGCGGGTCGTCGCCCTTGAGCGCCACCACGTCGCAACCGCCGATTTCCCCCTTGACCGAGAAGCCAAGGTTTTCGAGGAAGCGTTTGACGGGAAGGTAGAGCGCGGTTTCCAAGGGGCCGTCCGATGTGTGCGACTCAGAGCGCGCGCGAGTCTAGCCCGCCGAGTCCGGTGATGTCAGCGCCAAGTCGGGGTGACCGGCTGGCTTCGCTACACCCGGCCGACAACCGGTATCAGTGCGCCGGTCACGCCGCTCGCGGCGTCGCTAGCGAGAAACAGAATGACCTCCGCGAGTTCCTGCGGCGTCACCCATTTGTCGAAATCGGCCTTGGGCATGCTGGCGCGGTTGGCCGGCGTATCGATCGTCGACGGCAAAACGGCGTTGACGGTGATCTTGCCCTTCCATTCTGCCGCGAGCGCTTCCGTCAGGCGATGCACGCCCGATTTGGACGCAGCATAGGGGCCCATGCCGGCACCGGCCTGGAGCGCGCCCATGGCGCCGATGTTGACGATGCGGCCCGTGCTGGAGCGGACGAGATGCGGGATCGCCGCGCGCGAGGCGTGCAGCGCGGTCATCAGGTTTCGCGCATGCATCGTCTCCCAGACGGAATCGTCGCCGTCGGCCGTGGTCTCGAACGCGAACGCGCCGGCGATGTTGATCAGCGCATCCAGAGTGCCGAAGTGGGCGGCGACGGAGTCGATCGCGACCTTTGCCTGCTCGGGGTCGGAGAGGTCGACACCTCCGAGCTCAATGCGGTCGTCACTCGCCGGGATTTCGGCCTGGGCATGATCGATCCCGGCCACATGCGCGCCCCGTGCGAGCGCGAGATCGGCCACGCTGCGTCCGAGCGCCCCTTGCGCACCCGTAATGACAATCACTGCTCCGTTCATTCCGTCCCTGGTCTCCGTTGACGCGCCCCACAGCGCCGCTTGTTATACTATGGCCCTGCCGATGAGTTGCAATGGCCGGACGGCCGGGGCATGCAATTGCAATCAGAAAGCGTGGTTCGTCAGAGGTGACCATGACGGCGACAGACTCTCTCGAATTTCCCGACGTCGCCACCGGTTTTGTCCGTCCGATCAGACAGTTCAGGCAGAGTCTGGATGCGCAGCGCAAGACCCGGATCGTGGCGCTTGGCTCATCGTCCACCGCCGGCACCAACGGAATTGTCGCTTTCCCGGCCCGGATCGAGCAGGCGCTGCGCAAGACCAATTTCGGCTGCCTGATCGACGTCCTCAATCGGGGTGTGGGCGGACAGGAATCCCCGGAGGAGCTCTCGCGCTTCGAATGCGACGTGATTGCGGAGCAGCCCTCGCTGGTCATCTGGCAGGTCGGCACCAACGCCGCCTACAGGCCTGAGGTCTATAGTCCCGATGAGGTCGAGGCGGCGCTGCGCGTCGGCCTTCGATGGCTGGCGGGGCTGGCCATCGACGCCATCGTGATGGACCTGCAATATACCGCGGCGATCGTGACGGTGCCGAACAGGCTGGCGCGTGCCGAGGACATTCAGCGACGGATCGAGAAGGTCACGTCTGCGGCCAACGTCAATCTCTTCGGGCGCTGGAATTTGATGAAGAGCTGGCATGAGGCTGGCCAGATTCCGTTGTCGGCGCTCGACGACGGGCACGGTGACCGCTTGCATGTGAGCGAGGCCGCCACCGCGAAGATCAGCGACGTTTTGGCCAGCGCCATCATGACGGCGCCTGCCGCGCTGGCCTGATCGATAAAATTAGCCGGACTTTCGTAAGTGGATTGCCAGCGCCGCCCGCTAGCCTGTCGCTATGCCGCTTGAGGGGCGTTGGAGCTTTGACATGATGAGACATCTGCCGGACCACGGTTTGCCGCTGGTGCAACTGAAGGAGCAGCGGCGGGATCTGGTGGTCGCCTTGCAGAACCGTGCAGGTCCGGTGACGGGCTGGGAATTGATGCAGATCGCGGCGGTTCAACAGGCGATTTCCGCATTCGAGGAGGTGATTGCCGATCTCGACGCGATGGAAGCCGCCGAGACAGCCGATATCGAAGCGGCCTGATCGGGCTCAAGCGTATTCGTGCCGCCCTGGCTCACAGTGTGAGATAGCGCGCCTGTAACGTCTTTCGTGCAGCGCCGTCGATGCCGAGACCGTCGCGCAGGTAGGTGTCGACGTCGCCGAAATCATCACGCATGGCGTCGAACGCAGCGGCGAGGAACGAGGCCTGGACCGTCCCGATCGCCTGGACGACATCAGCGGGAAGATCCGCGTGAGCTGCAGTCTCGCGACGATAGAGCTGGTTCGTGAGCAGGTAGTCTTCCAGGATCACGTCATCCGGAACGTCGAGCGCGTGCAGGACCAGTGCACAGGCGACACCGGTGCGATCCTTGCCGGCCGTACAATGGATCACCAACGGCGCATTCCCGTTGAGAACATGTTCGAACAGCGCGCGGAAGCGCGGCGTGTAGCTGCGGATGTAGTTGCGGTAGGACTCGCGCATCAGCTCCAAGGCATGGTCGGTTGTGAGCTGTCCTCCTGTCGCCAGGGCCCGCAGCGCCGGCAGGACGCTCGGCTCGATCGGCACGGAATGCACGGCGATCTCGGCGATCGTGCAGAGGCCGGCCGCGCGCTCGTCGCGACCGCGGAAATCGAACGCTGCGCGAATGCCGAGTTCCCGCAGGACCGCGAGGTCGGGCTCCGTCAACTGACCGAGATGGTTCGACCGAAACAGCTGCCGCCATCGCACGTGCCGGCCATCCCTGCTGGGATATCCGCCGAGATCTCTGAAGTTGCTGGCACCGTGAAGTCCGAGATGGCGGAGCGGATGGGCGGGCATGAACGCATTCTAGGGAATGCGGGCTTGATGTGAAGCGTCGTTTCGCCTGCGCGACGGCAAGGCAGAGGAGAGCATGAAGCGGCTCAGGACGGCGGAACGTATGCACCCGCCACGTCGAGCCCGTCGGTGACCGCCAGCAGTAGACATGGTTGACAGCGGGCAAGAAAAAGGGCCGGAACCTTGTCGGTCCGACCCTTCAGCAAAGGCGCGTGAGCGGCACGGTACAGTCGGACATCAGCGGTCCCACGCCGGCTTGGCTTCCTGGATCGCCTCGTCGTGATACCAGCTGCCGCTGTAGATCGTCGGCTGGATCGAGGGCGCGATCGGCCGCGCCGGCGATGCCGCGGATTGGCGAGGCGCAAGACCTGCCCGCCCTCCGCGCGGAAATTGATAGATCCTTGCGGACCCCTCGTGCACGTTAGTGTCCATTCCTCAGTCTCCTTCCATCGGGCCACACGTCATGCTGCGCCCGACTCGTTCTCTTGTGGTTACCGATCTCGATATCGGCTCTGCCCGGAGGGAATGCAACGTGACCAAAATCAAATCACATGTTGCGCGTTTTGCGGGCATTTCTGTCTTTGCTTCCTCCGCAGCAACGTGCAGCTGACCAACACTTGGGCTGGACCAAAGGTTGCGGAAAGAGGCTCAGGTCTTTTCAAAAATGTCCCGGACTTGCTGAGAGCTTGTTCGGACGTTTTTGCGCATCGCCGCAAATGCCACGGAATCAAGCGGGTTTTGACCAGCCTCTGATTTCCGCCATGCGTTCCGTGCAATCCCGGTCGCGCTGCTTTGCCGCACCCCTGACGTGCAAAAACCAGCGCCAGCTCCGCCCTGATTGGCCTTCGTCCATGCGACGGGACGTCGCGGGACTTGGCACGTTCCATGCTTAAGAGTGCGCTGGCCGATCGTGGCCGGGTAAGCGGGGAGCCTTCGATTGCTGGGCTCCCACCTTTCGATAAGACAGAGAGGCTCAATGACGAAGTACAAGCTCGAGTACATCTGGCTCGACGGCTACAAGCCGGTGCCGAATTTGCGCGGCAAGACACAGATCAAGGAATTTTCCTCGTTTCCGACCCTGGAACAGCTGCCCCTTTGGGGCTTCGACGGCTCGTCGACGATGCAGGCCGAAGGCCATAGCTCCGACTGCGTGTTGAAGCCGGTCGCCGTGTATCCCGATGCCGCCCGCACCAATGGTGTGCTGGTGATGTGCGAAGTGATGATGCCGGACGGCAAGACCCCGCATCCGTCGAACGCCCGCGCCACCATCCTGGACGATCCGGACGCGTGGTTCGGTTTCGAGCAGGAGTACTTCTTCTACAAGGACGGCCGTCCGCTCGGCTTCCCGGAATACGGCTATCCGGCTCCGCAGGGTCCGTATTACACCGGCGTCGGCTTCAAGAACGTCGGCGACGTCGCCCGCAAGATCGTCGAAGAGCATCTCGACCTCTGCCTCGCGGCCGGCATCAACCACGAAGGCATCAACGCCGAGGTGGCGAAGGGCCAGTGGGAATTCCAGGTGTTCGGCAAGGGCTCGCGCACGGCTGCTGACCAGATGTGGATGGCCCGCTACCTCATGCTGCGTCTGACCGAGAAGTACGGCATCGACATCGAGTTCCACTGCAAGCCGCTCGGCGACACCGATTGGAACGGTTCGGGCATGCACTGCAACTTCTCGACCAAGTATATGCGCGAGGTCGGCGGCAAGGAGTACTTCGAGAAGCTGATGGACGCCTTCAAGGAGGCGCGCGCCGACCACATCGCCGTGTATGGTCCGGACAACCACATGCGCCTGACCGGCAAGCACGAGACCGCTTCGATCGACACCTTCAGCTGGGGTGTGGCCGACCGTGGCGCCTCGATCCGCGTGCCGCACTCGTTCGTGAACAACGCCTATAAGGGCTATCTGGAAGACCGCCGTCCGAACTCGCAGGGCGACCCCTACCAGATCGCGTCTCAGGTCCTGAAGACGATCGCGATGGTTCCGACCGGCGCGAAAGCCGCAGCCTAAGACGCCGAACACATTACCCCGGGGCCGGGGCTGACATGATGATCCGCCGGAGCAGCCGCTTCGGCGGATCATTCGTTTGGCGGGCTGGCGTGATCGCGGAGGCGCCGCCTTGATCAATCGCAAGTCCGTCTCCGATCGCAGCGGTATGTCTTTCTGGAAGCGGTTTATGGAAGCGGGGCGTCGAATGAATTATCGCAAGTGGGTTTCAGGCGTTCTGATCGCCTGTTCGGCCATCTCCCTGGCGGCGGCACAGTCGCAGTCCAATGCAGAACAATATCTGCCGCGGCTCGGCGACATCATGAATCTGATCCAAGTCAGGCATGCGAAACTGTGGTTCGCGGGACAGGCCAAGAACTGGGATCTCGCGTCCTATGAGCTCGCGCAACTGAGGCAGAGCCTGACCGACGCCGCGGTGTTCTATTCGGGACTGCCGGTGGACAACGTCACCACGCTGGGCCAGCCGATTCAGTCGATCTCGGACGCCATCGCCGCCAAGGATGGCAAGCGCTTCGCCTCCGCCGTGACCGAGCTGACGTCGGGATGCAACGCCTGCCACGCGACCATGGATCGCGGCTACGTCGCGATCCGCATTCCGACCGACAAGCCGTTCGGCAACCAGGATTTTCGGCCTCAGGGCCGCTGACCGGGATGGGGCGGACAGAGCGGCGGAGGGCGCCTAAATTGCGCCTTCCACCGGCGGCGCGCATCGACTAAGAGCGGCGGCAACCTGTCCATGTCCTGAGACCTCATGATCCGCCTCGATAACGTCAGCAAGCAAGTCGGCCACCAGATTCTCTTCATCGAAGCCTCCGCCGCCCTCCAGCGTGGCGAGAAGATCGGCCTGGTCGGTCCGAACGGGGCCGGCAAGACGACGCTGTTCCGGATGATCTCGGGCCGCGAGCAGCCCGACGAGGGGCAGGTCTCGATCGATCGCGGCGTCTCGATCGGCTATTTCAACCAGGATGTCGGTGAGATGTCCGGCCGCAGTGCCGTGGCTGAGGTCATGGATGGGGCTGGGCCGGTGTCGTCGGTCGCCGCCGAGCTCAAGGAGCTCGAAGCCGCGATGGCCGATCCGGACCGCGCCGACGAGATGGACGACATCATCGCGCGCTATGGCGAGGTGCTGGCGCGGTTCGAGGAGCTGGACGGCTATGCGCTCGACAGCCGGGCCCGCGAGGCACTGGCCGGCCTCGGCTTCTCCGAGGAGATGATGGACAAGGATGTCGGCCTGTTGTCCGGCGGCTGGAAGATGCGCGTCGCTCTGGCGCGCATCCTCCTGATGCGTCCCGACGTGATGCTGCTCGACGAGCCGTCCAACCACCTCGATCTCGAGAGCCTGATCTGGCTGGAGCATTTCCTGAAAGGTTACGAGGGCGCGCTGCTGATGACCTCGCACGACCGCGAATTCATCAACCGCATTATCAACAAGGTGATCGAGATCGACGCCGGCCAGCTCACGACCTATTCCGGCGACTACGATTTCTACGAGCAGCAGCGGGCGCTGAACGAGAAGCAGCAGCAGGCGCAATATGAGCGCCAACAGGCGATGCTCGCCAAGGAAATCAAGTTCATCGAGCGGTTCAAGGCGCGGGCCTCGCATGCGGCGCAGGTGCAGAGCCGGGTCAAGAAGCTCGACAAGATCGAGCGGGTCGAGCCGCCGAAGCGGCGCCAGACCGTCGCGTTCGACTTCCTGCCGGCGCCGCGCTCGGGCGAGGACGTGGTGGCGCTGAAGAAGGTGTCGAAGAGCTATGGCAGCCGCCGCATCTACGACGGGCTGGACTTCATGATCCGGCGCCGCGAGCGCTGGTGCGTGATGGGCGTCAATGGCGCCGGCAAGTCGACCCTGTTGAAGCTCGTCGCCGGTAGCGCGGAGCCCGATGACGGCTCGGTGACGATCGGCGGCAGCGTCAAGATGGGCTACTTCGCGCAGCATGCGATGGACCTGCTCGACGGCGACGAGACGGTGTTCGAGTCGCTCGAGCATTCGTTTCCGCAAGCCGGGCAAGGCTCGTTGCGCGCACTGGCGGGCTGCTTCGGCTTCTCCGGCGACGACGTCGAGAAAAGATGTCGGGTGCTGTCGGGGGGCGAGAAGGCACGGCTCGTGATGGCCAAGATGCTCTACGATCCGCCGAACTTCCTGGTGCTGGACGAGCCGACCAACCATCTGGACATGGCGACCAAGGAAATGCTGATCGCGGCCCTGTCGAACTTCGAGGGGACCATGCTGTTCGTCTCGCACGATCGTCATTTCCTCGCCGCGCTCTCCAACCGCGTGCTGGAGCTGACACCCGACGGCCTGCACCAGTATGGCGGCGGCTACACCGAGTATGTCGCGCGCAGCGGCCACGAAGCGCCGGGCCTGCGCGGCTGATCGAGGGCAAGACGGCGGCGATCACGCGTTCAGCTCTCCACCATCTCGCCGACGCGGGCGGCCAGCGCCTCGACGTCGAACGGCTTGGTCAGCACCTGCATCCCCGGCGCGAGCTGGCCGCTGCTCAGGATCGCGTTCTCGGCGTAGCCGGTGATGAACAGCACCTTGAGATCCGGCCGCGTCGCGCGCGCCGCATCGGCCAGCTGGCGGCCGTTCATGCCGCCGGGCAGACCGACATCGGTGATCAGGAGATCGATGTGCGCGTCTGATTGCAGCGCCGCAAGGCCGGTCGGTCCGTCCTTGGCTTCGACTACCGCGTAGCCGCACTCGTCGAGCACCTCCATCACCACCATGCGCACCGTCGGCTCGTCGTCGACAACGAGGATGGTCTGGCCGGTGCGGGAAGACGGCGCCGCGCCGGCGCGCGCGGGATCGCTGGTCTCAACGGCACCGGCATAATGCCGCGGGAAATAGAGACACATCGTGGTGCCCTGACCGAGCTCGGAATAGATCCGCACCTGTCCGCCGGACTGCCGGACGAAGCCGTAGACCATCGATAGGCCGAGGCCGGTGCCCTGGCCGATCGGCTTGGTGGTGAAGAACGGATCGAACGCGTGCTCGATCACGTCGGGTGTCATGCCGGTGCCGGTATCGGTCACGCACAGCGAGATATATTGGCCGGGCGGCAGGTCGCGCTCGCGCGCGGCGCGGTCGTCCAGCCATTTGTTGGCGGTCTCGATCGTGATCCGGCCGCCCTCGGGCATCGCGTCGCGGGCATTGATGCAGAGGTTGAGCAGTGCGCTTTCGAGCTGCGACGAATCGATCAGTGCCGGCCAGAGCCCTCCGGCCGTCACGACCTCGAGCGCGATCTGCGGGCCGACGGTGCGGCGAACCAGCTCCTCCATGCCCATGACGAGCCGGTTGACATCGGTCGGCTTGGGATCGAGCGTCTGCCGGCGCGAGAAGGCGAGCAGGCGATGGGTCAGCGCGGCGGCGCGCTTCGAGGCGCCCTGGGCGGCCGCGACGTAACGGTCCACATCGGCAAAGCGGCCCTGGCGCAGGCGGGTCTGCAGCATCTCGAGCGAGCCCAGGATGCCGGTCAGCAGATTGTTGAAATCATGGGCGATGCCGCCGGTGAGCTGTCCGACGGCTTCCATCTTCTGCGACTGCCGCAACGCCTCCTCGGCCTCGTGCAGCCGGGTCTGTTCGCGCAGCCGGTCGGTGACGTCATAGGCGAACTGATAGGCGCCGATCTGTCGGCCCGCGGCGTCGCGCAGCACCGAGAAGCGCATTTCGTAGAAGCGGCGGTCGCGGCCGGGATCGCCGAATTCCTCGACCGCGACGAACTCCTCGCCAGCCAGCGCGCGGGACCATACCGCGCGAACCGCCGCCCGATGCTCCGGTAGATCCTTGAACAGCTCCAGCATGTCGTCGCCGATCTTGGGCTGGAGGCCGAAGACACGTCCAAACTCCTGCACGGCTGCGCCGTTGATCGCGATCAGGCGGTATTGCGTATCGACCACCTGTACGAAGGCGTTGGTGCCTTCGACGATGTCGGCGAGCAGCTTGCGCTCGGCGAGCGCGGCGACCACGCGGGCCTCCAGCGTGTCGTTGATCTCCTGTAGTGCAGCCTCGGCGCGCTTGCGCGCGGTGATGTCCTGGAACAGCACCGCGACCTGTCGACGTTCGGCCGGCTCCACCCGGAACGCCGCGAGCTCGAGATAACGTCCGGTGGCGACCAGCTCGCGCTCGAACCGGATCGGCTCGCCGGTGCGCAGCACGCCGCCATAGAGCTCGACCCAGCCGTCGGCCTCGCCCGGCACCATCTCCCGCACCTTCTGTCCGACCACGTTCGGAATGCCCGCATGCAGCGCGTAGGCCGGGTTGGCCTCGACATGGACGTAGTCGCTCAGCGGGCCGTGCGGGCCGTCGAAGAACTCGATGATGCAGAAGCCTTCATCGATCGAGTTGAACAGCGTCCGGTACCGCTCCTCGCTCTCCGCCAGGGCGGTCTCGGCGCGCGCGCGCTTGCCGGCATCGGCGGCGAACAGGGCCTGAAGACGGGCATTTTCGCTTTCGAGCTCCCGCAGCCGCTGCCGGAGCGCATCGATCGCTGAGGGACTCACGCCGCCTCGCGCAGATGAGGAGGCGGGGCAGGCAAAGCGGAGAACATTGAAGGGCCTATGCAGCTCGATGTGGAGATCGCTTGACGTCATAACATGTCAACGATCGTCCGTCAGGCCGCTGCCGATGGAACCCGACGATCATCGAGCGGCCCCGCCCACCCATGGCGGGGCCCAGATGTCGTCCAGCCCGGCGTCCGGTCAGCCGCCGGCCTCGCATTTCTTCATGAAGCTGGTCTTGGCGGCGCCGGCGAGCTTCTTGCCGTCGGAGCCGACCGCCTTGGTTTCACACGTCTCGGCCATGCACTTCTTCATGAAAGAGGTCTTGGCGGCACCGGCCAGTGCCTTGCCGTCCTTGCCGACGGCCTTGGTCTCGCAGCTATCCTCGGCGAAGGCGGAGCCGGCGGCGAAGGTCGCGAGCGCGGCAATCAGGAACAACTTCTTCATGAGTGTGTCTCCTTGGGACAAACAATGCGGCGGATGGGAGCCGCAAATCTTGGCGTGATCAAGTTTCCTGTTCGGCCTATCACCCGAAATCCGGCCGGGTCGGCCGGCGAACTCATCAGCATGCTACCGATGACGCGGACGCGACGCGCTTTGCAGCGAGTGGTCATCCCATGCCGCGCTGCAGAAACGCCAACGTCTGGCGATCCCGCACCCCGTCGCAATAGCGATCGAGCGCCTGCGCGAAGATCCCATTCGGGCTGATCGAATCGAACAGCGTCATGCATGAGCGGAATTTGGCATCGTCCGGCACACCCAGAATGTCGCGCAGCGACTTGCCTTGCACCGCGAGCACCAGTCGGGTGCATTCGACGAGTCGCGGGCCGAGCAGGGGATGCGCCAGATAGGCCTCGGCCTCGGCGCGGGAGCGGATCGCGTAGCGCTGCGCCATGGCGGAGCTGCCGAGCCCCTCGACCTGGGGAAAGATGAACCACATCCAGTGGCTTTGCTTGGCGGCGGCCGCAAGTTCGGCGGTCACCCGTGAATAAATCGAACTTTGTGCGTCGGCAAATCGGCCGAGATCATCCCATTCGGCGTTCATCCATTCCTCCAACCGGCTGATTCATCGATGTAATCGGCTTTCTGGGACGGTCGCGGCGCGGCCCTGCGAGGCTTGGATCCCGGTCCATTCCCCATCACTCCGGGCTGGCGTTTGTCTAGATTATGCCGCACTCTTGCCATCCTATGTCATGACGGGTCGAATCGTACCCCTTGGGGTCGGGCACCTTTCCCGGGTGGTCCGAAAAGGGGGGTATATCGGGGACGTGATGGCTTCCAGTGAAGCAAGCGTAGACGTTCTGTTGTCGCAAGGCCGCTTCGGGCGCTCCGAAGCGATCGCACTCGTGCTTGCAGCACTTGCGGTCGCAGCGGGCGCGGCCGCATGGGTCGGAGCCAACAGCGATGAGACGCCCCTTGCGAGCGCGGCGATTCCGGCCGCCGCGCCGTCCATGACCTTCGAAACACGTTTCGCGCCGGCCTCCGCCTCGGCCACGGCGTATTCGGAAAAAGACGCGGTTCGCGCGCTCGACCGTTTCGCCCTTCGCGGCGCGATCGACCGCCAACTGCTCGATGCCCGGGCCGCGCTGGTGAAGGGCATGGAAGCGCGCGATTCGGGCGCACGCGACCCCAGCAACAGCGATTGGCGGCCGATGTTGACGGAGGGCAATACCGTCACGATGCCCGCACCGGGCGTGCCGCTGCCGCGACCGCGGCCGTCCGTCGCCAACCTGCCGACCAGTCTGGTTTCGGCCAGTGCGCCTGAAGCCGTCGGACGCGTCGACGATCGCTCCATCCTGCAGAAGCTGTCCGACCTGTTGCCGAGCCCGACCAAGTTCGCCTCGCTCGGCCCGGATAGCGGCATCGTGCGCTCCGGGATCGATCTCGGTGCGCTCGGCTACGACAAGACCGCCGTCTACGACATCAAGGCCAAGATGGTGTATCTGCCGTCGGGGATCGGGCTCGAGGCCCATTCCGGCATGGGCAGCCTGCGCGACGACCCCGAGCACGTCAATCAGCGCATGGTCGGCGCGACCCCGCCCGCCACCTATGACCTGAAGCCGCGCGAAAAGCCGTTTCACGGCGTGCGCGCCCTGCGCATGAACGTGGTGGAGGGATCGACCCTCGGCCGGAGCGGATTGCTGACCCACCCCTATATGCTGGGGCCGGAGGGTGATTCGAACGGCTGCGTCTCGATCAAGAATTACGATCGCTTCCTGAAGGCGTATGATGACGGCGAGTTCAACCGACTCGTTGTCGTCGTCGGGCTCGAGGCTGGCACCCCGACGCGGACCGCGCAAAAGACCGAGTGACGTTTTGTTGCTGGGCCTCGGCGCGACCTCGGCGGTGACGCCCGTCGCATCTTCCGGAAGGTCCCCATGATTGATCCCGCAAACTCGGAAACGCGTCTGCGTACCACCTTCAACATCAAGGTGAACGGCAAGCCGGTCGTGATTTCGACGGTCGGGCAGGCCCATCAGTTCCTCACCAGCCTCAACGCCGTCGAGTGGATGGAGTTCAAGTCGCTGCACGACCAGGCCATGGCCGCGCTGCAGGCCGCGGCCGACAACGCGATCATGACGGTCCAGGCCACCACGGCGGTGCGCACGCTGTTCGTGAGCGCGAAGCTGTTGTGAGAAACCTGGTCCGAGACGGCTGCCGTGTCGGGCCATGCCGCGCGTGTTGCTCGCGTCACTGTCCGCCCCTTCACACTTGGTGTCATCGCCCGGCTTGCCGCCTCCGTTAAAGCTGCGGCGCGCCCTGGCGCTCGTTGCCGCGTCGAAGCCGACAGGCGAAGACGGGACCGGGCGATCCAGCACGCCGAGGCCGTCGTGATTGCGCGAGCGGCCGCGGCGCACCGGATGCCCCGCCGGAGCCTGTCCTCGGGCTCGCCGAAGGCGAGACGCGGGGGCGGGGCATGACAGCGGTGGGAGGAGCACCATCTCGCCTCATCGTCATGCAGGGGCGCGTGCAGCGCGAGCCCGGCATCAATAACCACGAGCGGCCGTGTGAGGCATGTTGGCCGCTCCATCTCGCTCAATCATTCCTGCCTGTGAGTATGGATTCCAGGCTCGCGCTGCGCGCGCCCAGGAATGACGGTGAGTCTGTGGAAGCGCTGCTCCGCTCATGACCTCACCTTTTCGCAGACTTCGAGATGTTCACGCATGCGCTCGCGCTCTCGCGACGCTCCGCGCCCGAGGGATCCGTCCGTCTTGCCCTCTCCATAAAAAGAGGGCGCGGGGAATGCCGGGATGCTGGCCGCAACCCATGGCCCGCCTGCAGAAAAAAAGCAGGCGGCAGTCACCACAGGTTCAGCCGGGCAACCGGCATTCCCCGCGCGATGATCTTAACGGCTGCTTCGCGCGCTCCCCGGTGCGCCGGGCGTTCTGGTCACCGTGCACGATGACGCGCTTTGGGCGCGCCACCGCGGGGGCATCAGCGTCGGGATGCCAGGACCACGCGACTTGACCGTACGCGACACCAGCGTTCGTCGGCGCAAAGATGCGCTGCGCTGCCATCGCGTTCACCGCTCCTCCCGCTCCACGTCCGTGACGACCGCGAACCGCCCCTCCTGCGAGCGGGAGATGGCGCGACAAAAGCACTGAATTCGATTTAGGAAAAGCAGAATATTTTCGACGAAGGGACTGGACAGGCCAAATCAGCTTGATGGGCCTGCGGAAAATCGTTTCCGCGCGCACCGCCGTTGTTGCCGATTCAAGCCCCGGAGGTGACGCCACCAGATGGACATGCGCCTTGATTTGCCCGGCGGGCAGGCGTTCGCGTCGTTCCGATGATCGTTGTTCGGCCGAGAGCCGCGGCGTGAACATGTTTGTTAGTTGCCCGGCGCACGCTGATCGCGCGAGGAAGCGAAGGCAGGCTGAAGCACGCTCGATGCGCGCCACGCGAAGCGACCGGGGATGGTCTTCGCGTGCATGCCGCGATGCACGCGTGGGGCCGTCCAACGCCATTGCGCGGGAGTGGATCGGCAGGACCAAGGCCCAGATCGAGCTGCCGCTGGAGGGATTCTACGACGGCGGCGACTGAAGCCCGCCGATGTTGCGGCGCGGCGGCCGTATCAGTTGGCCATCTCGGCGGCGTCGAGCGCGATCTCCTCGCGCTCGGCCTTCTCGGCCGCCGGAGCGTTGGCGGTCTCGGCCGTTTCGAAATCGTCCTCGGCGATCTCCTGGACCGC
The DNA here is from genome assembly GCF_032487575.1 of Bradyrhizobium sp. SZCCHNRI1009. NCBI lineage: Bacteria > Pseudomonadati > Pseudomonadota > Alphaproteobacteria > Hyphomicrobiales > Nitrobacteraceae > Bradyrhizobium > Bradyrhizobium sp. SZCCHNRI1009. Next base: position 99,749 of record NZ_JAUEUL010000009.1, on the reverse strand, counting down.
AGCCTCCTGGACTTCTGCCGTCTCGACCTCGGCCGTCTCGACCTGCTCGGCGGCGAGTGCGGCGGCCACGACGGCCTCCGGCTCGGCGTCGTCATTGGCCGGCGTCGCGAACAGGTTGGGGGCGGGGATGGTGGTCGGCACCACCGGCCGCTGCTTGGCCTTGTACCAGGACGAAAATTTCTGCGACAGGCCGGCTTCGAACTCGGCGAGCGGCAGGCTGTTGCCGTCCTCGTCGGTGATGACGACCTGCCAGCCTTCAGCCTCCATCACCTGTGCGTTGGCGAGAACGATGAGGGCGCTTTCGCGCTGCTTGCGGATCGTCTGCTGCTCCCGCTCAGCCACCATCGTGTACGCCATGAACCTGACTCCCACACCTGAACTCGGGACACGTGATGGTCCGAAGCACCATCAGGACGCCGCCACTACGCCGTGAGAGTGTGAGCGCGGCTGGGCCGGATTGCGTTCGCCTAATGACAATTTGGCGGCGTCTCACAGGTTCCGGCCGGCCAAGGGAGTCGAAGATGCAACAGGCCGCAAAATTGTGGTGCAGGACCGAGAGCGCTTGTTGAAGGCGCGCCGCGACGTGTCATCATTTGATTCTGCGGCGGCAACTGCTTCGCGACATCAGCGAAGGCAGCGGGTGAACCGGACAAACAGCGGGCGAATTGGGGACGGCGATGCGAACTCATCTGTTCAGGATGCGGAATTGGAATGTGGCAATGGCGGGGCTTGCGCTGGCGATGGTCGCCAGCCCGCGCGCGGGCCATGCCTTCACGGAGGACGACCAGCGGCGGCTGTGCACGGGCGACGTCTTCCGGCTGTGCTCATCGGAGATTCCCGATCGCGACCGCATCATTGCCTGCATGATGAAGCAGCGCGCCAGCCTCAGCGACGGTTGCCGCAGCGTGTTCGGCCGGCCATCGGAACGCTCCGCTTCGGCCACCGTGACGCGCTGAGCGTGCCACGCCTCGTTTCCGCCAGCCACGCGCCGCCGGTCCTTCGATCTGCGGCGTGACCAGAACTACCTCGATGACATGACGGCGTGTTAGCTTGGCGCGGATTGTACGGCCAGGAGTTGACCCGCCATGAGCTTCCGCATCCTCGTCCTCTACGGCTCCTATCGCTCCGACCGGATGGGCATCCGGCTCGCGCAATTCGTCGTGGACGGGTTGCGCGCCAGGGATCAGGTCGTCGAGCTGATCGACGCCAAGGCGGTCGGCCTGCCGATGCTCGACCGCATGTACAAGGAATATCCGCCCGGCCAGGCGCCAGCAGCCATGGCCGAGCTTGCGGCCAAGATCCGTGCCGCCGACGGCTTCGTGTTCGTCACTGGCGAATACAACTGGGGCATGCAGCCGGGACTGAAGAACCTCACCGACCACTTTCTCGAGGAATGGTTCTGGCGTCCGGCGGCGATCGCGAGCTATTCCGCCGGCCGCCTCTCCGGGGCACGGGCCGCCACGGCGTGGCACGGCACGTTGTCGGAGATGGGCATGGTGGTGGTGTCGAGCACGCTTGCCGTCGGCCCGATCGGTCAGGCGCTGTCCGCCGACGGCAAGCCGACCGGCGATTCCGGCCAATCGCTCGAGCACGCGTTTCCGCGCTTTGCCGACGATCTCTTGTGGTGGGTCGAGGCGGGCAGGGAGCAGCGGGCGCGCAGGGCGCCACCTTACTGAGTGCGGGCATCAGCGCAGGCCGGAGCGCAAGCGCTCCAGCTCTTGCGCCAAGTCCGCTCCAAGTCCGCTAACGTTGTTCCGCGCTGCCGGTCCCGTTGGTGACCGCGCGCTGACGCGCCGGGGCGCTTGCGCTCTGCCCCTGACAGGGCCGCTCCATCCAGCTCCCGTCCGGGGCCTGCTGGTAGGCGCGGCACGGCAGGGACGACGTGGCCTGATCATCCGGCTTGGATGCCTGGGAGCTTTTCGCCAGTGCGGGGGCGGCCGTCGCGACGAGGGCTGCCAGCGAACCGACGTAGATCATTTGGCTGATCCGCATCTTGGGGGTTCTCCTGCTCGAAGCACCCCCGATTCAAAGTCGAATTGTGGAAACTTTGAGGCAAATCCCGCCTGTCGTCGCAGGACGCTTAAGGATCGCTTGCGACGTGGCCTGCGGCGTTAAGGCAAATGCGCGGTCCGGCGAGCGTGGCTTTCTCAAGGCTGGCGTTGCGCCCATGCTGACGGTAAGAGCGGCATGACGCGCGAAAGCGCCCTCGTGATCCGCGATGCGGGTGCTCCGCCCGGAGCGTCCTGTGCGGTCAACGGACGCCGGCATGGCCGCCGGCGCTCCCGACATCAGCCGCGCGACCGACGGATCGTGGCGGTTCCGCTTCAGGGCGGGGAGGGAGACCGCGCAGGCTGAGAACTGTGCGAGCATGACGAGACCCCGGTTGCCCTCCCTGATCGCGCTGCGTGCCTTCGAGGCCGTCGGCCGCAAGGGCAGCGTGCGCGCCGCCGGCGACGAGCTCGCGGTCAGCCACACCGTGGTCTCGCGCCATCTGCAGAATCTGCAGCGCAGCCTGGGCGTGGCGCTGGTGCGCGCCGAGGGACGGGGCCTCGCGCTGACCGATGCCGGACGTCAGTTCCATGCCGAGGTCAGCCAGGCCTTCGACATCATCGCCCGCGCGACGATGTCGGTGCGGCCCGTGGCGCGTCCGACCCTGAACATCTGGTGCATTCCGGGCCTCGCCAATCGCCGCCTGCTGGCGCGGCTGCCCGAGCTGAGCGGCCCGCCACGCAACTGGGACATCAACCTGCAGCCGACGCTGGCGCACCCCGACCTGCAGCGCGGCGAAGCGGATGCGGAGATCGTCTATGCCGAAGCGATCGACCGGAGCGGCGGCGTGGTCGCCGAGGAGCTGGTGTGCCCACGCGTATTCCCGGTCGCAAGCCCGGCCTATCTGGCAAGGTTTCCGGCGATCGCGACACTCCCGGGCCTCGCCAGGGCCTCGCTGATCCACGAGGAGTCCACCGCGCAATGGGAGCAATGGTTCGAGCTGGCGGGGTATCGCGAGCCGGTCACGTTGCGCGGGCAGCGGCTGTGGCACGCGCATCTCGCCATTGAAGCCGCCCGCTTCGGCCAGGGCGTCGCGCTCGCCAACGAGGTGCTGGTCGCCGATGATCTGCGCAGCGGTGCGCTGGTCGAGGTGATCCCATCGGCACTCCACATGGGAGCCTATCAGCTCGTCGCGCTCCGGGAGCGCTGGGACGAGCCCGCGATCGTGGCGCTGCGGGCGTGGCTGAAGAATGTGCTCGCCGCGTAGCTGCGCGCTCATCCTGCTGGGTCTGGTGCATTGCAGGCACCTGTCGTCAGGAACAAGCTGATTGATCGCGACGGCTCGCGGCTTAGCCTTCTGCTCGATTTTCCGACGAGGAGTTGAGCCATGGTTGCCAATTTGGCTGCGAATTTGGCTGCGAACGAAGAACTGCTGGCGCGACGTCATGAGGCCGTCGTCCGGGGCGTGAGCTATGCGACGCCGCTGTTTGCCGACCGCGCCCTCAACAGCGAGGTGTGGGACGTCGAGGGCAAGCGCTACGTCGACTTCGCCGGCGGCATCGCGGTGCTCAACACCGGCCACTGCCATCCGCATGTCGTTGCCGCGATCCGGGCACAGCTCGACCGCTTCACCCACACCTGCTTCCAGGTGCTGCAATACGAGCCCTATGTGCGGCTGAGCGAGCGGCTCAACGCGCTGGCGCCGATTTCGGGGCCGGCCAAGTCGATCCTGCTGACGACCGGCGCGGAGGCGACCGAGAACGCCATCAAGATCGCACGCGCCGCCACCGGCCGCAGCGGCATCATCGCCTTCACCGGCGCCTTCCACGGCCGTACCGCGCTCGCCAATGCGATGACCGGCAAGGTGATGCCGTACAAGAAGCATTTCGGGCCGCCGCTGCCCGGCGTCTGGCACGCGCCGTTTCCGATCGCCGGCAGCAACGTGACGGTCGAGGACACGCTGTCCTACATCAACTTCATCTTCAAGGCCGACATCGACGCCTCGCAGGTCGCGGCCATCATCATCGAGCCCGTGCAGGGCGAGGGCGGTTTCCACCAGGCGCCGCCGGAGCTGATGCGGGGCCTGCGCCGGATCTGCGACAGCCATGGCATCGTGCTGATCGCCGACGAGGTGCAGACCGGCTTCGGCCGCACCGGCAAGATGTTCGCGATGGAGCACTACGACGTGCAGCCGGACCTGATCTGCGTCGCCAAGAGTCTCGCCGGCGGCATGCCGCTGTCCGGCGTGATCGGCCGCGCTGCGATCATGGACGCCGCCGAGCCGGGCGGTCTCGGCGGCACCTATGGCGGCAATCCGCTGGCCTGCGCCGCGGCGCTTGCCGTGCTCGATGTGTTCGAGCAGGAGAAGCTGCTCGACCGCGCCAATGCGATCGGCGAGCGGCTGCGTGCGGCGATCGCGCGCTTCTCGCGCGCCAACACGCTGGTTCCGGTTTCCGGCCCGCGCGGTCCTGGCGCAATGGTTGCATTCGATATCCTGAAGCAGCGCGGCAGCGACGAGCCGGATGCGGAAATGACCAAGCGCGTGACGCGCGTGGCGCACGAGAACGGCCTGATCCTGTTGTCGTGCGGCGTCACCGCGAGCACCATTCGCATCCTGGTGCCGCTGACGGCATCGGACGAGATCGTGGACGAAGGGCTCGCGATCCTGGAGAAGTGCCTGGCCGCCTGACGTGCGGCCGAGGTGAACGGGAAGGCTGGAGGTTTGCAACGTGACTGAAGCTACGGCGGCTGTGCCGAATGACGTGATGGAGCGGCTCGCCGCCGCCGTCGATGCCAACTTCGCCAAGCAGGTCGCCTTCCTGCAGCAGCTCGTGCAGTTCCGCAGCCTGCGCGGCGAGGAAGCGCCGGTGCAGGACTGGCTGGCGCGCGAGCTCGCGAGCCGCGGCTATCAGGTCGACCGCTTCAGCCTGGGCGATGTCGACCTGATGCGCCATCCCAAGGCGGCGCCGATGGACGGCATCGCACTCGACGGCTCGCAGCAGGTGGTGGCGACGCTCGACGGAGCGGGCAAGGGCCGCAGCCTGATCCTGCAGGGCCACGTCGACGTCGTGCCGGAAGGGCCGACCGATCTCTGGAACGACCCGCCCTATGAGGCGATCGTGCGCGACGGCTGGATGATCGGGCGCGGTGCCCAGGACATGAAGGCCGGCGTCTCCGCGATGATCTTCGCGCTCGATGCGATCAAGGCGGCCGGCTTCGTGCCGGACGGACGCATTCACCTGGAGACGGTGACCGAGGAGGAGAGCACCGGCAACGGCGCGCTCTCGACTCTTTTGCGCGGCTACACGGCTGATGCTTGCCTGATCCCGGAGCCGACCGGCCACACGCTGACCCGCGCCCAGGTCGGCGCGATCTGGTTTCGCTTGCGCGTGCGCGGCACGCCGGTGCACGTCGCCTACGCCGAGACCGGCACCAATGCGATCCTGTCGGCGATGCACCTGATCCGCGCGTTCCAGGAGCACACCCGGGAGATCAACGCGCGCGCCAGGTCGAACGCGTGGTTCGCCGCGGTCAAGGATCCGATCAAGTTCAACGTCGGCATCATCAAGGGCGGCGACTGGGCCAGCTCGACGCCGGCGTGGTGCGACCTCGATTGCCGGCTCGGCGTGCTGCCCGGCGAGACGCCGGCGCAGGCCATCGCCGGCATCGAGCAATGTCTCGCCATAGCGCAGGCCGCAGACAGCTTCCTGTCGGAGAATCCGGTCGAGCTGGTGTGGAGCGGCTTCCAGGCCGATCCCGCCGTGTGCGAGCCCGGCAGCGCCGCGGAGGCCGCGCTCGCCGACGTCCATGCGCGCGTGTTCGAGCAGCCGCTGGACGTGCGGCTGTCCACGGCGGTCAACGACACCCGCTACTATCAGGTCGACTACGGCATCCCGGCGCTGTGCTACGGGCCCTACGGCATCGGTCCGCACGCGTTCGACGAGCGCGTCGATCTCGACAGCGTGCGCAAGACCACGCTGTCGATCGCGATGTTCGTCGCGCAATGGTGCGGACTGCGGCCGGCATGATCACGGTCGCGCTTCTCAGCCGTCCCGGGCTGATGGATCCGATGCGGGCGCTGCTCGCGCGCGAGCTGCCGGGCGTGGCCGTCGCGTCATGGCCGGAAGCCGCGGCGCGCGACGCCGAGCTAGCGGTATGCTGGAAGCCGGAGCCCGGTGCGCTGGCGGCGATGCCGAAGCTGAAGCTGATCCATGCGATCGCGGCCGGCGTCGACAACATCCTGTCCGATTCCACCGTGCCGGATGTGCCGCTGTGCCGGATCGTCGATCCCGACATCTCGGCGGCCATGACCGAGTTCGTGCTGTGGGGGACGCTGTATTTCCACCGCGATTTCGATCGCGCCGTCGGCAACGCGCGGAACGGCGTGTGGCGGCGCTACGAGCAGCGTGCCGCCAGGGACCGTCGGGTCGGCATTCTCGGGCTCGGCGAGCTCGGCTCCGCGGCCGCGATCCGTCTGGTCGAGCTGGGCTTCGCGGTGAGCGCGTGGTCGCGCTCGCCCAAGGCGCTCGCCGGCGTGCGGACCCATTGCGGCACCGCTGCGCTCGACGACTTCCTGGGCGAGACGGAGATCCTGGTCTCGCTGCTGCCGCTGACGGCCTCGACCGTGGGGCTGCTCGATGCCGAGCGTCTGGGCCGGCTGCCCAAGGGCGCCGCGCTGATCCTGTGCAGCCGCGGCGAGCACCTGGTGACGGAGGATCTGGTCGCGCTGCTGCGCAGCGGCCATCTGCGCGGCGCGGTGCTCGACGTCTTCGCGCATGAGCCGTTGCCCCCGGACCATGCGCTGTGGCGCGAGCCGGGCGTGCTGGTGACGCCGCACATGGCGGCGATCGCATCCTGGGAGGTGATCGCGCAGCAGGTCGCGGAGAATGCCCGGCGGCTGCTGCGCGGCGAGCCGTTGCTGAACGTCGTCGATCGCGCCCGCGGCTACTGATTAGTCAGCTACTCAAGCGTCTGCACCGGCGGCGCCACCGGACCGCGCGGCGCCGGCGGAGCGACAGCGATGGTCCGTGCAGGCGGTGGTGCGCTGCGCGGCGCGGCCTGCGGTTGCTGCTGAGACTCGGTCATCGCAGCCTGGCTGTCCCTGACCGGACGCCGGACCTGCTGTGACCGCGCCGCGCGCGAGCGGCGGAAGCCCCAGGAGCGCGCGATCGAGGGACCTGCCGTGTAGCCGACGACCGCGCCGGCAACCGCTCCAACCGGTCCGAACACGACGGCGCCCGACAAGGCGCCCAGCGCGGCATCGCCGCCGCGGTGCTCGTCGGCCATCGCCGCCGATGCCGTCAATGTCAGCGCCAAGGCCGCGGTCGCCAGCAGTCTGGTCATGAGATGTCCCCTCCGTCGCAACAGCGCCGAAATGGCGGACAAATGTGGCGAGAAGAATGCGGGGAGTGGAACCTGTCAGGGAACCGGTAACCCTAATGCGGACACAATGTCTCAGCGCCGCGGCATGGCGCGCAGCGTCGTTCAATGCATCGCGCCGAGCACCGACGTGAACGGCATGGCGATGATTTCCTCGCCGAGATCATCGGAAATGTGCAGCACCCAGTCGCGCCAATCCTCGTCGCTTTCGGAGGAAATCAGCGAATGCATGACGCGCTCGGCGTGATCGCAGGCCTCGGCGAGATCGACGACCGCGGTTCCACGCCGATCGACGAGAAACTCCTCGGGATTGGAGCAGTGGAAGAAGACCTGCGTCATGTCCGTCTCCTCAATCGCCATCCGGCGAATCTCAGCCAGGAGTAACAGCGTGGCGGCGCACGCGAAATCGGATTGATCACGTAAGGTAAATTACGGGGAGAAGTCTAAGCCTGGGGAACCGGGCCCGCAGTGATCCATCTCACGGAACGCATCGGTGTGGAGAAAGTTGACCTGGGTTATTCGATCCGGCGACAGGAGCTCGACATGATGTCTGAAGTCCAGATCCATGCGATCGCCCGGCAGATGCTCGAGATGCACGGCGCCTCGGCCGTCGCGCAGGCTGCGCAGAAGGCGCAGCAATGCGAAGCCAGCGGCGAGGCCGAGGAGGCCCGCGAATGGCGCCACATCTCGGATGCGATGCGGATGATGCGCGGCCCGCACCAGAGCTGACATCGGATTCCATTTTACCGAATATTGCCGCGCGTTCCGCCGGATCGACCGACTCTGCTCCGCAGCAGCCGGCGGTGGATACGTTCCGTCAAGGGAAACGTGTGCCGCATCTCATCCTGGTTTCCGACCCATTTTCCACGCAAGAATCGGGCAACATGATTCGGCGGTGGATTCGCCGACCAACGTTTGCCGGCGCGCCCGCCGTCCAGGGATTATTGCCATGGTCTTCTTCAAGCGTGAGCTGAGCCCCGTCGAGATCTTCGAGCGTGCGCTGAAGGACAAGCAGGCCGCGCGGCAACGGCTGACGGATCGCCTCCGCGTGGCCGAGGCGGCGCTGGACGAGAAGAAGGTTGCCGCAGAGCGGCTCGCCAAGGCCGGCGCCAGCAACGGGCAGCTCGATCGTGCCGAATCCAAGATGCAGGCCGTCGAGCAGAAGGCCAAGGCGCTGCGCGCAGCAGTCGCCGAATGCGATGAGCAGATCATCCTGGCCGAACGCGCCTTCGCCGACGCGGTGGCGCAGCGCGACCGCGACCGCGCCGCCAACGACATCGAGGCCGTCGCCACCGCGATCGAGCAGGCGGTTCCGCGCTTCGAGATCGGTGCGGCGGCGCTCGTCGATGCGGTCACGCGCGGCCGCGCGGCGTTGAGCGAGGCCAGCCGCTTCGCGTCCGATGTCGACGACATCCGGCGCGAGGTGATGTCCGCCGCGGAGCTGATCTGCTGGGAGCTGCGCGCGGCCGCGAGCCGCACGCGGGCCGGCAACATCAACGTGGCCCTGCTGGCGCCGCCCGAGATGCGGCAACTGCCGGCGCCCGAGACCGACCGCCAGATGATCTATACGCTGAGCCCGCTGACCTGGCGTGAGGGCGAGGAGGTGAAGCGCGTCGCCGCCTTTACCATGACCGCGCTGCCCAAGGCCCTGCTGCCGCTGGCGCTGGCGCATCAGCACGTCGACTATCTCAACGCGCGCCGGGTGCAGACGCTGATGCACGTCCATGGCGGCGGACAGCAGCAGAGCGAGCCGATGCCCGACGATCCGGCGCTGGTCGATCTCGATGCGCTGGGTACGCAGGCCGAGGAAAGCCCGCAGGCTGATGTCGCCTGAGCGCGTCCCTGCGCGCAGGCGCGCCGGAGCGCAGCTGGGGCTTGTTGGATCGGCCGTGCTGCTGCTGATTGTCATCAGCGGTGCACGGGCGGAAAATCTCGATGCCGGTAAATCCGGCGCGCGGCTGTTTGCGGACAGCTGCGCCACCTGTCATCGCTCGGCACGTGGGCTCGCCAAGGGACGCTTCCGCCTGACGCTCTATTTGTTCCTGCAGAAGCACTACACCAGCAGCGACGACGCCGCGTCGGCCTTGAGCACCTATCTGCAGTCGGTCGATGCGCCGGCAGCCGCGCCGGCCCGTCGTCCTGCTGCGCGGCGACGGGATTATCGCGGTGAGACGCGACCGCCGCGGCCGCCGCTGCCGGTCCGGGGACGCTAGTCCGGCGGGCCGCACGACGATCTCCGCTCGCTTCGTCCTGCGAGGGGAACGGGCCGCGGCGAGTGAACGTGAGCTGCTCAGGTTCAGCCGCTCGGCCCGCAGTTTTCCGGTGTGCGCTCGTCCGGGTGTGGCCGATATCCGCAACCTGGGCTATGCTCGTCGGCCAAGGTGCTCGACGCCTCGGGGGTGCCGATCTCGTGCGTGTCCGTGCGAAGCTGGCCGCCCCGAGCCGTATCGTGACGTCTCAGTCGTTCCACGAGCCGCGTTATCGTGATTGTGTTTTCGGGCGTTATGTCTTTTGACGTTGTGTTAGGGCTGTCTGAGGCAGGGCAGCGGCGATGATGACCTTACCGGAGCTCGCGGCAGCGGCGTTGGAGCGTTTCCTCAGCTCCTATATGCGACGCCGTTTCGGATCGTCTCATACCCAGTTGACGGAGATGCTTCCGGCGGCTGCGCGCATTGCGCTGGAATGCATCGGCAACAGCGATGCGCTGTATCACAACGTCGAGCACACCTTGCTGGTGACGCTGGCCGGCCACGAGATCCTGCGCGGCCGTGCGCTGCACAGCCACATGACGGCGGACGACTACGTCCACGTCATCCTGGCCTGCCTGCTTCACGACATCGGCTATGTCCGCGGCCTGTTCAGGGAAGACGATGTCAACGGCTTCGTCGTCGATCGCGGCGGCCGCAAGATCTGCCTGCCTCGCGGCTCCTCCGACGCCAGCCTGATGCCGTATCACGTCGACCGCTCGAAGCTGTACGTGATCAACCGCATCGAAGGCATGGCGCCCCTGGACAAGGACCGCATCGCCCGCGCCATCGAAGGCACGCGCTTTCCGCCGCTCGCCGGCCAGCACTTCGACGAAGAGCAGTCGATCGTGCGCGCCGCCGACCTGATCGGACAGCTCGGCGACCCCAACTACATCCGCAAGGCCAACGCGCTGTATCACGAGTTCGAGGAGGTCGGCATCAACCGGCAGCTCGGCTATGAGTCGCCGGCCGACATCGTCAACCGCTATCCGCAGTTCTATTGGAACAGCGTCGCGCCGCACATCCAGACCGAGATCCGCTATCTCAACATGACCTCGACCGGGCGCCAGTGGATCGCAAACCTCTACGCCAACGTGTTCCGCGCCGAACGCGACATCTCGCTGTCCGGCCCGCAGAGCTGACTGGCGGGAGTTAGCGCCGGCCGCCGACCTCGTCGATGTGGTCGAGCAGGTCGGCCGGGTCCTCGTAGACTCGGATGGCGCCGGACTGGCGCAATTCCTCCGAGCCATAGCCGCCGCTCAACAGGCCGACTCCGAGCGCCCGGCAGCGGGTTGCGGCGAGCATGTCCCAGATGCTGTCGCCGACCACGACCGCGCGCTCGATCGACATGTCGAGGCGGGCGGCGGCGGCGAGAAACAGATCGGGATCAGGCTTGGCGTAGCGGACCTCGTCGCGGGTCACGACGGCGCTGGTCTTGGGATCGACGCCGAGCGCGGCGAGATTGACGGCCGCCGTTTCCATTCTGCCGCTGGTCGCGATTGCCCAGGGGATGCCGGCATCGGTCAGGAAGCCGAGCAGCTCGCGGGCGCCGGGCAGGGGGCGGACCTGGCCTCCGAGCTTCTGATAGGCCGCCGCATGCGCCTTCCGCAGCCGCTCGATCCGCTCGGGCTCGATGGCATAGCCGGTCTCGCGCAGCAGCTGGTTGGTGAACAGGCCGCCGCTCATCCCGATCTTGCGGTGGATGCGCCAGACCGAGAGCTCGATGCTCTCGGCATCCAGCGCCGTCTTCCAGGCCAGCACATGCTGGTAGACGCTGTCGACCAGCGTGCCGTCGAGGTCGAACAGGAAAGCGGTTTCGATGCGCATGGCTCGCTCCGGGCTGGACGTCTGCTACGCAGCAGCCGCTACGGCCAAGCGGCAGCGGACATTCTGGTTCCTGGCCGCTGCGGGAGCTGTGCTGTGCCTGCGCCGCGACCCGGCTCAGCCCTTCGGACGGATGAAGCCGGCCAGCGTCTTCTTCTGCTCCTCGCACCAGTTCGTCATGCCGAGGCGGCGCTGATCCATGTCGATGGCCTGGGTGGCGACGGCGACCTCCGCCATCAGATCGTCGTCCTGCTTCTCGCCCATCTTGCCGCCGGTGTGCATATAGGCGATCGCCTTGCGCACCTTCTCGGTCGTGCCGTCAGGCATCTTCATGTCCTGCGCCTTCTGGACCAGATCCTGATAGACGACGTCGACGCCGGGACATTCGACCTTGGTGGCGAACGCCTCCAGCACCATGGTCGTATACATGTGGCGTGGCTCGGCGCTGCCCGGTGTCAGGGCCGCCAGCAATGCCGCAATGCTCAATGCCGCAAGGGTTGACGTATAAAGCAGACCGTTTCGCATCCTCTGGCTACCTCCCGCTTGTTTTCGGCGAGGCTAGCCTGTGGGCGAAGCCCGGGCAACAACGAGCGCAGTGCAGCACGCGCGAATTGATCGAAGGGGCCGCCGGCTATTTGTTCAGCCGCCGCTCCTGCTCCTTGAGCAGAACGTCGAGCTCCTCGCTCTGCTGCGCGAGGCGGTCGGCGTTGCGCTCCTCGTCGGCGGCACCCGACTGCGAGGCGGCCTGCTCGGTGATCTGGCGGATGTTGTCGCGCAGGATCGCGATGCGGTCTGCGAGGTCGGAGGCGGACAGGACGGTCGGATCGGTCAGGCTCATGAACCCCTCGGGATGCGCATTGTCAGGCGCAGCTCCTTAGCTCGGAAAGCCGCGTCGCGACAAGTGGATCGACGGCATCGATCACCCCCGCGCCAATCGGCGCGGACCGGCGCGGGCGCCTGTGCGGATCCCTCAGCGCACCGGCATTGGCGGACGCACCACGGGCTGGTCCGGATCGACCGGCGCCGACGGCAGCGGCATCGGAGCGGGCGGCGGGGGTACCATGTTGGCTGCAGCCGGCGGCGGCATGCGCGGCCGGTGCGGCACCGCTGCTCCGGGCTGTGCCGGGGTTACGGCCGCCGTCGCAGGGCGCGCGGCCGGGCGCGGCCGGATCGTCTGCTCGATGGCGCGCGGATCAAACGACCGTGCTTCCGCGGTCCGCTCGCTCGGCCGCTCGGCGGGCCTGTCGCTGGATTTGGCCTCGGCGACCCGCGCCATGTCGCGGACCATCTGCTCCTGCCCGGCCTTCAACTGTGCGAGGCTCGTCTTCAGCTCGCCGATCTGCTGGCTCAAGGCAGCCAGGTCGTGGGCCATCGATTGCAGCAACTGCGCCTGCTCCTGCGACGCGGTCGCGCCAGCCGCGCTCGTTGCGTGCTCCTGCGCCTCAGCCGGCGCTTCTGCGGCCGTCTGCTGGGGCGCGGTCGCGGCTGGCTGTGCCGCGGCATCCTTGTCTGTGTTCGATGCCAGCGAGATCCGCGGCATCCAATGCGCGATCATCTCCTGGGCCTGGTCTCCATAGCTCTGCCAGGCGGCTGCGGCGACCGCGCTACCGACCGCGAACAGCACCGCCAGAATGGTGCGCACGGCCCAGGTGGCGAACGTGCTGCGCTCTCCAGTGACCGCGAAGTCGCTCGTCGCCTGCGTCCTGTAGTCAGGGTCGATCTTTGGCGAGGGCACATCCGGTGGCCGTTGCGAGCTGCGCCTGTCCGCTTCGGCGGCTGTGCGATCGGCGCGGGCCGCCAGCACGATCTCGGGATCGATCACGGCATGAGGCTGCTGATCGCCGTCTTTGGTCGTCGTTGCAAGCATTGACGCTCCGTCCTCCGTTGTCGTCCACCTCGCAGGCGGCGCTCGGCTCTGTTCCGATGCGTCGTCCTACCAACGCCTCGTGCACCAACGCTTCGCGTACTCACGCTGCATCGTACTGACGCCTCGTGACACCAACGTCGGATGACGACTGCGCCACGGGACGTTCGGCCTCTCCGGCCGCATCAGCACAGAACCTGGATACCGGTTGTCCCTCGTGCCCACGCATCTGCATGTTCACGGTCATCCATCTTGGCCAGAGCCGCATGCTCAGGAACGTCCCATCATCGTTCCGTCGCGACGCTCGGCTGATTCCTAATCTCATCGACACTTGGTCATATCCGCCCGAACCAAGGCGAAGACATGGCGGTTGCGCGACCCATGCGACCTCCACCTCAGGCCGCAGGCGGAGCATACCCCGAATGCACTGCGAAGGCTATGCCGACGGCGTTCGCCGTGCCGGCGAGATCCCCGGCCGTTGTGACCGACCGGTGCCGCGGAACGAAGCTTCGATCGGCCCGTCAACGCTTGAGAATGTCGCGTGTGGGCAACCGGATTTCGCAGCAGAGGCCGCTCGGCTCAAAGCGCCGGACGACGCGGGCACCGACCTCGTACGGCAGCATCTGTTCCAGCAGTACGGTTCCAAAGCCCTGGCGCTGCGCAGCCAGCGGACGGCCGGACATGCCGGTCTCGGTCCAGTCGATGACCAGCCAGTCGGCCGCGTCGCGCTCATCGAGCCGCCATTCGATCCTGATGAAGCCCCGCGGCACGGTCAGCGCGCCGTATTTCAGCGCATTGGTCGCGAGCTCGTGCATGGCAAGCCCGATGCTCTCGGCCGCCTTCGGCCTCAGTCGCACCTGGGGGCCCGACAGCGAGAATTGCCTGTCCTCGCGCGCGGCTCCGGCGCGCAGCTCATCGGCGATCAGCTCCGCCAGATCGAAACCGGCGAGGGGATCGCGCGTGACGACCGCCTGGATGCGCGACAGCGCCGTGATGCGGCCTTCGAGGTGACTGGCGAAATCCTCGACGCTGTCGCTCGAGTCGCCCGTGCGGCGGATGATCGAGCGGATCACGGCGAGCATGTTGCGGACGCGGTGCTGCAGCTCGGCGAGCAGCAGCTTCTGGTGCTCGGAGGCCGAGACCAGCGCCGTGATATCTTGGGTGATGCCGCCGATGCGCTGCACCCGTCCCAGCTCGTCGACCATGGGAAAACTACGGATGCGCAGCCAGCGCGCGACGTCGTCCGGCTGCGTGACGATACGGACATCCAGGCTGTCGCGCTGGCCGCGCCGGGCGCGCTCGAGGCTCTCGACAGCGCGTGGCCGGTCCTCCGGCAGCATGAGCTCGGTCCACGATGCGAGATGGTCGCCGCGGAGCACAGCGGTGCGCGGCACGCCATAGATCGTCTCGAATGCGGGGCTGAGATATTCCCAGTGCAGGGTCTCGGCATCGCGGATCCACACCACGTCGGAGGATGCTTCGCCGAACTGGCGGAAACGCGCCTCGCTGTCGCGCAGCGCGGCCTCGGTGCGCTTGCGGTCGTCGATGTTCATCGCGAGCTCGACCAGGGTGCCGTCGCCGAGGTCCCGGCCGGCGAACATCATCCAGGCGCGTTCGCCGTCCTTGCGAAAATACTGTTTCTCATAGGGACCGATCCGGCCGGTCTGCCGCAGCAGCTCGATCTGGTCGCTCGATGTACCCATCCATTCCGGGGGTGTCAGGCTCTTCCAGGTCAGCTGGCCGCTGTCGATGTCCTGACGCGAATAGCCTGTCATCGCCAAGAAGGCCTCGTTGGCGTCGACCAGGGTGCCGGCTGCATGATCGAAGAACAGCACGCCGACCGAATCGATCTCGAGGAGGCGGCGCAGCCGATGATCGCTGGCATCGCTGCCGTTCGAATGCGGCTGCGGTGCGGACGGCCCGGCCTCCGGCAGCTCGCTGCAGCCGAGGCAGACGGCGAGCTCGGGATCGGTCCGTGCGAGGGCAAGCACGTCCGAATCGATCGCGAGCAGGTGTGCATCGGCCCAGAAGTGGGCTGTACGCAGATAGGCGAGGAAGGCCGCCAGCAGATCGAACCTGGTGTCGCCGAAGGCATGTCGGATTGCGCGCCGCGAGCGGTCGAAATCAGCACGCTGCATGAACAGCACCGACGCGGCCTCGAACAGGTCCGCCTCACCGTCGCTGCCCGGCTCCGGGATGTCGAGCGGGGGCTGGATGAGCTCGAGCCGGTCGAGCGCCGCCGCGGTGCGCGCGGGATCCGCGAGCGGCCGCGCGAGCAGGTGACGCGCCCGATCGATCGGCTCCGGGCGGGACGTCGAGTCACCCGCGGGCTTGCCAGATCCAACCAGAAATCCGAAATGCCGGGTCAGACAATAGGGCGAACGGTTGAGGCGCGACAGATGGACGGCGAGCCGCTCCTTGAAAAGGGCCGGAAGCGGGGTGTCGAGATAGGCGCATTTGGCGAACTGCCAGAGCTGTCGGGTCGCCTCAGGCGCAGACGGCGCCGACCTGAACAGGTTGGGCATCAGCCCGAGGCGCTGCACGATCTCCTGCTCGAAGGGTCCGTCCACCATGCGCTGTTCGACCATCGCCGTTTCCCCGGCAGAGTGCCGAGACAGTCAGCATAGCGCAAGCGCCAGCGCTCCGAACCTCTCACTCATTCGCGTCGAGCTGACGGCCTTCGCGGTCCAAATGCAAGTAATTCGCGTTGAACAGGCCGGCGCTCATCAAGCGCTCGAGGTCCGGAAGTACCAGCATCTTGCCCTTGAGCACGATCAGGTTGCTGGCGCGCAGTTCCTGCAGCGTGCGGTTGACGTGGACCTTCGACAGGCCTGTCGCCTCGGCGAGATCGGCCTGAGTGAGCGGGAAGCTGCAGCTGCTGTCGTCGGCCAGGCCCGCCAGGCGTAGCCGGAAGAACAGTTCGCACAACAGGTGAGCCATGCGTTCGGACGCCGTGCGTTGCCCGAGATTCATGGTCCATTCGCGCTGGATTGCGGCGTTGACCAGTGTCTCCCACCAGAACGCCGTTGCAATGCGCGGATAGCCGGCGCTGATCTCGTCGAAGAACTCGCGCGGCAGATCGGCGATCGACACCGGCGTGATGGTGCCGATCGAATGGTCCATCTCGCGCAGGATGAAGATGTTGAGATCACAGATATCGCCGGGCAGGAAGAACGAGACGATCTGGCGGCGGCCGTCCTCGAGCTGCTTGTAGCGGCAGGCCCAGCCGTTCAGGATCAGATGCACGTCCTTGGGCTTCTCGCCTTCGCGCGCGATGTCGGTGCGTGGCGCGAAGGTCCTTACCCGTTGAGCCGCAGCGCGGTTGAGCATCAGGCGGTCGGCCGCAGAAAGGCGGACGAAATTCTCAAGCTTGCGGACCAGATGACTCAAAGAGTGGTTCCCCCGAATTAGTTTATTGGGGTTCCAAGCGGCGCGACTTCAATAACTTATGTTAGCATGATACCGCGTTGACCGCTGATCTTTCTGCACCTGCGCAAGGAACCAACGCGTTGTCGATGTGCGTGGGTCTGCTGCCGCAATCTCGGTGATGATTTCGCCATCGCGCGATGGTCGGAGCATGAGCGACATCGCGCGAGTCCGACCTGCACTGCGCGCTTCTGTCGTCGAACTCTCATGAAAGTCGATGATGAATCACTGTCGAAGCCCGTGAAAATACGGGAATCGACGTGCGGCCGCGACGATTTGCCCCCCGGCGGCGTGCCTGCACAAGTTAATAGCCTCTTAGGCTGCGCTTCCTAAGTTGACCGAAACAATCAACTGGAAATGCACGATGCGAGTCGGTCAGCTCTTTGCGGTATCGATGCTCTCGGTCACGGCGCTTGCCTGTGTTCTCGGAGGCGAGGTGCTGGTATCTCACTATCGCGCCTACGCGAGCAGAACCGAAGCGATCAAGTCAGTCGACGCGTTCGCTGCCGTGCTCCTTGCAGGCCAGGCCGTCGCGGGATTGCGGGCGCCGTTCGTCACGCCGATGTTCCAGGACGTTCCGGCCACTCCTGTGCAGCTGGACGTCGTCGACAAGGCCGGGCAGCAGGCCGACGCCGCCTTCGCCAAGGCGAAAGCGGCCGTTGAGACGCTCTCCGACAGCCAAGCCATCTTCGACGGACTGAACGCCGCCAAGGCAAAGCTCACCGACGTGCGCACGATGGTCGACCGCGCCGTGAGATTGCCGCTGAATGCGCGCGACCCGGCAGCGATGAAGGGATTCCTGCCCGGCTTGACCGACGTGCTGAAATCGGTCGAGCCGCTGCTCAACCGCCTCGAGAACCGCGTCGCGACCGCCGATGCATCGCTGACGCCGCTGCTGTCGATTGCGCGCATCACGCAGGACCTGCGGATCACGGCCGGCGGCCGCGCCGCGATGCTGGCCCCGGCGCTCGGCGCCAAGCGTCCGCTGGCCCCGGCCGAGTATTCCAACATCGATCGTGCGCAAGGCCGGATCGAGGTCGATCGCGAACGGATCGAGTCGAGCATCGATCAACTCGGCAATCCTCCGAAAGTCGCGCAGGCGATGTCGGAGGCGGTCGAAGCGTATTTCAACAACGCTGCGGGACTGATCGAAAAGGAGATCGCGGCGTCGCGCAGCAATGCCGGCTACACGCTGTCACCGGAGCAGTTGGGCGGCACCGTCGTGCCGCCGATCGGAAAATTCCTGACCGTTCGCGACAATGCGCTGGCCGAGGCACGGACGCGCGCCGAGACGGCGCGGGACGATGCACTGGTGATGTTCGGGATCGGCAGCGGCGCGGTGCTCGCGCTGCTCGGCATGCTCGGCGTCGTGACCTTCATGCTGCGCCGTCGCGTGATCGCGCCGCTGGCTGCGCTGACCGGCGTGGTCGGCGACCTCGCGGCTGGCCGTGACGACGTCGTCGTTCCGGCCAGCGATCGGCAGGACGAGATCGGCACGCTCGCCGCCTCGCTGCAGGTCTTCAAGGATGCGCTGCTGGCGAAGAAGGCGGCAGACCGGGCCGCAGCGAGCGAGGCGGAGGCCAAGATCCAGCGTGGACAGCGGGTGGATACGATCACCCGCGAGTTCGAGGCCGTCATCAGCGAGATCGTCGATGTCGTGTCCTCGGCGTCGACGGCGCTCGAGAGTTCGGCAGGAACGCTCACCACCACGGCCGAGCAGTCCGAGCGGCTCGCCACCACCGTCGCTTCGGCGTCCGAGGAGGCCTCGACCAACGTGCAGTCGGTGGCATCAGCGACGGAGGAAATGTCATCGTCGGTGACGGAGATCGGCCGCCAGGTTCAGGATTCGGCGCGCGTCGCCAACGAGGCCGTGCAGCAGGCGCAGCGCACCAACGATCGTGTCGGCGAGCTTGCCAAGGCCGCGGCCCGCATCGGCGACGTTGTGGAGCTCATCAACTCGATCGCCGGCCAGACCAACCTGCTGGCGCTCAACGCCACCATCGAGGCGGCACGCGCTGGCGAGGCGGGGCGCGGCTTCGCCGTCGTGGCCTCCGAGGTGAAGGCGCTGGCCGAGCAGACCGCGAAGGCGACCGACGAGATCAGCCAGCAGATCAACGGCATCCAGGCGGCCACGCAGGAGTCGGTGAACGCGATCCGCGATATCGGCGAAACCATCGAGAAGATGTCGGAGATCGCCTCGACGATCGCATCCGCGGTGGAAGAGCAGGGCGCGGCGACGCAGGAGATCTCGCGCAGCATCCAGCAGGCGGCCCGTGGCACGCAGGAGGTCTCGGCCAACATCACGGATGTGCAGCGCGGCTCCAGCGCCACCGGTCAGGCGTCGGCGCAGGTGCTGAATGCGGCGCAATCGCTGGCCGGTGAAAGCACACGCCTGAAGCGCGAGGTCGCGCGCTTCCTGGGCTCCGTGCGCGCCGCGTGACGACGGGACTGCACGGCACTGCATTCCAACATCATGAGCGCCGGCTCGGACCGGCGCTCATATCATTCGCTCACTTGCCCTTGTCGAGGGTCTGCGCCATGTCGAGATGATGCTGCAGGGCCGGCAGGGTCTTGCCGCCCAGTCCTCGGTGGCGGATCGTCGCCGCCCTTCGCATAGCGCTCGAACAGCGACACCGGGTCGCAAACCTAAACCGAGAGATGTGCACGATGTCCCGACGAACTGGCGCGCGCGGCGCGGCGTGCCTGGTGAGAAGATGCCGCGAGCAGCCGGCGTAGCCGCAGAGCGTCGGCGGGCGCCGCGCTCTTCTGGTCGTTGTCGAAATAGGCGTAGACGTCGATGCCGTGCGACGCCCAGGCGCGAATGCGCTTGGCCCAGGCTTCGAGTGTCGCGTCCGGATAGTTGTCCTTGTAGCGGCCGCCCGGGCCATGGCCGCGCACATAGACGAAATCGGCCGTCCGCCTCCACGGCGCCGGCGCGTCGTGATGGTCCGACAGGCAGAGCGAGATGTTCGCGTCCCTCAGCAGGCGCATGATCGCCGGTGTGTACCAGCTCGGGTGACGGAATTCGAAGCTGTAGCGCCGGTGCGTCGGCAGCAGCGGGAGAAACGACTCGAGCCGTTCTCGATTCGCCTTCGAATTGCGGCGGCAGCTGGAACAGCACGGGGCCAGCCTTGTCGCCGAGCAGCGACAGCCGGCTCTCCATCAGCGCGATGCTGTTGACCGAGCGCGCAGAGAGGCGCTTCCAATGCGTGATGAACTTGGAGGCCTTCCAGGCGAAAACGAAATCGGGCCCGGTCTGATCGCGCCAGCCACGGACGGCAGCTTCCGTCGGCGTCCTGTAGAACACGCCATTCAGCTCCGTGGTCTCGAACTGGCTGGCGTAGTAGGGCAGCTGATGTCTGATCAGCAGTCCCGGCGGAAAGAACGCGCCGCGCCAGGACCCGTAGTGCCATCCCGATGTGCCGATCACGACCCGGGCCATCATCGTCCTCTCGCCGAGACCAGACCTCGAAAGCAAAGCGTCGTGAGGGCGTTCGGGTTCCTTTCAAAGCCGCAGCAGACGATACGGCGCGCGCTCTAGCGCTCGGCGGCGTGCAGCACCGGTGCGCTCAACAGCTCGTTGATATGCGCCGCCGTCTCCGCCTGCATCGCCTTCTTCAGCATGATGTCGCGCTCGGGGCCTACGGGAAGACGTGCTGCCGCTTCGCGGGCAGCTGTTGCAGCCTGCTGCAGCCGCTGGCCGAACGACACTGTCTGCTTACGCCGGTTCCGGGTGACGCTCATGGCGAACTCCTGTTGCTTCGAACAGAAGTCTGCGAGCCTGTCGGCCTTGTGTCGCTAACACACGTTAGCGTGCAGTTCACTATCCCTGGAGGTCCTGTTGGAACAAGACGACAGCGTCGTGGTGCTGATTAGTTGTTCGATCGATCTGGGTCATTGCCCGGAACGCTGAGATGCACCTCGTGGCCTTGCTTGATGGCCAGCGTCGCGGCTGATGCAGCGGATTCGAACGCAGCCTCCTTGGTCGCGTAGTCGCCATGGGCGTTGCCGTCATGCAGAACGCTCCAATGATCGTCGACCGCGACGATGGCGTATTGAGCCAGTCCCATGTCCTCCTCCATTCTTCGCGTCATTGGGTCGAAACGCTCGGGGACGCCCGATGCCGTGCCGCGGGCGCGGCTCGTCTCGGCGGGCACGAGACCAACCAGAGCAGGTTGCATCCGTTCCTGCGCATGCGGACCAGCCCTGGCTGGATGCGCCCGCTTCCCGATGCCGGCGAACCGCGGGGCAGCCGGCCCGTTCTCAGCCCTTGCGTTGGGTCTACCCCGCGGGCCGATAGCCTGTTAAGCAACGGCGCAGGACGGGGCGGTCCCCGCGGAAGAGACTGAGAGGAAGCGGCAATGATTCAGACGGTCGGCATCATCGGAGCAGGCACCATGGGCAACGGCATCGCGCAGGTTTGCGCGGCCGCGGGCGTACCGGTCGTCATGGTCGACATCTCCGAGCAGGCGGTGGCGCGCGGGCTCGCCACGGTGGGCTCCAGCCTCGATCGCCTGGTCAAGAAGGAGAAAATGACGGCCGCCGACAAGGACAAGGCGCTGTCGCTGATCACCGGCACTGCCGACAAGGCGAAGCTGTCGAGCTGCGATCTCGTCATCGAGGCCGCCACGGAGAACGAGGAGCTGAAGCTCAAGATCCTCAAGGACCTCTGTGCCGGCCTGAAGCCCGAGGCGCTGATCGCGACCAACACCTCCTCGATCTCGATCACCAAGCTGGCCACCGCCACCGATCGGCCCGACCGCTTCATCGGCATGCACTTCTTCAATCCGGTGCCGATGATGGCGCTGCTCGAGCTGATCCGCGGCCTGCAGACCTCGGATGCGACCCATGCGGCCGCCGCCGATTTCGCCAAGCGGATCGGCAAGGTCGCGATCACCGCGAAGAACAGCCCGGGCTTTGCCGTGAACCGCATCCTGTGCCCGATGATCAACGAGGCGATCTTCGCGTATTCGGAAGGCATTGCGACCGCGGCGGACATCGACGAGGGCATGAAGCTCGGCTGCAATCATCCCATCGGTCCGCTGGCGCTGGCCGATCTGATCGGCCTCGACACGATGCTGTCGGTGATGGAGGTGTTCTACAATGGCTTCAACGATCCGAAGTATCGGCCGGCGCCGTTGCTGAAGGAAATGGTGGCCGCAGGCCAGCTCGGCCGCAAGACCGGCAAGGGCTTCTACGACTACGGCAAGTAGCTACAGCCAAGTAGCTACGGCATTGTGCGACGCGAGCGGCGGGTGGCCCATGCGCCCGCCGTGCCTCGGTTGACGATCGACTACTCGGACGACGGATTAGCGGACGACGGATTGGCTGACGACGGATTGCGTTGACGATGGATTGCGTTTCGAGGCGCGCGGGAGGACCACAGAACCACAGCTCCCCAAATGAGAGCTGCCGAGTTCGCACTGATCCGATGATCCAGATTCACGGCACAGCGCCGGGTGGGCAAGGGGCCATGCCTCGCTGATGCAGCCCACAAAGCCGCGACCCGGCGTGCCGTTCGTGATTTGCCGCTATGCGATGGTCCGAGCGATTACCGTCGCACTCAGCGGGCCTGGTACGGAGGTGGAGTCATTGAACCTCCCTGCAATCAGATGGATCGTCGTCGTTCCAACATCATCGGCACCATGAGCGGCTACCGCAATGGACGACGGCAGCGATCGTCCTCCCGGCGGCCGGCGCTGTCAAGGCGCAACATGACGCATTGATGAATTCGACGTGACAGGTCCGGTCGATCCTGCGCGCGCGGAGAGACTCTGGTCCGCCTTGGAGTGATGACAAACCCGTGCAAATCATTACATGAGGGCAGCCGGCCGATGAGGCTATGCGGTTGCGCCTTGCTCGAGCTCGTGTCGTTCGCATCGGCCGACATAAGGATCTGCAGCGGCGATTCACAGAGTGTGGCTCGGGTTGCGGCCTTTCGGGGAACCAAAGAATTCGTGGTGTTTTGTTTGCCGCGAAAAGCAAGGCAGGAGAACAGCGATGAGAGCAGTTGGCATCATTCTGACGACGGTCGCAATGTTTGTGGGAACTCTGCCTGCTCTGGCAGCGGAGCAGGGTACGGCGGGCATGGTCACGGGGATCAACCGTCTCAACGGCACGATCGCGATCAAGCGCATTCCCGATGGAACCGTCGGCGCCAACACGGCCGGAGCAGCCCAGGAGTTCAAGATCAAGGACAACGCCATGATCGAGAACATCCACGCCGGCGATCGCGTGACGTTCTCGACGTCTGACGCCGCCACACCGACGATCGTCAAGCTCGATCGGCAGAAATAGCCATCATAGCCGGATCGAGGGGCGCGATGAGACAGTGCGGTGCTCTCCGCGGACGGGGCGTATGGCGTCTCGGGCTCTGGATGATGATGGTCGTCGGGAACTGCACTATTGCGACTGCGGCCCCGACCGACCTGTACCAGGCGCAGACGGTCGTGACCGGTCAGGGCGAGGACAATCGTCGGGCGGCCTTTGCAGCATGTCTGGAAGACGTGCTGATCAAGGTGTCCGGTGCATTTCAGCTCAGAAACGATGCAAGGCTCGCACCACTCGAGGCGCGGGCCGCGGAGTTCGTCACCGGCTTCGATTATCACGATCAGATGTCGGGCAAGCCGAAGCATGACGAGCAGGGTACGCGCGACCGTCCATATGACCTGACCGTGTCATTCGATCGCGCGCGGATCGATCAGTTGCTTGCGAGCTTGAACATCAAGCCGTGGCCGGCGCCGCGCCCGTCGATTGCCCTGATTGTGACGATGACGTCGGGCGGTCGCACTTTCTTCGTTGCATCCGACGACCGGAGGTCCGATCTGCAGCGGGACGCGCTGCGCGCAGCGGCCGTCAAGCGTGGGCTCGAGATCGTTCTGCCAAGCGCCTCCGAGGTCTCGAAGGCCGCTATTGAGCGCACCAAGTTGAACGATGTCCAGCCCGCGGCGGTCGCGTCGTGGTTTCCCGGAGCCGATGTCATGCTCTTTGGCGATCTCACCTGGGACGATTCCGAACTGGGCTGGGTCACGCAATGGCGCCTCGATCGCGCCGGCAAGCAGGACCGGTGGCAATTCCGTGGCGTGACGTTCGACGAAGCATTTCGCCGCGGTCTCGGTGGAGCAGCGCAACTCCTCTCCGACAACGGAGCGCCGTGAGGTTGCCGCGATAGTCTGCGACCGTCCCTGTAAAGTGGATGCCTGAGCCGCGCATGCGGGCACGAGAGTCTCGCGCCCGAGCTCGCTCCGGCAAACAGGCAGGAGGGTGCCCGTGGTGAAACTCAGAACGTGTCTCGTTGCTGCGCTGTTGATTGCCACGTCCGCCTCGCTGGCCGTGGCCGCGCCGGGCCTGGTGCGCACCGCGGCCACCATGCGCGCAGGACCGGGCCCAGGTTTTCCCGTCGTCGAGCGCATTCCGGCCGGTGCCAGGATCACCATCCATGGCTGCATTCAAGGCGGCGCGTGGTGCGATGTCAGCTTCGGAGGCGAACGCGGCTGGGTCGCGGCGCGGACGCTCGCCTATCTGTATCGTGAGCAGTACGTTGAGCTGCCAGAATATGTCGAGTACGTGCCGACTGTCGGCTTCACGCTGACCACCTATTGGAGCAGCTTCTATTTCGGCCGGCCTTGGTATCATCGGCATGCGTTCTGGAACCGCTACTGGCATCGCCATCCGCCGGTCATGGCGCAAAATCCGCCTCAGCCTGGCATGACCCCGGGGATGCCGGGGCGCGGTCCCGGCGGGGTGATCCAGCCGGGCGCGGTCGCCGGCACAGGCCAACGATCCGGACCGCCTTCGGGCATGCAAGGTCGTGTGCCGCCTGCGACGGCCGCCGGCCCCGCCGCACCTCCGGTCGTGGCTGGTGGTCCCGCGCGAGTTGCAACGCCACCCATGGTGCAGCCGTTGATGAGCCGAGGCAGCGGTGCGCCGCAGAGCGCCCGCGCGCAGATGGGCGGCATGCGCATGATCGGGACTTCGCCGCAAATCGGTTTGGCGCATATCGGGGGCGGCCCCGCCATGGGTGCTGCGCGTGTGGGCGTCAGCGGCCCTCGCGGTGGCGGGCGTTCCGGCCCGGGCGGTGGTTTCCGCCGGCACTGAATCTTCAGCACTGGCGTGGTGTCCGGATTGTGAAGGCGGCGTGCAGGCCGGCGCTGGCGACGGCGGGTGCGATGACTACATGGATGTCATTCCTCGATGCCTCCCCATTGTTCTCGCCTATCGTGAAAAAGCCCGTGCTCGCTTTCCTGCTGCTCATCTTCGTGCCCATCTCGCTGTCGGCCGCGAACTATCTGCGCGGCGATCGCCGCGGCAGCTGGCAGACCGCGGACCGTTCGAGCGCGGGCCTGCTGCCATCGCCAGCTCAGCATGCCGACGCGGTGGTCCGCGTATTCGCTGCGCGCACGGTGCGTTGGCGTGGCATCTTCGCGGTCCACACTTGGATCGTCGTGAAGGAGAAGGGCGGCCCGCGCTATACCCGCTACGACTACACCGCGTGGGGTGAGCCGATCCGGGTCGATGGCTTCGCGCCCGATGGTCGCTGGTTCGGCGCGTTGCCGGAGACGGTGCTGGCCGTCGACGGCGAAGAAGCCGAGCGGGTGATTCCGAGGATCCGCAGCGTGATCGAGAACTACCGCTTCCGCGCCTATGGCGACTACAATGCTTGGCCGGGACCGAATTCGAACACCTTCGTGCAGGCGGCGCTGAACGCGGTTCCTGAGCTGAACGCCGTGCTGCCGCCGACCGCAATCGGCAAGGACTTCCCCTTTGACGGCTGGTGGGGGCGCACGGCGTCCGGGACCGGTCTGTTCGTATCGCTCGGCGGCTATCTCGGTGTCACCGTCGGGTGGATCGAGGGCGTCGAGCTGAACTTCTTCGGGGGAGTTCTCGGCGTCGATCTGCGCCGGCCGGCGCTGAAATTTCCCGGGATCGGCCGCCTCGGCATGCCACCGGCCTGAGGCCCACGATCTGCCTGTCAGGCACTGGCTGGCATGCTGCTTGCTGCGAGCCTCTTCAGCGCGCCTGCGATGTCGCGGATGCGCCAAAACGCCAAGCGAGGCGAGAAGAGGCGGACGATGAGCACGCTGTTTGCGATCTGCGCGACCTATGAGGTGGACGATGGCGCGGCGCGTGGCTTTGTTCTCCAGCGCCGCGAGCCCGACGGCAGCGCCAAGCCTTGGCCGATCCTGGTCACGCGCAAGGGCAACAACTTCTACGGCTTCGAGAATGCCTGCCCGCATCAGGGCGCCCGCCTCGACAAGCATCCGGGCGAGTTCATGGACGAGGAAGGTAATTTCCTCGTTTGTGGCGAGCATGGTGCCCAGTTCGACCTCGATACCGGACAATGCTTCATTGGGCCCTGTCAGGGCCGGACGTTGTCTGTGGTCGAGCTTGTGATCGACGACGGTGACATCTGCCTCTCCGGGATCGATCTGGACGAGGAGGACGGCCTCGACATCGACGATCCCGAGGATGACGTGCCGGAGGTGCAGATCACATCGGATTGAGGCTGAGCGCCGGCCCCCCGACCGGGTCAGCGTTTCTTCCGTTCAGCGCGGCTGTAGTTGCTGAAGTGCCCCTCGCGTGCTGCCTGGCTGCGAGCGGCCTTGATCAGGCCGGGGCTGCGCGCCGGCGGCGCCGGTAGCGAGGGCAGGCGGGTCAGCTTGCGGCTGCCGCAGGTCGGACAGACAGGCTTTTCAGACATCCCGATCAGCAACTCGACATCCTCTGCGCAGGCCGCGCAATGGAAGCTGTAGAATGGCATGACGTCATCCCTCATTGTCGCGAGGGTGCATTGCACGAAGCGGGCCAGCGCAATTGCGCATCGAATTCGCCGCTTCGGGGCTCGTTTGCATGCGAGCGGCAGCAGTTTTTTGCTGCGGTGTCCCGAATGCGACGCGGCTGGGGTCGAACATTCGACAGCCGTGCAGAGCTCCTCCGTCCGGCCGGCCCCGGATATCCGGTCGCCGGCCGGACGGACAAAGCGGATCAGGCGCTGGTTTTCGGCACGTACTTGCCGGCGACACACTTGTAACTCTGCAGATGCCACTCGTGATAGGGACTCTTGGACATCCAGTCTGCGATTCCGATCTGCGCGCTGACGGCGCAGGATGTCATCGTGATGCCGGACATCTCGCTGTTGGTGACGACCTTCTCCATGCAGAGCTGGCCGTTGCATAGCATTGCGACGAGAGTGACGAGCACGTTGATTCTGCCTCCAAAGAGTGGGACCCGGTCAGGATCGAGAAAGCAGAGTTCATGCCAAGTTATGAATCCAGGTCGTGCTGCTACGGGACGGATTGCTACGGGTGTCACTTCATGGCGACAGAAGCGTGATGGATTCACTGCTTGGATCACGCAGCGTTCGGCAACTGGCCCGTGTTTGCTGCTCGATCATTTGGCGATTTGCTCGTGTTGCGTGGTTCGGCCTGAGTGCCGAGGCTGAGCGGGGCCTATTGCGTCAAATAACAGGCAGCGCCTGCGCAGTCCTGCGGCGCTCGCGGACATTGGCTTCGGGGGCTTCGGGCGGAGTATCGCCGTTCATTGGCTGAATCAGAGTTCGGTTCGCACGGGCGTCCGCAGACGAACCGTCGATCCCCAGGATGATATCCGGCCTGATGCCAGACTTCCGGTGGCGCTGATATAGACGCCCCGACGCCCGGTGCTGGGAGCCTCCGCGTCGTCAGGCCTCGTTCAATCCGGCACCTCGATCGGTCAGGATCTTCTGCCCCTTCGCTGTCAGCTCGTAGATGTCGCCGTCCTTGGCGACATAACCCTCGCGGATCAGTCCATCGAGTTCGTCCTGCCGGTCGGGTGAGAAGGCGATTGCCTGGCCGATATCCGAAAGCATCGCGATCTGGTCGTCCGTCAGCATGGCCATCCTCCCGTTGTTGATCCGAACGCCATGGCGTCGCGAATGTTCCGGGAGCACGAGGCCCTACGCCTTGCGCACGAACTCCGACTTCAGGTTCATCTGGCCGATGCCGTCGATCTTGCAGGCGATGTTGTGGCCGTCGCTCGCCTCCTGCAGGCGGATGTTGCGCACCTTGGTGCCGCCCTTCACGACAGACGACGATCCCTTCACTTTCAGGTCCTTGATGACGATGACGCTGTCACCGTCGGCCAGAACGTTGCCGTTGGCGTCGCGGATGCTGGCGTCGTCGCCGGCCGCCGCCGCAAGGGCGGCGTCGCCGCTCCATTCATGGCCGCATTCGGGACAGACCCACAGCGCGCCGTCCTGATAGGCGTGCTCGGAGCGGCATTGCGGGCAGGTCATTGCGTCGGTCATCTTATCCTCGGGCGCGGCAGAAGCGTAGCGTTAGAGGCTCGGATGGAACCGGGCAAGGAAAAATCCCGGGGGAGGGCAGCGCGCGGCGCAGATGGGCTGCGCGCCGCCATCGTCGGTCGGCAGCGTCACGCCGCCTTGCGCTCGGGGGCCTTGGCAGCCGGCGCGGTCTCGGCCGCTTCCATCGCCCGGAGATAGGTGTCGAGCAGCGTCTCGTGCTCGTCGCGCTCGTCCTGGTCCTGCTTCCTGAGCTTGATGATCTCCTTCAGGATCTTGACGTCGAAGCCTTCGCCCTTGGCCTCGGCGAACACTTCCTTCTTCTGCTCGTTCAGCTCCGCCAATTCGCCGTCGAGGTGCTCGATCCGCTCGATGAAGGACCGGATGCGCGCGCCGGGAATGCCGATCTCTGACATGGTGACTCCTGTACTAATGGGACGGAGAAAATGCGCGGCAGTTCGTTGCCAATGTCTTAACGGGCGCGCTTTGCCCACATCAGTGAATCCGACGTGCTTAACGCGGAACCGGGCGGGCTCTCGATGTCGCCGAGCGGGCGCCATGCGCTAGCTCCGCTCCGCCGCCGAGAGCTTCTGAAACTGCTTCTTCATCGCATTGACGCGGCCGAGATAGCCCGCGACCGAATGGTCGCCGCAGCGCTCGCCATCCGCCGGCTTGAAGCCGCGCCGCGCGAATCCGGCCGCCGGCCCGGCGCCGCACAGATGAATGACGGCTGCGAGATCCTGCCGCTGCTGCGCGCTCGGCTTGGCGCCAGGCTGCCGTGCGAGCACGGCGGCGACCTGGCGGTCGAGCGAGATCGCCGTCAGCGCCACCGCATGCGCCGGCCATGCGCGGACGTACAGGCTCGGCGACCCGCAGCCGTCGCTGACCACCTCGTGATCCCGGATGCAGAACCGTGCGGCGTCGGCAAAGGCGCCGTCGGTCATCTGGAACAAGCCGACGGCGCTGGAAGCCGGCTGATACAGCGCGAACGGATTCCACGCGAAGCGCCAGCGCCAATAGGTGCGCGCCACCGGATTGCCCGAGCTCTCGGTCTGCGCCAGGGCGGCGAGCAGCTCCGGCGTGATCGATCCTGTCGAGCTCTCACGGAACAGCGCGCCATATTGGCGCCACGTCTCCTCCGGCTCCTTGTCGAGCGAATGACCGGTCACCACGAACAGCTCGGTCGGCTTGCGCAGGACGTGATAGGCCAGATTGACCAGCGCGAAGGTCAGGAGCAGCACCAAGGCGCCGCAGGTGATCTTGATCCACCGCGGCGCCGCGCCCACCGTCCGGCCCAGCCACTGCGCACCGCGCCCTGCGATTCGCTTCGCATCGCGCCGCAGCGCGCGCCAGCGGCTGCCGCGTTGCGGCTTGCGCGTTTTTTGTTGGCGTGGAGCAGCGGATTTCGGCAACTGATTACCTCGGGCGCCGGTGTGCCGGTCCATGGTTAAGGAAGAATTTGTGCAATCGCGTCATCCTGCCACTTTCTGGTGTGAGGCGGTGCGTGATGAAGAAGTCGGTCAGTACTCTGCTGATGGTGCTGTTGTCGGTGCTGGCGGCGGGCATCCTGGCGTCCACGGCGATCCTGATGAGCGGCGCCGCGGGCCGCTATCGCGAGAGCGTCGCGACCGAGCATTTGACCGCGGCCGACAAGGCGATCTTCCAGAACGTCCTGGTCATGCGCGCCCACCGCGGCGACATCCAGAGCGTGCTGCTGAGCGAGGACGATCCGCGCGCCAAGCTCACCGAATATCAGGGCATCGAGGCCAAGGGCTATGACGGCATCGTCGCCGCGCTCGCCGGCGTCGACATGCCCGAGCGCGACGACCTCATGGCCAGGTTGAAATCGAGCTGGGACGCCACGGTTCCGCAGTTCAAGCTGCTGTTCGATGAGGCCGCGAAGCCGCGCGCCGAACGCGTGCTGGCGCATACGCAGCCCTGGTACCAGGCCATGACCAAGACGCTGGACGCCGCCAACGCCGCCTCGCTCGCGGTCTCCAACCGCGCCTGGATGACCGATCCGGCGATCGCCAAGATGGTGCAGGCGCGGCGGCTGGCCTGGCAGGTCCGCGACCGCTACGGCCTGCAGTGCTCGGCGCTGCGTCCCAACATCAACGCTTCCAAGCCACTCGACGACACCCAGAAGGGCGCGGTCGCGCAATGGCGCGGCACCGTCGCGGCCGGCTGGTCCGGGCTCGACGACCTCCTGGCGGGGGGCGGCAGCGCCGCACTCGCCGGGGCCGTGAAGACCTCGCACGCCGAGGTCGAGGCCGCCCATCAGCGCATGGACCAGCTCACCAAGGGGTTTGACGGCAGCGGCAAGCCGGCGATGCCGGCGCCGGAATGGAACGCGTTCTGCCAGGGCCCGTTCGCCGGCATCATCGCCGTCGGCATGACCGCGCTCGACGGCTCGATCGCGCGCGCCGAGGAGATCAGGACCGCCGCGTTGAGCAGCCTGGTCGTCCAGTCGCTCGCCTTCCTGGCCGCGCTCGTGGTGGCCGGCCTGGCGCTGCGCGCGGTGCGCGTCCGCCTGATGCGCCCGGTCGGCGTCCTGATGCAGGCGATCCAGCGCATCGGCCAGCGCGACTACCAGACCCCGGTGCCGCAATTCGCTCATGCCGACGAGTTCGGCGCCATGGCTGCCGCCCTCGAGGGCCTGCGCGAGAGCGCCGCCACCGCCGACCGGCTGTCGCGCGAGCGCGAGCTCGACCAGGGCCGCCGGCTGGAGCGCTCGCAGGCGATCGACAGCGCCTGCAAGAGCTTCGACGACACCGTGCAGGCGGTCATCGTCAGCATGGGCAACTCGACCGGCCAGCTCGATTCCAGCGCCGGCGAGGTCCGCAAGCTCGTCGACGAGTCCACCGAGCAGACCGCCGCGGTCGCCAGCGCCGCGGAGACCGCGACCAGCAATCTCGAGACCATCGCCGCCGCCACCGAGGAGCTGACCGCGTCGGTCTCCGAGATCGCCGCGCAAGTGCAGGCCTCCGCGGCCGATGCGCGCCAGGCGGTGGAGAAGGCGGCGCAGACCAACGCCACCGTCGAGATGCTCGACCGCGCCGCCAACCGCATCGGCGAGGTGGTCAAGATGATCACCGCGATCGCCGCGCAGACCAATCTGCTGGCGCTCAACGCCACCATCGAAGCGGCGCGCGCCGGCGAAGCCGGCCGCGGCTTCGCCGTGGTCGCCGGCGAGGTCAAGAACCTCGCGGCGCAGACCGCGACCGCGACCGACGATATCACCCGCCAGATCGCCGAGATCCAGGCCGCCACCGGCGAGTCGGTCGAGGCGATCCGCGCCATCAGCCACAACATCTCCAGCATCGACGAGAAGATGACGGCGATCGCCGCGGCGGTCGAAGAGCAGCGCGCCGCCACCACCGAGATCTCGCGCAACTTCCAGCATGCCGCCCAGGGCACCCGCGCCGTGACCGACACGATCGGCTCGGTCGCGGCGCTCAACCGCCAGACCGGCAATGCGGGCGCGGCCATGGTCGACTCCGTCCGCCGCATGTCGACCGATGCCGATCGTTTCCGCGTCGCGGTGGAGGGCTTCCTCGGCACCGTGCGCAAGGCCTAGCATCGGCCAAGCGGACGCGATCCCGCGGCGCAGATGGCGCCCGAGCCTTGCCGGTCGTTGGCCCTCTGAAGGGAGAGGGCGCGGGGAATGCCGGGCGCTGGCCGCACCCATGGCCCGCCTGCAGAAGATAAGCAGGCGGCAGTCACCACAGGTTCAGCCGAGGCATCCCGGCATTCCCCGCGCGATGGTTTTCACGCTTATAACGCGATCTCCCCGGTGTCCGGCTTGTAGCCACCGTCGCACGGCGGGATCATCATCACCGCCGCACTTGGCGCCAGCTTCGGGGCGCCAGGACCACGCGTCTTCACGTCCGCAAGCGTGCCGTTCGTCGGCGGGCCTCGAGCCCGCTGCGGCACACCCACAGCCACCGCATCTCCGGCCCACGTCTCGTGACGATCGCGATACGCCCCTCTCGGCGGGCCAGGATGGGCGTAGACAATCATGAATTCAGAAAAATAGAAAGTAATTTATTTTTATCGGAAGGTCTGGACACGACCGATCAGCCTGATGGTGTTGGCGAAATCAGCCGCGAGGCGCAGCAGGATTTCGCCGCGCATGACGCTGTCGGAGGGTGGGCCAAGCGACGCCGCTGGCGGCGCGTGCCCACCATCGGCGCCGGCGGGTGCGGACGGTGGGCACGGCGCGCGAACGATGTTGCGCGACGAGATCGAGCCGGGCGGGCCTTTGCCCACCCTGCGGCTGCGTCTGCGCGGAGGCGCGTCGCGGAACACATCTCCCATCCGCCGGTTGAAGCTGCTTCCACATTAGCCACGGAGCACTCCCCCAATGCAGGACATCAGGGAACACATGGAAGTCATCGGCGCCGACGGCGCGCATGTCGGCACCGTCGACCGCGTCGACGGCAACCGCATCAAGCTGACCAAAAAGGACAGCGGCGAGGGCAGCCACAAGGGGCATCATCACTTCATCGACAAGGGCCTCGTCGCCGGCGTCGAAGGCGACAAGGTGCGGCTGTCGGCCATCGGCGCCGTCGCGGTGACGATGGAGGAGGAGAAGTAGGGGCGGGGATCCTCCTGTCTCCGTCCTCCGCTCGCAGTGATGCGCCCTTGCTCTCCTACGCGACCGGCCCGTGACGTGTAGGGTGGGCAAAGCGGCGCTGTCAGGCGGCGCGTGCCCACCATCGACGGCAGGCACGGTGGCGTGCGCATTTGCTCCAAAGCTTGTCATTGCGCGGTGGCGTCGAACCAATCATCGGATGCCGACGACACATGAAGATGTGATCGACGCGTGACCACGCGGAACTTGTGATGGCCAGGCGAGACAGCTACTCCCTGCGGAGCACATCAGCGCGAACGCACAGAATGGACGAACGTCGACGTCATGGACGGTGCAGACCTTATCGGCTTGCTGATTGCGTTCCTGCTGCCGCAACCGATGTCCCACGCCGAGCTGGCGCCCACCGGCATCTTCAAGTCGCCCTTGTACTACACCTATAACGGCCTTCTGCTGGCGCTGTTCGCGCTGATCTTCACGCCCATGTTCGTCCGCTTTCCGTCCGCTGCGCTCAAGGCCGATTTGATCGCTTTGGCCATCGTCGCGGTGGCCGCCTTCTTCGCCCGTCGCGCGCTGAAATGGCGCTATCCAATCTGACCTAACGGCTGCGCTCGCATGACAGTGAACCGTAGGGTGGGCAAAGCGGCGCCGTCAGGCGGCGCGTGCCCACCATCGACGCTGGCGGGTGCGGGCGGTGGGCACGGCGCGCGCAAAATGGTGCCCGACAAAACCGACGCTGGCGCGCCTTTGCCCCGCCCTACGTTTCGGCTACTCCGCGTAGCCCAGAATCGTCTTCAACAATTTCGGGAACCGGGCATTGAGGTCGGCCTCGCGCACGACGTTGCGATGCTCGACGCCCTGCTTGGTGGTGTGGATCAGGCCAGCCTCGCGCAACACCCGGAAATGGTTCGACAGCGTCGATTTGGCGATGCCGGGGCAGGGCGCGGCCTCGGTGCAGGACATGCAGTCCTTCCGTTCCATCAGGCTCTTGACGATGCGCAGCCGCAAGGGATCGGCGAGTGCGGCCAGCACTCCCGCTAATGTGATGTCCTCGCGCGACGGGTGAAACAGCTGCGCCATGAAAAACATATAGCGACGGCCTTGCGCGCGTTCAATAGTTCACTAGTTCTGAACGATTGAACCGAACGCCGCAGGCGGCGCAATGTGGAGAGCAAGATGAGCAAGCGACTTGAGGGCAAGGTGGCGCTGGTGACCGGCGCGTCCAAGGGGATCGGCGCCGCGATCGCGGCCCGGCTGGCCGAGGAAGGCGCCGCGGTCGCCGTCAACTACAGCTCCAGCCGGGAGGGCGCCGACCGCGTCGTGGCGGGAATCACCGGCAAGGGCGGCAAGGCGGTGGCCGTGGGCGGCAACCTCGCCAATCCCGGCGACGTCAAGACCATCGTCGCCGAGACGGTGAAGGCGCTCGGCCCGATCGACATCCTCGTCAACAATGCCGGCGTCTACGCCTTCGCGCCGCTCGACGGCATCACGCCGGAGCACTTCCACAGCCAGTTCGACGTCAACGTGCTCGGCCTGCTGCTGGTGTCGCAGGAGGCCACGCGGCATTTCAATCCGGCCGGCGGTAGCATCGTCAACATCTCCTCCGGCGTGTCCACCCTGACGCCGCCGAACACCGCCGTCTACACCGCGACCAAGGCCGCCGTCGACGCCATCTCCTCGGTGCTGTCGAAGGAGCTGGCGCCGCGCAAGATCCGCGTCAACACCATCAATCCCGGCATGATCGTGACCGAGGGAGTCGTCGCCGCCGGCCTGCACGAGGGCGACATGCGCAACTGGATCGAAACGGCCACGCCGCTCGCGCGCGTCGGCAAGGCCGAGGAGATCGCCGCCGCGGTGGCATTCTTCGCCTCGGACGATGCGTCCTACGTGACCGGCGAGACGCTGCACGTGACCGGCGGGCTGCGCTGAGCGATCACGTCACTTCGGTCGCAGTCGCGAGCGGTGAACCGTAGGGTGGGCAAAGCGCCGCCGCAAGGCGGCGCGTGCCCACCGTTCCGGTGTTTGGACGAAGCCAAATTCCCGTCTCGCCCCCCGGCGCCTATCGCGCTATGATGACAGCCGCGGGAAAGGAAGGCAGCCATGACCATCAAGGTCGCCGTCAGGTCAGAGGTCGTTCGTGATCCGACGGTCATGAGCGGCGATCCGGTGGTTCGCGGGACACGGGTGCCCGCCGAAACCATCCTGGCCTACCTGCGCGCCGGCTATCCGGCGCAGGAGATCTTCGCCGACTATCCGAGCCTGCCGATCGATGGCATCGACGCGGTGATCCGCTGGGCCGAGGTCACCTATGGTGCCGATTGGCGATCGGCGGAGAACGCGGCAGCCACCCGTTGAGCGAACGATTCCTGATCGACGAGTGCCTGAGCGGCGCCTTGGTGGGAGTGGCAAAGGCGCGCGGCTATCAGGCGGACTACGTCACCCATCTGGGCAAGAGCGGCTGGCAGGACTGGAATCTGGTGCGGTTCGCAAGCGCGAACGACTACATCATCGTCACCGACAATCGCAGAGATTTCCTGAAGGAATATGCCAAGCTCGACGTACATGCCGGGCTGGTGATCCTGATCCCGAAGGGCACGCGGGATGAGCAGATGAGTCTGTTTCAGAAGGCGCTCGATCTCTATTCCGTCCGCAACGCCGATCTCGTGAACAAGCTCATCGAAGTCGCGCGCGACGGCTCGGTCCATATCCGCGAGTGGACCGCCGACGATCACGACATCAACCATATCAACGATCCGAAGTGGCGGTGACCGTAGCCCGGATGAGCGGAGCGATATCCGGGGTCTGCCGCAGCGCCAGCGATGAACCCGGATGTCGCTTCGCTCATCCGGGCTACGCGGCAACGGTGATTTTTGGCAACTATAGGTTGATGAATCGTCCGATATAGGATCAAATCGGGCTTGCCGAATCCGTGATGCGCGCATCGCGGACGAGCTGCGTTTCAACCCACCGGTCGGGCGCATGGCGTTTTGCCATGGCGCAGTCCTGGCCGGCTGAATTTCAAATCACCAAAGGAGTTTCTCATGCGCATCGGTTTTGCATTGTCGACCATGTCTGTCGTCGCCGCATCGGTGGCCCTCGGTTGGGGCCTGACCGCGCCGCGCCCCGCGCACGCGTTCCTGGAGGACATCTGTATCCCGCGCGTGAAGGACGGGCTGAAGAATTGTCTCGCGCCGGCCAGCGCCTGCAAGGATCCGGCGGAGGCGCTGAACCGCGGCTGCCTGCTCGAGGCGGTGCAATTCGCCGTCATTCCGCCCGGCCGCAGCATGATCCATGCGGACTCGACCTATTTCATCGCCCAGGCGCTCGGCTACCGCGCCGACGTCGCCTATTGGATCGCCGCCTACAACGAGAATTCCGACTACGCGCAATATGCGCCGATCGATCAGTGCGGCGGGCAGGCGACGTCGACCAATTCGGGCGCCGGCTACATCACCGCCAGGTTCAACGGCTTCCAGCGCACCAACAACACCACCGACGGGCCGCTGTATCATTATCTGCTGAACTTCTCGCCGAACGGGCAGGGCACCGACGTGCACGGCGCCAGCGGCGTGCAGGCGGTGTATCCGTTCCATTATCCGCCGCCCGGCTATCCCATCACCATCGACAGCGTCTATCAGGGCACGCTGTATGACCTCCGGCAATGGGCGATGAAGGGCGACGAGGCGCCCGGCCTGCTGTGCACCGCCGGATACACCGTGCCGAACGGCTCGTCGAACTTCAGCGGCCCGAAATGCCTGGCGAACGTCCCGATCAGCGGCAACGTGCCGCTGCTGGAGAACTACGCGATCGGGCCGGCGATCAACGTGACCTCCGGGCCGAAGATTCTCGACAACA
Organism: Bradyrhizobium sp. SZCCHNRI1009; assembly: GCF_032487575.1. Lineage (NCBI taxonomy): Bacteria > Pseudomonadati > Pseudomonadota > Alphaproteobacteria > Hyphomicrobiales > Nitrobacteraceae > Bradyrhizobium > Bradyrhizobium sp. SZCCHNRI1009. The sequence continues at coordinate 63,297 of NZ_JAUEUL010000009.1, read as the reverse complement.
GCAACGGCAATGTCGACTACACCCAGCTGAAGTCCTGGCTGGACGACAAGAGCCGGACCACCGGCGTGCTGTTCGACGATCCCCGGAAGCCGCCGGTGCCGGTGCAGATCGCCCGGATCGGGCTCTATCTGCACTCCCTGCAGGATGCCTCCTCGCACGGCACCTTCTGCGGCGACGACGCGCCGTCGCCCCCGGGCGGCTCGGATGTCGGCAGCTACATGTTCATGAGCTCGGGCAGCATCAAGCTGAGCTTCGGCACCTATTGCGCGACGGGGCCGCATCTGGCGAGCCACGTGCAGGAGACCGGCACCGGCGACATCAGCCTGCCGCTGCGCGACTACGTGGCGCTGAACAACACGGTGGACGAGCTCATCCTGTTCGGCAACAACGTCGCCAAACAGCGCGGCTGGATCGTCAACCCGAGCCTGCTGCCGCCTGATGTCGTCGGGGCTAAGAGCGCCGCCGGCGACAGCGCCGCCGATTTGAAATCGCGTCTCGTCGGCCGCATCGTCTCGGGCCAGGAGTGGTCCCGCGCCGAGGTCTACAACTCCGGCGTCATCACCTTCCCGCTGCAACGTACCGACGCGCAGGATCGCCTGAACACGATGAACGCCGCGCTCGGCGCGTACTCGAAGCGCCTGACCAACGCCAACCCCAAGCTGACGCCGCTGAAGCCGATGCCGGGAAATTCGTTCGTGGCGGGGGATACGTCGGTGTGTTTCAAGTAGATGGCGGAGCGACTACGTCGCTCGTCGCCGCCGAGATGTCGCGAGATGGAGCGGAGTGCTTATGAATGTGCCCCCTCCTGCCATGGCGAACCTTCGTTTCGCCTTGGGGGAGAGGGCGCGGTGTCGCTTCAGCACCACCCCTTCTTCCAGTGACCGGGCGGGCAGTGATGGCCGCGCCAGCCCACCTTGCGGCCGCGGCTCCAGCCGAAGGCCCGGTGGCCACCGCCGCGGCCCCAGCCGTGACCATGGCCCCCGTGGCCATGCCCGCCTCTGACCGCGATGACATCAGACGCGCCGCGATCGGCGTGATCGACCTGGATGGGCGCGAGCGGCATGGCGCCGACAGGCGTGATCAGTGCGGTCGAGATCGATGCAGCCAGGATGAAGAGCGCTTTGCGCATGGGACTCCTCGGATGTCGGACAATGAAGCGATGGATGGAGCGGCTTTGCGGCTTGTCTGTGTCGCCAAGCCAAGGGGGCGGGCCGAGTTCGTCGATCTCACACCCGCTCGCGCGAACTACTTCCGGGTCGTATTGGAGCCGGTCGTCGTCATGCGCTGGCCGGGAGCGCTCTCGGAATGACCCGGGCCGGCGGCCGTGTTGCGCTGATGACCAGGCGCGTATTCGGACGCGCCGGGCGCCGTCGACGTCCTGCTGGTCTGCATGCGATGGCCGGGCGTCGTCTTCGACACGCCGTGCGAACTCCCTCCGGTCTCTGCGGCGAACGCTGGTGAAGCAGCAAACAGCGCCGCGGCCAGAACGACTGCCATCCTCATGAACGAACCTCCTCCTTGTTGAGACCGGAGCAACATGGAGTTCCTGGCGATCGTTCCGGCTCCCGTACTATCCCGGTGTTCCCGGCGGGGACGCCGCTGGCGTCAATGTCGGCGTCGCACATTCCATCACCCGCGCCGCAGCGGGCGCGATGCGACGCGGCGTTGCCGCGAGCCTCCTGATGTGTCCTGCGCCGTCTTAGGGGGATGCCGTCGTCGAAAGCGTCTTCCAGAGCAGATATCCGCCCAGCACGATCAGGATCAGCGGCATGAGCGGCAACGGCAGGGCAAGAAGATCCCACAGGCCGGCCGCAAGAATGATGACCCCGATGACCACGCCGAACCTGTCGACCTTCAGGCTCCGTTGCGTCCGCACCATCTGTGCGCCCAGGATGAGGACGCCGACGCCCACCAGGAACCAGCCCCAGGGAAGCCCGGCGAGCATGACTACGCCGAGCCATATGAAGAAGACGGCCCAAGCGGCTGAATCGATCTGACGGTGCGGATCGGGTGTGTCGTGGGACGGGACGAGAGACGCCTGCGTATCGGCCATGATGCTGCCTCCGCTTCTCTGACGACGACAGCTTGGTGCGGATTCACGTCGGCGCTGTTGATGCAAGTCAACCAAAGCGCGGGGGAAGCGCTAGGTCGTGGCGGATGCAACGACCTTCGATCCAGCACAAGCGAGCCAGTTGAATGCGCCGGCAGGCAGCGTCGGCCAATTCGGATAGCGCGCGTAGCCCGGATGAGCGATAGCGACATCCGGGGCCTCACACGTCACCTGCGATGAACCCGGATGTCGCTTCGCTCATCCGGGCTACGGGACCTCGACGACCAGGGCCGGATCGAATTCCGGGTTCTCGCGGCCATAGCCGTGCGGGTTGCAGACCACGCGGGTGGCGCCGATGTGGTAGTCCGAGGGCGTGTGGATGTGGCCGTGGATCCAGAGCGCAGGGCTCGTCGCCAGGATCAGCGCCGAGAGGTCGGAGGCATAGGCGGCGGTGACGCGGTCGTTGCGATAGCGCTCGGCGACCGAGCCCCAGCCGGGGGCGTGGTGGGTGACGACGATGGTCGGGCCGTCGAACGGCGTCTCCAGGAGGCCGGTGAGCCAGGTGCGGGATTTCAGGTGCAGGCCGAGCGCCTCCTGCGGCCGGAAGCGCAGCCAGGGGTCTTTGCGCCAGGTGATGCGGCGATGGTCGTTCATGCGGTCGCGGCAGACCGCCATGGTGTGGACCTCGGAGCCGGGGCCGAAGATCGCATAGTCGGTCCACAGCGTGCAGCCGGCAAAGCGCACGCCCGCGAGCACGACCGCCTCGTTCTCCAGCAGATGCACACCGAACCGCGCCGCCTCGGCGCGCGCCTGCTTCAGCTCCTCGGGAAAAGTGCGGTGATAGAACTCATGGTTGCCCATCACCATGACGATCGGTACGTCGTCGGCCACGATCTCGCGCAGCCGCGCAAACCCGTTCACCGCCCCCTCGCAGATATCGCCGGCGACGACGACCACATCGACCCCGGGCAAGGCCTCGATCGGCTTGATGTCGGCCATATCACCGTGGAGATCGGAGAAGATGTGGAGGTGCATGGGGGCAGGGCGGTGGAGCCCAGGGCTCACTGCGTAGGGCGCGTTAGCGAAGCGTAACGCGCCGCTCCGGTCAAGCGGCGGATTGTGCTCCGCCAACTAACTAATCCGCCCTAAGCCTAGTATTTATGGTATTAAGCGACTTTTGGTTGTTCAACCGATGGGGCGGATAACTATGGAGTGGGATCGTCTATTACTGCGTGAGAGGTTAGGAAAAAACGGAAAAGATATTCCTGAGCGGCCTGGTCGGTCCGAGTTCGATTCGGACATCGGTCGAGTAACCTTTTCTGGTGCCTTTCGGAGACTTGGGCGGAAAACGCAGGTCCACCCAATGGCTCCCAACGATCATGTACATAGCCGTCTGACGCACAGTATGGAAGTGGCTTATGTCGGACGCGCGCTTGGGAAAGAACTCGGCCGTCAAATTGCGGGTGATCTCCCAAGAGGATACGGTCCTGATGATCTAGGGGCGATTGTACACGCTGCGTGTCTTGCTCATGATCTTGGTAATCCGCCATTCGGGCATGGCGGTGAAGAGGGAATGATCCACTGGTTTGAAATTAATGGGCCGGATATTTTCCAGAGCTTATCTGGTGACCATAAGCGCGATTTAATTTCTGTTGAGGGAAATGCGCAGGGATTTAGAATTATAAGTCAGACAGAAAATCACCTTTTCGATGGCGGTCTACAACTCACATACGCAACACTCGGAGCGTTTCACAAGTACCCTTGGACTAGCCGAAAGGGGGAAAAGAAGTTTGGGTCGTTCATCTCCGAGGAGTCGTTGTTGGAAAAAGTGGCGGAGAAGGTGGGGCTTGTTAGTACCGGAAAATCTTCCTGGTGCCGTCATCCGTTGGCTCACCTCGTGGAGGCCGCTGACGACATCTGCTACTCCATAATAGATCTGGAAGATGCTGTAGAGCTTAAGATACTTCCTTTTGAACAAGTGGCTGAGTTTTTCCTGGGCGCCTTCGAAGGAGCGCAGAAAAGGAAGATCAAAAAGGAGTTTGTCCCAGGAAATAATCACCGAGTTAATCTTGCGCGCTTGCGAAGCCATATTTTCGATAAGGCTATCTCGCGGACAATAGAGACGTACGTGGATGCTTACCCGGTTATCATGGAAGGTCGATATGACGGTAATATCTTGGATTTGCTCGATCCTACCGATCCGACCTTCAAAATGATCTACGGAGCAAAAATGCTTGGACGCAAGGAGGTGTACACCGACATAAAAAAGGTGGAGATGGAGATCGGTTGCTATGCAATCTTCGACATCTTGCTAACTGATCTTTGTGCGGCGGCCTTGAACCAAGCAAAGGTATTAAGCGACTCGGGAGGTGAGGCTGCGTTGAGTTGGAAGTCGCGTCAGGTTCTTCAGCTATTGGGAGATCATGCTCCAACAGCACAAAATGCTCCTCGCGGAGGTTGGAGTTCTTACCAGTGTTTGAGGAGAGTTGTTGATTATGTAATGGGTATGACAGATAACTATGCGACTTACATCTCTCGCCAGATGCGGGGTACGGCCTTTGCGGGGACGCAAAGGCCTTGATCCTAATAGTTTGAACTAGCTGCGCTTTAGATATTCGCTTAAAGAACGGGCTCCAGAGCTTTCCAATAAAGTATCTAGTCTCATGTCGCCTCTATGTCCTTTGGCGAAATCGTTCCCATAAGTTTCGCGTAGGGTGTCAATTCGGGTATTGCCATTTTTCTGGCGAATCTCTCCGTTTAGGTCGCGGTGACGACCGTCCAGTCCGGGCTGTTTTTTTTCCATTGAGATGCTCCTCTCGGTTGTTTGATGGTACACGATTTGTTCTTCTTGGAAAGTTAAAAATGGAAGCCCGCGCAGTAATACTGCGCGGGGCTGCCGATGATCGTTGTCAGCTGCACCCCGTCGTGCTGCCGCACGTATCGCACTTCATACACGTCCCGTTCCGGACCAGCGTGAAATTCCCGCACTCCGAGCACATCTCGCCTTCGTAGCCCTTGGCCTTGGCTTCGGCGCGGCGTTCGGCCTTGGAGGCGACTTGCGCGTTGGCGGTGCCGGCCTTGCTCCATTGCAGGGCTTCGAGCTTCTCGGTGGGCGAGAGGTCGTGCTGCGCCTCCTGCTTCAGGGCGACGGCGCCTTCGATGGCGTCGCCGGCGCGGGAAGAGGAGAGGGCGGTGACGCGGCCCGACGGGCCGCCATCATGCGGAGCGGAGACCGCGGCCGTGCTCGACGAGGAGCCGCCGCGCATCACGACGAGGTTGTCGGTGCGGGAGCGGGTCAGGCCGCGCGAGACGTACTTTGCGGCCTGCTGGCTCGGGCCGTCCTCCGACGGCTTGCCCTCGTCGACGCCGCGGCCGAGGGCGTCGAAATTGCTCTCGGAGGGGTCGACATGGGCGAGGTCGAAGCGCGACATGTAGCTGACGGCGAGCTCGCGGAAGACGTAGTCGAGGATCGACGTCGCGTATTTGATCGAGTCGTTGCCCTGGACGGGGCCGGCCGGCTCGAAGCGGGTGAAGGTGAAGGCGTCGACATACTCCTCCAGCGGCACGCCGTACTGGAGACCCAGCGACACCGCGATGGCGAAGTTGTTGATGAAGGAGCGCAGCGCCGCGCCCTCCTTGTGCATGTCGATGAAGATCTCGCCGAGGCGGCCGTCATCATACTCGCCGGTGCGCAAGTACACCTTGTGGCCGCCGACGACCGCCTTCTGGGTGTAGCCCTTGCGGCGATCCGGCATCTTCTCGCGCTCGCGCATCACGACGATGCGCTCGACCAGCTTCTCGACGATCTTCTCCGAGACCTGCGCGGCGCGCGCCGCCATCGGCTTCTCGTAGAAGGACTCGACCGTGTCGTCCTCGTCCTCATCGTCGGAGATGAGCTGCGAGTTGAGCGGCTGCGACAGCTTCGAGCCGTCGCGATAGAGCGCGTTGGCCTTCAGCGCGAGCTTCCAGGACAACAGATACGCCGCCTTGCAGTCCTCGACCGTGGCGTCGTTCGGCATGTTGATGGTCTTGGAGATCGCGCCCGAGATGAACGGCTGTGCCGCCGCCATCATGCGGATGTGGCTCTCGACCGAGAGATAGCGCTTGCCGATCTTGCCGCAGGGATTGGCGCAATCGAACACCGCGTAATGCTCGGCCTTCAGATGCGGGGCGCCCTCGACCGTCATCGCGCCGCAGATGTGCACGTTGGCGGCCTCGATCTCGCGCTTGGTGAAGCCGATGGCGGCGAGCAGCTCGAAGGTCGGCGAGGCCAGCGCGTCCGCCGAGACGCCGAGTTGCTTGACGATGAAGTCCTCGCCCAGCGTCCACTTGTTGAACACGAACTTGATGTCGAAGGCGGTCGGCAGCGCCTTCTCGACCTTGGCGATGGCCTCGTCGGTGAAGCCCTTGGCCTTCAGGGTCGAGGCGTTGATGCCCGGCGCGTTGGACAGCGAGCCGTGACCGACGGCATAGGCCTCGATCTCGGCGATCTCGCTCTCGCGATAGCCGAGCGCGCGCAGTGCCTCAGGGACAGCGCGGTTGATGATCTTGAAGTAGCCGCCGCCGGCCAGCTTCTTGAACTTCACCAGCGCGAAATCCGGCTCGATGCCGGTGGTGTCGCAGTCCATCACCAGGCCGATGGTGCCGGTGGGGGCGACCACGGTGACCTGGGCGTTGCGATAGCCGTTGGTCTCGCCGAGCGCGAGCGCGTCGTCCCAGGCCTGGATGGCGTGGCTGACGAGCGAGACCTGCGGGCAGTGGGCGTGGTCGAGCGGCACCGGGGCGACCGAGAGCGCCTCATAGCCGGTCGCTTCGCCGCGTGCCGCGCGGCGATGGTTGCGGATGACGCGCAGCATGTGCGCGGCGTTCTTCTTGTAGCCGGGGAAGGAGCCGAGCTCGCCGGCCATCTCCGCCGAGGTCTTGTAGGCGATGCCGGTCATGATCGCGCTGAGCGCGCCGCACAGCGCGCGGCCTTCCTTCGAGTCGTAGGACAGGCCCATGGTCATCAAGAGGCCGCCGATATTGGCATAGCCGAGGCCGAGCGTGCGGAACTCGTAGGACAGCTCGGCGATCGCCTTCGACGGGAACTGCGCCATCAGCACGGAGATCTCGAGCACGACCGTCCAGAGCCGGCAGAGATGCTCGTAGGCGCCGACGTCGAAGTGCTTGGTCTTGACGTTGTAGAACGTCAGCAGGTTGGCGGAGGCCAGGTTACACGCCGTGTCGTCCAGGAACATGTATTCCGAGCACGGATTGGACGCGCGGATGTCGCCGGACGCCTTGCAGGTGTGCCAGTCGTTCATCGTGGTGTTGAAGTGCAGGCCGGGATCGGCCGAGGCCCAGGCGGCGTGGCCGATCTTCTCCCAGAGGTCCCTGGCCTTCAGCGTCTTGACGATCTTCTTGTTGGTGCGGCCGATCAGGTTCCAGTCGCCGTCGGTCTCGACGGCGCGGAGGAAGTCGTCCTTCAGCGACACCGAGTTGTTGGAGTTCTGGCCGGACACGGTCAGATACGCCTCGGAATCCCAGTCCGTGTCGTAGATCGGGAAGTCGATGTCCTTGTAGCCCTGCTTGGCGAACTGGATGACCCGCTTGATGTAGTTGTCGGGCACCAGCGCGCGGCGTGCAAGCTTGATCTCGCGGCGCAGCGCCGGGTTCTTCTCGGGATCGAAGCAGTCGTCGCCGGAGCCCTCGCAATTGACGCAGGCCTTCATCACGGCCTTCAGGTGCTTCTGGTTGATCTTGGAGCCGGTGACGAGAGCGGCGACCTTCTGCTCCTCCTTCACCTTCCAGTCGATATAGGCCTCGATGTCCGGATGGTCGGCGTCGACCACCACCATCTTGGCGGCGCGGCGCGTGGTGCCGCCCGACTTGATCGCGCCGGCGGCGCGGTCGCCGATCTTGAGGAAGCTCATCAGGCCGGACGAGCGGCCGCCGCCCGACAGCCGCTCGCCTTCGCCGCGCAGCCGCGAGAAGTTGGAGCCGGTGCCGGAGCCGTATTTGAACAGGCGCGCCTCGCGCACCCACAGGTCCATGATGCCGCCGTCATTGACGAGGTCGTCCTCGACGCCCTGGATGAAGCAGGCGTGCGGCTGCGGATGCTCGTAGGACGATTTCGACTTGGTCAGCTTGCCGGTCTTGTAGTCGACGTAATAATGGCCCTGGCCGGGGCCGTCGATGCCATAGGCCCAGTGCAGGCCGGTGTTGAACCATTGCGGCGAGTTCGGCGCGACCATCTGCTTGGCGAGCATGAAGCGCAGCTCGTCGTAGAACGCCACCGCGTCCTCCTCCGAGGAGAAGTAGTTGCCCTTCCAGCCCCAATAGGTCCAGCAGCCGGCGAGGCGGTCGAACACCTGCTTGGCCGAGCGCTCGCTGCCGTAGCGCTCGTTCTCGGGGAGCGCGGCCAGCGCGTCGGTGTCGGGCACCGCGCGCCACAGCCACGACGGCACGCTCTCTTCCTCGACCTTCTTCAGGCGCGCGGCGACGCCCGCTTTCCGGAAATACTTCTGCGCCAGCACGTCGGAGGCGACCTGCGACCAGAACTCGGGCACCTCGACATTCTCGAGCCGGAACACCACGGAGCCGTCCGGATTCTTGATCTCGGACGTGGTCAGGCGGAAGTCGATCCCTGCATAGGGCGACTGTCCTTCGGTGGTGTTGCGCCGTTCAATCCGCATCGCGAGCCCCAATAGTTCTTGCCGGACCGCGTCGTTGGCGGCCGGGATCATTGCATCCAAGGGCGGCGGCTGGAAGTCCCCGGACGCTGCCGGGAAACTCGTCTGCCGCCGCAGTTCAACCGGTTGCCCGGTCCGCATCTGTTCAGCCTCGAAGCCGAAGGCCTTGCGCCGTTGTCCGGCGTCTCGCCCCGTCTTCCTGCGCGGCGCGTGCAGCCCGTCCGCTGCCTGCGCCGCCTGTTCTCAACGCGTCACTTCCGCCGCTCTGCTCCGTCGTCCCTGCAGGGGAGACCCCACATCTAGTGGGTTCCCCGCCGGAGCGCGGCGGCGCAGCGATGGTACACAGGGCAGACGGCGACCCACGCCCGCAGCCGTACGGACGGCGGCGTGGTCGTCTTCGAACCCTCTCGAGGGAAGCGGCCGGCCAGACCCGAAACATGACTGTGCGCCGAACCGGGCCGGAAGCTAGGACGACTCCGCTTCCCCCGTCAAGGACTAGTGGGGGTTCCCTAACCAAACACTAAATATGGGGGAAAGTACGGGATAACCAGGGCGTGTGCCGGTATCGTGATGGCCGTAACTATCGGCGAGTCCTCGCGGATTCGAAACCGGAAAAATTTGTTCGGAGCGCTGTCCACAGGGCTTCGTCCCGCTGTTCACAGGGGCAGATTTATTCGCGTGCAAACGGCGTGTTTTGCTTGCATCAGCGGGACTCACGGGCGCCTACGGAGCGTTCGCGGGGCAGGCATGCCCCACAATCCCTGGTGTGGCCGGGAAAACGCCGGCAAGGTCGTCCTCCCTCGGACGGCGCCGGTGATTCCATGACAGACAAGCCAGTGACCAGCGGGCGGATCACGCCCGCCGGGCTGATGTTCCTCGCCATCACCTCGCTCGGCTGGGGCTTCAACTGGCCGGTCACCAAGCACCTGGTGGGCGTGCTGCCGCCCTTGACCCTGCGCGGCACCACCGGGGTGGTCGGCGCGCTTCTCCTGGCTCTGCTGGCCGTCATCCGCAGCCAGAGTCTTTACGTGCCGCGCGAGGTCTGGCCGCGGCTGATCCTGGCCGGGATGCTCAACGTCACCGCCTGGATGGTGCTGATGGGACTGGCGCTGCTGTGGCTGCCGGCGGGCGAGGCGGCGCTGATCGCCTACACCATGCCGGTGTGGGCCTCGCTGCTGGCCTGGCCGATCCTCGGCGAGCGGCCGACGCTCCTGCGCGTGCTGGCGCTGGTGCTGGCGTTCGCGGGGCTGGCCGCGATCATGGGCAGCAACGGACTCAACGCCAGCCGCGACAAGCTGCCTGGGATCCTGATGGTGCTCGGCGGCGCGTTCGGCTTCGCGCTCGGCACGGTGATGGCCAAGAAGCTCCCGATCAGGCTGCCGCCTTTGTCGGCCGCGGCCTGGCAGATCGGCATCGGCTGCGTGCCGATCGTGATCGTGGGCTTCGCGGTCGAGCATTCCGACTGGACGAAGCTCGACCGACTCGACTGGGCGCTGATGTTCTATTCCACCGTGATCCAGTTCTGCGTCGCCTATGTCGCCTGGTTCGCGGCGCTGTCGCGGCTGCCGGCCTCGGTGGCGGCGATCGGCACCATGGCGGTGCCGGTGATCGGCGTCGTGGCCTCCGCGATCGCGCTGCGCGAGCCGCTCGGGGCAGGGCAGGTGGCCGCGCTGGCCTTCACGCTGGCCGCGGTGGCGATGGCGACCCGCGGCTAGCGCCAGCCGGCTTGCCGTCCAGCGCGCGTCGCACCATCTGCGCAAGCTCGGCGCGGCGATAGGGCTTGGTCAGCAGCAGCGCGTCCGGCACGAGCTGCTGGCTCTCGACCATCTCATCGCCGGTATAGCCGGAGGTGTAGAGCACGGGGAGCGCGGGGCGCGTCGTCATGATGGTTTCGGCGAGCTGCCGGCCGCTGATGCCGCCGGGCATGATGACGTCGGTGAACAAGAGGTCGAAGGGCTGGTTCTGCGCGGCGATCGCCAGCGCCTCCGAGGCCTGCGAGGCGACGAGGGTGGTGTAGCCGAGGCCCTGCAACTGGGCGAGCACGAAGTCGCGCACCAGCGGATCGTCCTCGACCACCAGGATCGTCTCACGGCCATGCGGCAGCGCCTGCTCGTGCTCTGGCTCGGTCTGTTGCGCCGCCTGCGCCGCCGGCAGATAGAGCCGGATCGTCGTGCCGCGGTTCTGCTCGCTCTGAAGCTTGACGTGGCCGCCGGACTGCCTGACGAAGCCATAGACCATGCTGAGGCCGAGTCCGGAGCCCTTGCCGGCGTCCTTCGTGGTGAAGAACGGCTCGAAGGCGCGGTCTTTCACCTCCCGCGGCATGCCGCTGCCGGTGTCGCTGACCGCGACCATGACGTAGGAGCCCGGGACGATGCCGGGATTGGCCGCTGCATCGGCCGCGTCGAGCGTGGTCTTCGCCGTCTCCAGCAGCAGTCTGCCGCCGTCGGGCATCGCATCCCGCGCATTAATCGCCATGTTGACCAGCGCGTTCGCGAGCTGCGCGGAGTCGACATGGGCGATGAGATCCTCGTCGGCGAGAACGGTCCTGATCTCGACCTGCTCGCCCAGCGTCGGCCGCAGCAGCTTGGCGATGTCCTCCACCGTGGCGTTGACGTCGATGTCGCGCGGACGCAGCGGCTGCTTGCGGGCGAAGGCGAGCAGATGCCGGATCAGCTCGGTGCAGCGATCGGTGGCCCTGCCGATCGGGGCCGCGAACTCGGCCGCCGCCGGCCGGTCCCGGACCGCGTCGATCAGGACCTCGATCGACCCGGTGATGATCGTCAGCATGTTGTTGAAGTCGTGCGCGACGCCGCCGGTGAGCTTGCCGATGGCATCGAGCTTCTGCGCCTGCTGCAGCAGGCGCTCGGTCTCGTGCACGTCGGTGACGTCGTGATACACAAGCGCGGCGCCGCTGATCGCGCCTGCGGAATTGCGCAGCGGCCGGCCGCTGACCATCAGGCGAAACTGCGGCCGGCCGTCGGTCGGCTTGACCACGACCTCGCGGCGGTCGAACGACAGCCCGCGCAGGGCGCGCGCGATCGGGAGCTCCTCGTCGACGATGCGGGTGACGGCGTCGCTCTCGTAGAACTGGTTGGCGGCCAGCATCTCGGCGAAGGTCTTGCCCACATTCGTTCCCAGGAAACGTCCCATCGCCTGGTTCGACAGCATGATGGTGCCTTCGGGATCGACGACGAGGACGCCCTCGGCCATGCTGTTGAAGGTGTTCGTGAGAATGGCGGAGAAGCGGCGCAGCTCGTCATAGGCCGCGGCGAGATCGCTGCGCTGCTTCACGGCCTGGGCTTCCAGCGAGGTCGCGGTCTCCCGTGACAGGGTGAGGGACGAGCGCAGCGCCCGGTCGGCAAGATGAGCGCGCCGGACGAGATAGCCCGACATCAGGAGCAGCAGGCCGACGCCGGCGAGGTCGACCGCCAGCAGCCAGGACCCGGTTCGTCGCGAGATCGTGGCGCGGTCCGCCAGCAGCCGGCGCTCGTCGTCGGTAAAGGCGTCGAGCGTCTGGTTGATCGTCGTCATCGCCGCCGGACCGGCCGCGCTCGCCGCCAGCGCCTGCAGGCCGTCGCGATCGTTCGCCGCGTGGCGACGGATCAGCTCGCCGGCAAGCTGGATGCGCCGCTGCACGATGCCATAAATTGCTCGCAGCCGCTCGCTCTGCGAGGAATTGTCCCGGACGAGCCCTCGCAGGTCGGCCCAGGCCGCAGGGATGAGTCCGCTTGTCTCCTGAAACTCTGCGATGAACCGGTCGGCTCCGGACAAGGCGAAGCCGCGCGAGGCCGCTTCTGACTGACGCAGCAGGACGCGGAGCTCGGAGGATTTCTCCAGCACCTCCATCGTGTGCTCGACGAGGGCGGTATCGTTGCGCGCCTTGATGTCCAGTGCCGTCGACGCGGCGCCGATCGCGAGCAGAGTTCCAAGGCCGAGCCCCAGCACCACGCGCCGGCGGATCATCGGTGGCCTCCAATGGCGCGGGATGCCGTCGTGTCCTGCCAACTGCATGGGAAGGTTTCCATCGGAATTTTTTGGCGCCGAGCTCCGGGACGATCGCAGTTCCGATCCGCGCGATGGTCGAGTCAGGAGAAGTGAGCGCGCGTCGGCACGTCCTCGGAAAAGGCATTCTCGGCCAACGCATCATCGGCCAGGGCGTCATCGGCGGGGTCTGCCAGCGCGAGCCGCACCATCTTGGCGAGCTCCGACTTGCGATAGGGCTTGGTGAGCAGGAGCGCCGCCTGGTCGAGGCGGCCGTGCTCGACCATCGCGTTGTCGGTATAGCCGGACGTGTACAGCACCTTGGTGCCGGGCCGCTGCCGCAGCGCCTCCTCGGCGAGCTCCTTGCCGTTGACGCCGCCGGGCATGATGACGTCGGTGAACAGGAGATCGAAGCTTTGGCCGGAGTCGATCTTGGCCAGCGCCTCGACCCCGGTCGATGCGGTGATGGTCTTGTAGCCGAGGCTCTGCAACTGTGAGACGACGAAATCCTGCACCAGGGGATCGTCCTCGACGATAAAGATCGTCTCCTCGCCGCGCGGCGGCGGCGGCTCGGGCGGAGCAGGGCTCGCAGCCTGTCCCTTGGGCACGGGGATGTAGAGCCGGATCGTGGTGCCCCGTCCTTCCTCGCTGTAGATCTTGATGTGGCCGCCGGATTGCTTCACGAAGCCGTAGACCATGCTGAGGCCGAGGCCGGAGCCCTTGCCGGCTTCCTTCGTCGTGAAGAACGGTTCGAAGGCGCGGTCGCGGACCTCCGGCAACATGCCAGTGCCCGTGTCGCTGACGGCGACCATGACATAGGGCCCGGGCGTCACGCCGGCGTTGGCTGAGGCATAGGCCTCATCGAGCACCACCCGGCGCGATTCCAGCAGCAGCTTGCCGCCATTGGGCATCGCGTCGCGGGCGTTGATCGCCATGTTGACCAGCGAGTTGGCGAGCTGCGCCGAATCGATGTGCGTGATCAGCGTCTCGTCTTCGAGGATCGAGTTGATCTCGATCTGCTCGCCGAGCGTCGGACGCAGCAGCTTTGCGATGTCGAGAATCGTGCTGTTGACGTCGCTGTCGCGCGGATGCAGCGGCTGCTTGCGGGCAAAGGCGAGGAGATGCCGGATCAGCTCGGTGCAGCGGTCTGCCGCTTGTCCGATCAGCGCTGCGGTCGCCGCGGCGGCGGGGCGGTCCTTCACCTCGTCGGCCAGCGTCTCGATGGTGCCGGTAATGATCGTCAGCATGTTGTTGAAGTCGTGAGCGACGCCGCCGGTGAGCTTGCCGATCGCATCCAGCTTCTGCGCCTGCTGCAGCAGCCGCTCGGTCTCGTGCGCCGTGGTGATGTCGTGATAGACCATCGCCGCGCCGGTAATGCCGCCCGCGGCGTCGCGCAGCGGGCGGCCGGAGATCATCAGTCGCAGCGTCTCGTCCCGGTCGGGCCGGTAGACGATCAGCTCGCGGCGGTCGAAGCTCTCGCCCCGCAGGGCTCGCGGCGTCGGCAGGTCGTGGGCCGCGACAGGCGTCACGCCGTCGCTTTCGTAGACGCGCAGCCGCGCGCGGACGTCGGCCAGATTCTTTTCCGGGCTGTAGCCGAGAAGATGTTCGACCGCGGGGTTCGAGAATACCACGGTGTCCGCGGCATCGATGACGAGCACGCCCTCTGCCATGCTGTTGAACGTGTTCTGCAGGATCTCGGCGGAATGGCGCAGCTTCTCATGGGCGGCGATCAGGTCGAGATGCTGCTGCTCGGCCTTTTCCGCCAGCGAGATGGCCTCGGCTTCGGAGCGGACCAGCGACGCGCGCAGCGCACGATCGTGGAGATAGGTCCGCCGGATGAGGTAGAAGGCGATGATCAGCAGCAGCGCGAGGCCGCACAGGTCGATCGTGAGCAGCAGCGATCCGGTGCTCTTCGAGGTCATCGAACGCTGCGTCAGCAGCTCGCGCTGATCGGCAACGAAACGGTCGAGATGGGCCGTGATCTCGCTCATGGTCGCCGGGCCTTCGGCGCGGCTTCTGAGCGCTTCGAGCCCCGCACGATCGGAGGCGGCGCGCAACCGGATCAGCTCCGCGGCGAGCTCGACCCTGCGGGCAACCAGGGCTTCGGTCTCGGTCAGAAGCTTCAGCGGTTCGGGATTGTCGGCCACGGCGCGCCGCAGCTCGGCCATGGCGACCGGAATTTTCGTGCTGACATCGGCAAACTCCGTCCTGAATTGATCTTCACCGACGAGTGCGTAGCCGCGAGAGGCCGCTTCCGCTTCGCGTAGCAGCAGGCGCAGATCGGAGGTCTTCTGCAGGATGTCGAGCGATGAATTCACCCAGGCCGCGTCGTGGCGCGACTTGATGTCGAGCGCCGTGGACGCGGCGCCGATCGCCAGCAGCGTTCCAAGACCGAGCCCCAATGCGAGGCGCTGATAGGTCATCTGCGCTTCTCAATCATCGACATGTCCGCCAGCTGGGCCGGGGATCATCGCGGCCAGCCACATGCATCCGAGTTTCGATGCAGCTGCGTCCAAGCAGTGAAGATATGTCGGCAAGGCGCGCCTCCTTGTTCGAAGTTCTTGGCGCGTTCGCGGGCGGCAGGCCCAAGCCGCTCACCCGCGGCGTTTGCACTGCGCGAGTCCCGCGAAAATCCATGTGTCCATCAACTGATATCAACCAAGCCTGCGAAGCGGCCAAACGGGCAGAATCACGAGCTGAAACGATATTGGACCGGAACGGGCCGATCATCTGCACGTCGCGGGGCACATTTTGAAATATGGGCGAAAATCAGCCTGCAACGTGGCGCATTAGACACAGAACAAACAACAATACGGCACGAAAAAGGCGGCGAGGATAGCCTCGCCGCCTTCTGTTGTCGTAGCTACGATGTCAGACTCTTACGGGCATGGGTGGCGAATGCCATCATAGCCAAGATAAGTTCCCGAAGCCGGATCATACGAGCGGTACCTGCGTGCGCAGTAGCTCGGGTCGACGCCTTCGGTTCCAACGACGGCGACAGGCGCGGAGTCGTCATAGTACGAGTAGTCGGAGTAATAGTCGGGTCCGTAATAATACGGATCATTGTAGTAGGCATAGCTGCTGCCCAACCCGATTCCGACGCCAACGCCGACGCCCGGCCAGAAGCCGCCGCCGCGGTGATGCCAGCCGCCACGGTGGCCGCCATGCCAGCCGCCGCCACTCCAATTGCCGCCGCTCCAATTGCCGCGGGCGCCACCCGTGTTGACGGCGACGTTGGCGCCGGCCGCCGGACCGCGACCCGCGAGCGCTGCACCGCCAACGGCTGCGCGTCCGGCAAAGCTGCCGCCGCTCATGCCGCCGCCACCCGGGCCGGCCGCAAAGCCGCCGCGTCCGCCGCCGCCGATCGCTCCGCCGCCGCCACCACCGATAGCCGCGCCACCGCCCCCGCCGATGGCGGCACCACCACCGCCGCCCGGACCACGACCGCCGCCGCCGGGACCCTGGGCAAAGCTCGTCGTCGCTGCCGCCAGCGGCAGAATCAGCGCCACTGCCGCCGCAGTGCTCCATGTCTTCAGTCTGGTCATCGCTATCGCTCCATCAGGGGGAAAATGACCTAACCGCAGGCCGCGGATGTCGTTCCCCGCCGCGAACCGATACATCGTCGCGGGCGGAGGCGGTGCAACACTGGACAAGATGCGGGCGGGGTGGCATCAGAACCGGGACCTTCACAGAACCGGCCCGAAGCCCATGAAACAGTTCTTTCTCAAGCTCTTCACGTGGTGGAACGGCCAGACATTCGGCACCCAATTGTGGACCTGGCGCTTCGGCGAACTCGTGGGGCAGGATGCACAGGGTAACCGCTATTATCGGACCGCCGGCGGCAAGATCGATCCGGTGCTGCATTTCGAGCGGCGCTGGGTGATCTATAACGGCCTGGCCGAAGCGAGCCGTATTCCGCCCGAATGGCACGGCTGGATGCATCACATGGTCGACGTGCCGCCGACTCAGGACGGCTACAAGCCGCGCGAGTGGGAAAAGCCGCATCAGCCGAACCTGACGGGGACCGCGCTGGCGTATCGCCCGGCCGGCTCGACCTTGGGCAGCGGTCGCAGGCCAAAGGCCACCGGTGATTATCAGCCCTGGACTCCTGGCGGCTGATTCGATTTCGCGCGAGATGACCCGATCGGAAGAGGCCGCCCGAGCTCCGGGCGGCCGCTTTGCTTTCGGGAGCCTGGCAAGCCTGCGCTACGACGGGTTGGTCCGGAGGGCGGCCGCCGCATGCTCCGCCGCCTCGATTCGCCGCTTCCGGAACGGCGCGATCCGCTCCAGCATGCGTGACACCACCTCCGGCGGCGCCGTGTCAGGGGAACCAGCGTTGAAAGGGGGCGCCGGATTGTATTCGAGCCTGAGCTGGATGGCCTCCGCCGTCTGACGATCGACCAGCTGCGCCACCAGGGTCAGCGCGAAGTCGATGCCGGCCGTGACACCGCCGCCGGTGATCCGGTTACGGTCGATGCAGACGCGCTCTGTGCTGACGGTGGCGCCGAACAGCGGCAGGCACTCGCGCGCGCTCCAATGGGTCGCGGCGCGATAGCCATCCAGCAGGCCGGCGGCGCCGAGCGCCAGCGAGCCCGTGCACACCGAGGTGACGTATCTGGCCCCTTCGGCCTGGCGGCGGATGAAGCCGATGACTTCGGCGTCGCCGAGGATGGCGTCGACGCCGAAGCCGCCGGGAATGCAGATCACGTCCGCCTGCGGACAGACGGCAAAGGTCGTCGTCGGCAGGAGTGTGAGAACTGAGTCGGTCGGGATCGGCTCGATCTTCTTCCAGACCAGGTGCAGCGTCGCACCGGGCACGCTCGAGAACACCTGTACCGGTCCGGTGAGATCGAGCTGGGTCACCTGGGGAAACAGAACGAGAGCGATCGAAATCGGTTGGGGCATGGCGGTGCTCGCAGGACTGGTGCTTGACGGCAGTCATTCTGCATGGTCCGCTGGATGGCTCATATGCCGAAGTTCCCTCGTTTTCGGACGGACGTGGGAACCCATATTTAGCGTCTCAGACTTGGGATCACCGACTTGGGATGACTGACTTGGGATCACGGAGCCATCCACTATGATTGGCGTGCTCATCTATCCCGATTTTCAGTTGCTCGACGCTGCCGGACCGATCTCGGTGTTCGAGATCGCTTCGCGCTATGCGCGCGCTGTGCCATCGATCAGGGTCGTCGCCGCCACGCCCGGACCCGTACGGTCGTCGTCGGGGGCCGAGATGCTGGCGCGCAAATTCGGTCCGGTGTCGGCGCTGACCACGCTGCTGATCGCCGGCGGCGAGGGTGTGGAAGCCGCGAGCCGCAACACATGCACGCTGAATTTCGTTCGCAAGGTCGCGCAGCGCGGCACCAGGCTTGCCAGCATCTGTTCCGGTGCCTTCGTGCTGGCCGAAGCGGGCCTGCTGGACGGGCGGCGCGCGACCACACATTGGCAGCGCACGCGGCAATTCCTGCGCGCCTACCCCCAGGTGAAGCTCGAGCCTGACAGCATCTATGTCCGCGACGGCAACGTCTGGAGCTCGGCCGGCATCACTGCCGGCATCGACCTCGCACTCGCCATGGTCGCCGACGATCACGGCGAGGAGATCGCGCAGAAGACCGCACGTCAGCTCGTGCTGTACCATCGCCGCAGCGGCGGGCAGTCGCAGTTCTCCTCGCTGCTGGAGCTGAAGGCGCCGAGCGGCCGCTTCGCCGAACTCCTGACCTGGGCGCGCGAGCATCTCGATGCGCCGCTGACGGTCGACGACCTTGCCGAGCGTGCCGGCATGAGCACGCGGCATTTCACCCGCGCCTTCGTGGCCGAGACCGGCACGACGCCGTCAAAGGCGATCGAGCGTCTCAGGCTGGAGGTTGCGCGCGATCGCGTGCAGGCTTCGCATCAGCCGATCGAGCTGGTGGCCGAGGCGACCGGCTTTCGCGATCCTGAGCGGATGCGTCGCGCCTTCATTCGCGCCTTCGGCCAGCCGCCGCAGGCCCTGCGGCGCGCGGCACGTCTCACCGGCTGACCTGCATCAGTGGATTGGAGGCGCGAGCCTCGATCGTCGATGGCAATTGAAACAATTTAAAGTTGTATCTCGTGCGCAGAGCGCGCATACTGAATATATTGCCATTGTTCATGGAGGATACGATGCGCGTATTTCTGTCCCTGATTTTGTTTGCTGCTGCCGCGCTCGGCAGTGTCGACAGCGCTTTTGCCGCAAAAGCCGAAGTCACCGGAATGTGCGTCTGCAAGAAAGGCGGCAGCACGATCGAGACCTATAGCGAGACGATCTGCGTGAAGAACGATCATGCGGGCTGCACATCCGCGAAGGTCGCCTGCGTGAATGCCTATGCCGCCACCTGCCAGGGCAAGGGCGGCACGATTTCACAGTCGACCAACAAGTGCAGTGTCGGCGCCAAATGCTGAACAGCTGATCAGCTAGACGTTTCCGAACATCTGTGACACGCAGACCCGCGCGGCGGACATCGGTGCATGTCCGCCCGCGTGTTGGCATCGGCAGGTGTGAGACCTATAGTCCGCCCCGCGAAACCGAGGGGTAGACGAGGCGCGATGCGTGTCACCATCATCACCGGCAGCGGAGCCGGCATCGGCGCGGCCGTGGCGCGCCGCCTCTCCGCGCCGGGACAGGCCGTGATGCTGCACGGGCAGGGGGCCGACGAAGCGGGTCTGGCGCGTCTGCGGGAGGTCGCCGCGGCGTGCCGCGAGGCCGGCGCCGAAGCCGCGTTTCATTGCGGTGACCTGGCAAGGCCGGGTGTGGGCGCCGAACTGGTGGCGGCGGCCCGCACGCGGTTCGGCCGGATCGACGCGGTGGTGCATGCCGCCGGCTTTGCCGACCGCCGCAGCTTTCGCGATCTGCCGCGCGACGGGCTCGACCGCTCGCTCGCCGTGATGCCGGCGGCCTTTCATGAGCTCGCCAGCGCCGCACTCCCCGACCTCATGCGAAGCGCGGATGCGCGCGTCGTCGCGATCTCCAGCTTCGTCGCGCATCGCTTCGTGCCGGGCGGCACCTTTCCCGCCTCGGCCGCCGCCAAGGCGGCGCTGGAGGCGCTGGTGAAATGCCTCGCCATCGAGCTGGCTGCGTGCGGCGGCACGGCGAATGTCGTCGTGCCCGGCTACACGCGCAAGGATGCGGGGCGGCTCGGCTCGCTCGACCCGGCCGCGTGGCAGACGGCGGCGGCGGCCAATCCGCAACAGCGCCTCGCCGAGCCCGATGACATCGCCGCGGCCGTGACCTTCCTGCTGGCGAAAGACGCCGGCCACGTCACCGGCGCGGTGCTGCCGGTCGATGGCGGCCTGACCCTGATGTAAGCAGCAGATGGATCGAGTGACGATGGAGAGCGTGCAGCAGACAGCCGACGTGGTCGTGCTGGGAGCGGGGATCGTCGGCGTCTCCTCCGCCTACGCCATTCGGGAGCGCGGGCTCTCGGTGATGCAGGTCGACCGCAAGGCGCCGGGCGAGGAGACATCGTACGGCAATGCCGGCATTCTGTCCTCCGGCTCGATCCTGCCGCTCAATAAACCCTCGCTGTTCTCAGCGCTGCCGTCCTATCTCGGCAACCGGAGTGCAGCCCTGCGCTGGGATCCGGCATGGACTCTACGTAACGTCGAATGGGTGCTGCGCTTCCTCGCCAATGCCGTGGAGTCCCGCGTCAGGCCGCGTGCCACCGCCCTGCATGGCCTGATTGGCGCGTCGCTGAAGCTGCATCGCGACTGGATCGTCAGGTCGGGCGAGCCGCAGCGCATCCGCGAGACCGGCTGGCTCAAGGCCTGGCGCAGCGACGCCGTCGGAGCGGCCAAGGCGGAGCAGGCTTTCCTGGCCGAATACGGCATCGAGAGCGAGCTGCTCGACCGCCAGGGCATTTCCGCGCTCGAGCCGAACATGCTGCCGGTCTACAAGGTCGGCCTGCTGCACAGCCAGACGGCGTCGGTCGACTCGCCCGGCAACGTGACCAAGGCCTATGCGCGGATGTTCGAGGGCGCGGGCGGTGTGCTGCGGCAGTCCGAGATCAGGGCCCTGCTGTCGGACGGCGACGGCTGGCGAATCGTGCTCGGCGACGGCGAGATCCGCGCCCGCCATGTCGTGGTTGCGCTCGGCCCGTGGTCGCCGGACATTCTCAGGTCGCTGGGCTACCGGGTGCCGATGGCGTTCGAGCGCGGCTATCACCAGGAGTTCACGCCCAATCCAGCGCGCATGCTGCACCGTCCGATCCACGACGCCGAGGGCAGCTTCCTGATGACACCGATGGAGAACGGCGTGCGGGTCACGAGCGGCGTCGAGCTGACCGATCGCGATGCACGCTCGAATTTCGCCCAGCTCGAGCAGGTGGTGCCGCTGGCGCGCGGCGTGGTCGAGTTCGGCGAGGCCGTGGCGCAGCCCTGGCGCGGGTCGCGGCCGACCTTGCCGGATTCGCTGCCGATGATCGGGCCGGCGCCGCGGCATTCCGGCCTGTGGCTTGCATTCGGCAACCAGCATATCGGCTTCACCACGGGGCCGGCCACGGGCGCGGCGATCGCCGCGATGATCGCGGGCGAGGCGCCGCCGTTCGACGCCTCCGCCTTTGCTCCGAGCCGGTATCTGTGAGGGGCCGCGACCGCGTCACGCCGGAGCTGCGATGAACTACACCTGGGATTTCGCCATCCTCGCCAAGTACAGCCATCTGTTCTGGGTGGGGCTCGGCTGGACCATGGCCTACACGCTCGGCACCATCCTGCTCGGCTCGGTGATCGGGCTCGTCGTCGGCATCGTCAGGCTGCGCCGCCCGGTCGTCATCGACTGGCTGCTGATCGGCTATATCGAGCTGTTCCGCTGCACCCCGCTGCTGGTGCAGATCATCTGGTTCTACTACGCCTTCCCGGTCGTGATCGGCGTCAACATTCCGGCGCATGTCGCCGCGGTCACCGTGCTGTCGCTCTATGCCGGGGCGTTCTATGCCGAGATCGTGCGCGGCAGCATCGAGAGCGTGCCGCGCGGGCAGTGGGATGCGGCGCGCGCGCTCGGTCTGCGTCCGTGGCGGATGATGCGGCTCGTGATCCTGCCGCAGGCCTTGAAGCCGATGCTCGCGCCCTACGTCAACCAGTCGGTGACGCAGTTGAAGAACACCTCGCTGGTGTCGGTGATCGCGGTGCCGGATCTCGTCTACAACGCGACCTTGATCAATGCCGACACCTACCGGCCGCTCGAGGTCTACACCATCATCGCGCTGATCTATTTCGCGATCCTGTTTCCGGCCACGCTCTTGGGCCGCCGTTTCGAGCGCGGCATGACGTACGACAAGGCGTGAGAGGCTCGGCGTAGCAACATCCTCGCCGTCATTGCGAGCGCAGCGGCTTGTCCGCCATAGCCTGAAAGGCGACGGCGGAAGCAATCCAGGGCGGCACGTATATATAGCCCTGGATTGCGTCGTCGCTGCGCTCCTCGCAATGACGGCGGAGAGAGCGCCGCTTCGCTTAGATATTCACCTCGACCGGCACGTCGTCGGCCTTGACGCCGGCCAGCCCCAGGCCCTTGACGAACCATTCGCGCATCTGGCCGATGCCGCGGTTGTAGTCGATCCACACCGCGAGGAAGTCGCGCCAGCGCTTGTCGGCCTCGCGGCGCACGCCCATGCTGGAGGGGATCGCGACCGACGGCGACTGCAGGATCTTGTAGGTGCCGAGGTTGGGGTTCTTGGCGATCGCGGTGAGGCCGAGGATCAGTGCGTTGACGACGACGTCGACGCGGCCCGATGCCATCTCCAGCATCACCTCGTCGCGCGACTTCAGCGACTTGATGGTCGCGTTCGGCGCAAAGCGCCGGGCCACCGCCTCGTTGGCCGAGCCGACGTCGACGGCGATCTTCACTTCCGGCTTGTTGATGTCGGCCCAGGTCTTGGCCTCCATGCCCTTCTTCAGCATCGCGCCGAACGGATGCGGAAACACCGTGCCGCAGAAGTCGATGACCAGCGCGCGCTGCGGCGTCGGGTTGAGCGCGAAGCCGAGATCGATCTTGCCGGCCTGCAAATCGAGCACCGAATTGCCGTAGGTCGACTCGACATATTCGAGCTTCACGTCGAGCAGCTTGGCGATGTCGTTGGCCATCTCGATCGAGAAGCCCGACCACGTGCCGGAGGCGAGATCCTTGTTGAAATAGGGCAGCTCGCCCGGCAGCACGGCGATGCGCAGCACCTTGTTGGCGCGGACGCGGTCGAGCGTGTTGTCGGCGGCCGCCTGCGCCGAAGCCGGCGTCGTCGTCATGGCGGACGCGAGCGCGGCACCGGAGCCGATCGCGAGCGCGTAGCGCAGCGCCTCGCGGCGGTCTTCGGAAATTGTCTGATCGTCTGATGGGGTCACATCATCCTCCTGCACCAACAGGCGCGGAGCGTAGCGCCGGCCATGCACGCCAGCAACAACGATGTCGGCCTTGATAGTAAGCGGCTGGCCGTCGTCATGCCGGCTCGGCCAAACGCCGCTGCCTCATTCCGATGCAGGACTGATCAAGCCGTGATCGGTCCCGCCAGATGGAAGCGGCCTCGGGCGCAGGCGCTCGGCGACCGGCCGCAGTAATTGTGGGGCCAGGTGAATCGGGAACTGGCTCATCGCGAAATACAGCCAGGTCGTGCCGGGGATCGCGCCCTCGGTCGCCGCGAGCATCAGCCCCATGTTGCGCAGCGACACCATCATGCCCAGCGCCATCGCGCGTTCGCGCCCCGCGATGCGAAACAGCAGCATCGTGGTACCGAGCAGCAGGAAGAACATCGCGAAGGCAAGCAGCGCCAGTCCCAGCATGCGGAACGGGCTCGCGGCCAGGTCGGCCAGGAAATGGGCCATGATGGCGGAGGCGAACACGAACAGGATGAGGATGTTGAATCCGTCGATCGGCGCGCGGTGGCGGCGGATCGCGTCGCTCCCGACGGCAAGGCGGATCGCGGCGGCTGCAGCCAGCGCGCCCGCAAGGATGGCGGCGAGCTTCAGCCCGAGCGCGGCCGGAGACAGTGACAACGTCTCGCCCAGGAACACATAGGCGAACAGCGGCGCCGTCAGCGGCACCAGCGCGGTCGAGGTCACCAGCGTGATGAGAACGAGCGTCGCGTCGAGCCCCATCAGCGCGGCGAGCGCGGGCGAGGCCATCATCGGCGAGGCCGTCGCCTGCAGCATCAGCGCGAGATGGAGGTCGGGCGCGGCGGCATCGACGCCCGTGACGCGCGCGATCGCGCCGACCAGCGCCGGCACGGCGACCGTGGTCCAGGCCGTCGCGGCCACCACCAGCAGAGGCCGGCGCAGATGCGCGCGCAGCATCGCGACGTCGACGCGCATGAACGAGATGCAGAGCAGCAGGAAGATCGCATGCGTGACGTAGGGGCGCGTGAGCTCGCCGAGCGGCGGCACTGCGATTGCCACGATCAGCACCGCGACGATGGCGCGGGTGCCCTGATTGCCGAGCCAGCTCAGGGCCTGCAGAGGAAAAGCGAGAGGCCCGAGAGACGGCATCTTCATTCCGAACGATGGGAATCAATGAACGCGCGAACCATGCGTTGGCCGCGCGTTCATGCAAAGTCACATCTGGTTACGGACGATGTCGGCGCCCGCGCGTCATTGCGCGCTGGAGCCGCCGACCACGATCTTCTCGTTGAGCTTGAAGTCGACCGTCTGCACTGTCTGATCGATCTCGGGGTTGGGCATGCCGAGCTGCTGCGAGATCAGCTTCACCAGAAGGTCGACGCGCTCGATGAAGGGCGCGCCGGCGGCGACGGCGCGCGCGGCCGACGACGGCTTGAGCAGGCTCTCGGCCGCCTTGGCGTATTTCTCGAACGGCACCTGGTCGCTTGGATCGGCGCCGAGCTTGCGCGCGATGGCGTCGACGTGCTCGTAGATCGATTTCGACTGGGCGAGGTTGCCGTGCACGGCGTCGCGGATCGCCTGCGGCTCGCCGCGGGTGATGCAGCGGTAGTTGCCGGTCAGCAGCATCGACCACTTCGCCAGCGGCACGAACAGCGAGTCGAACACCTTCAGCTTCACGGGCACGTCCTGGCCGTCGAGCCTGACCGCGTCGATGTCGCGCTCGAGCTCGCGCAGCAGCGCGTTGTGCGTTTCGTCCTCGAACGCAGCGGCCTTGAAGTTGGTCGGCAGGCCGACATGCAGCACGTTGGCACCTTCCTCCGGCGGACGGAAGGCCTGCGGATCCGGCGAGCACAGCGTCACCAGTCCGGGCGTGAATCGTTCCCAGACCGCGGGATTGGTGTAGGCCTCGTCGAGATCGACATTGGCGAGCGCCGGGATGCGCTTGAGATAGGGCAGCGGCGGCATGTTCATGATCGAGAGGCACGGCAGCCTGGCCTCGGCGATCTTCACCATAAGCACGCGGATGGTGTGGTTGGTGTATTGCGGCTCCTGCATCGCCAGGCCGACCAGGTCGTAGCGCGACAGGTCGACACTGTCCGGCGTGGCGGCGTCGAGCTTGCCCGGTAGGTCGCGCGAGAAGATCGAGCGGTGCGTCGGCTCGTCGCGCAGCTTGATGCGGACTTCGGTGCCGTCGCGGTTGATCAGCTCCGCCGTTTTCTTGCGGCAGACCAGCGTCACGTTGTGACCGGCCATCAGCAGCTTGGTGCCGAGGAGGGAGCCGTAGGAGGCCCCGAGAATCAGGATGTTGCGTGCCATGCCTTGGTCGTCCCCAGAGATCGGTTCGAGATTTCGCGTTCGCGTTTCTTATTGGTGATCCAGCCGGACCGAAGAGTCCGTCAGGCGCCCCGCAGGGGCGGACGGAGGCGGTAACCCATTGCCTCGGTTGCTGGCATACCAGAGCTTTCATCCCATGGAATGCGCCGTCTGGCAAGGTGCAGCGCACCCATGCGGCACCCGGCGCGTGTCGCGGCCGAGCCGGCCAGGTGCGATCGACCTTGCGCTTGGAAATCCGGCGGCTCAGCTCAGCGCCATATAGCGCCCGGGCTTGTGGTTGATCGCGATGATGACGTTGACGATCACGATGCCCAGGATCGACAGCGCCAGACGGTTGACCGGGATGACGAAGAACGCGGCGATCATGATGAGGAAGTCGACGGCGAGCTGGAAATAGCCGGCGCGGATCTTCCAGTGCTCCTGCAGATACAGCGCCAGGATGTTGATCCCGCCGAGCCCGGTGCGATGCCGGAACAGCATCAGCAGACCGGTCCCGGTCAGGCCGGCGCCGATCACCGTGGCATAGATCGGATCGATATGGCTGATGTCGATCCATGACGTCGTCAGCCGTGAGAACAGCGCGACGAGCCCGACCGCGACGAAGGTCCGGATCGTGAATGGCCAGCCCATGCGCCGGACGGCCAACGCATAGAACGGCAGATTGATCAGGAAGAAGCTGACGCCGAAGCCATAGCCGCTGATGTAGCTCAACAGCAGCGACAGGCCGGCGGTGCTGCCGACCAGCAGCACCGTCTTGCTGTAGATGAGCATGCCGAGCGACACGAACAGCGTGCCCAGCGTCAGCGCCATCGCGTCCTCGTAGAGCTTGTGCCGCTCCTGAGCGACGATCTCGGTCACGGCCTTGGTCCTTGCAGGCGATGGCTCAAAGCGACTTGAACAGGCCGGCGACGCGCGAGACGTCGGCGAGCTTCAGGCCTGCGATGTTGATGCGGCCCGAGGTCGGCATGTACACGCCGTGCTTTTCGCGCAAGGCCATGACCTCGGCCGGCGTCACCGGCAGCAGCGAGAACATGCCTTCCTGGACGCCGATCGCGATCGTGTTGGACCAGCGCCCGCCGAGCGCCTCGGCAAAGCCGCGCCGCAGGCTCGCCAGGCGGAGCCGCATCGACTCGAGCTCCTCGCTCCAGTCGCGTCGCAGATCGGAGCTGTCGAGAATGGTCTTCACGATCGCCGAACCATGGTCCGGCGGCATCGAGTAGCTGGTGCGCGCGATCGCGACGAGATTGGAGCGCGCGGTGTCGGCGGCTGCCTGCGACGTCGCGACGGCATAGAGCGCGCCGGTGCGCTCACGATAGAGCCCGAAGGACTTCGAGCACGACACGGCCACGAGCGCCTCGGGGACGGCCGCGATCATCGTCCGCAGGCCGGCGGCGTCACCTTCGAGCCCGGCGCCGAATCCCTGGTAGGCGGAATCGATCAGCGGCACGAGCCCGCGCGCGGCGATCACGGCGGTGATGCGCGCCCAATCCTCCGCGCGCAGCGGGGCACCGGTGGGATTGTGGCAGGAGGCGTGGATCAGGACGGCGTCGCCGGGCGCGGCGCGCTGCAGTGCCTCCAGCATGCGGTCGAGCTGCAGCGTCTGCGAGGGCACGTCGAAGTAGGGATAGGTCTCGATCTCGAGCCCGGCCGCGGCGAAGATGCCGGCATGGTTGGGCCAGCTCGGCAGGCCGAGCCAGATCTTGCCGGTGCCGGCCTGGCGAACCAGATCGGCTGCGAGGCGCAAGGCGCCGGAGCCGCCCGGCGTCTGCACGCCGGCGGCGTGGACCGGCAAGGCCGTGCCGCCGACCATCGACCACAGCAGGTCGAGGAATGCCTGGTCGCCTTCCGGCGCCACATAGCTCTTGCTGTCCTGGCTCTCCCAGATGATGCGCTCGGCAGCTTTCACAGCGCGGAAGATCGGCGAATGGCCGGCCTCGTCACGATACACGCCGACGCCCAGATCGACCTTGTCCGCTCTCGGATCAGCCTTGAAGATGCCGATCAGAGCGAGCAGGGGGTCATCGGGTTGGTGGGTCAAGCGGTCGAACATCGGGGCGATCCTATTGGAGGATGGTCTCGCCAGACGGCCATGGGCCGTCCTTGCGGGCGACGGGACACTATCTTGGTTGCAGCGCAAAAACAGCGGACATTTCGGCGATGCTCCGCTTCGTCAGCTGCATGGGCGGCCGTTGCGCCCTCAGAACTGGCCCTGGCCTACCTGAGCGACAAGCGTCAGCGACTGCCGTCTGAGCCAGAACGAGGCTCGGGAGACGGCTGTGGGGACTCGTTGCGGATCCTGCTCGCGCGCTTGGCGGCAAGCTGGGAGCGAACCCTGCCATCGACTTTGCGTCCGGTCGCACGCTGCCATGTCCGAAGCTCGGCGGCGGTCAGGATCACCTTCACGACACGCTGGTCTGGACGATCGCCGATCGTGTCGATGACCTCCTGAACGCTGGGCAGCCATTCTTCGTAGGTATCGTGCAGATCTGGGCAGATACGCCTGATATCATCCCACTCCTCGGGCTTGAACCAAGCCAGCGCAATCTCCAGAGTTGGCTCCATGTTCATCCTGCTCACCTGTCCGCTCCGAATGATATCTCAAACTCGCGGAGTCCCGAAGCTCTGACGTCTTTCGGCGAGTCAGATGCGCGGTTTGGGCGCGGGCACCCGGTCGGAGTCGCCTGAGTTCGGTTCGCCCTTGGGTTCGATCAGGAGCACCTTGACCTCTTTGGCCGCGCGCGGCCGATGGACGACGCCTCTGGGAACAACGAACAACTCGCCGGCCTTCACCGTTCGCGAGGGCTGACCTTCGATATCCATTTCCATCTCGCCTTCCAGGACGAGGAAGAAGTCATCCGTCGTGTCATGCTTGTGGAACGGGAATTCTCCCATGAACTTCACGACCATCACGTCATTGTCGTTGTAGTCCGCGACCACGTGCGGGTCCCAATGGCCTGAGAATTGGCTCAGCTTGTCGGCGAGGTTCACGGTCTTCATGCGCGAGTCTCCTGCTGCGAGGAATGAGATGTGGCTGTCCGGTCGTCCCGGCTGGTTTGCACGGGATGTAGCTGTTGCTCGAGCGCGAGCAAGCCGATCTCACACGAGACGACTTCGACCGCATGTGAGCGCGACCCGCGAACTCGCGGGTCGTTGTGTTCCGAGCTCAGCGCGGTAACGCTCAGATGCCGCCGGGCCGATCGAGCTGCTTCAGCCAGACGCCGATGTCGCGCGCCGCGACATTGGCCTGGTCGAGCAGCTTGCCCATGGTGAAGAAGCCGTGGAACTGGCCGGGATGCGTCCGATAGGTCACCGGCACGCCGGCCTCGCGCAAGCGCCGCGCGTAATCGTCGCCTTCGTCGCGCAGCGGATCGGCGCCTGCGGTGAGCACATAAGCCGGCGGGAGCCCGACCAGGGTTTCCGCCTTTGCCGGCGAGGCCCGCCAATCATGGATGTCGGCGGCACTGTTGAGATAATGGTCGCGAAACCAGCGGATCACCGAATGCGTCAGCAGCACGCTGGTCTCGGGCTCGCTGTGCGAGGGATGGCTCATCGAAAAGTCGGTGGCCGGATAGATCAGCACCTGGCCTGAGAGCTTCGGGCCCTTGCCGTCACGCGCCGAGAGCGCGACGACGGCGGCGAGATTGCCGCCGGCGGAATCGCCGCCGACGCTGAGCCTGGCTGCATCGATGCCGAGCGCGGCGGCATTGTCGGCGATCCATCGTATGGCCGCGGCGGCGTCGTCGACCGCGGCCGGAAACTTGTGCTCGGGCGCGAGGCGGTAATCGACAGAGATCACGATCAGTTCGCCTTCGTGCGCCAGCGCGCGGCAGACCACGTCGTGCGAGTCCAGATTGCCGATCACCCAGCCGCCGCCGTGATAGAACACCAATCCCGGCGCAAGACCGTTGGTCTGCCGCACCGTTTTTGGCCGATAGAGCCGGGCCGGGATTGCGCCATGCGGGGCAGGGATGGCGAGGTCCTTGACCTCCGCAAGCTCGGGCGGCTCGGGATTGCTGACGACGCGCGCGGCCAGGTAGTAGTCCCGCGCCTCCTGCGGTGTCAGCGTCTCATAGGCCGGCCGACCGGCCTCCTGAAATGCCTTGTAGACGGCAGCGGCATCGGCATCGAGTTGCACGGGCATTGCAAAAACCTGTCGGGTTGAAAAGACGGTCGAGTGGAAGGGACGTCAGGCGGCGGTGCGGCCGCCATCGACGGTGTAGGCTGCGCCGGAGACGTAGCTCGCATCATCGGAGGCGAGGAAGGCGACGATCGCGGCGACCTCCGCGCCCTGGCCGAGCCGGCGCGCGGGGACGCGGTCGACGACCTTGTCGGCCGGCACGGGAGCGCCGCTGCGCCCTTCGATGATCGCGCTCAGCATGCGGCTCTCGATCAGCCCGGGGCAGATGCAGTTCACGCGCACATTGGTGCCGGTGCATTCCCACGATGCGCTCTTGGTCAGGCCGATCACCGCGTGCTTGCTGGCGCTGTAGACCGCGATCTGTGGCGAGCCGATCAGGCCGGCGATCGAGGCGGTGTTGATGATCGAGCCGCGGTTCTGCTTCAGCATCACCGGCAGCACGTGCTTGAGGCCGAGAAAGACCCCGACCACGTTGACGTCGAGCACGCGGCGGAACGCCTCCAGCGGATACGCCGTGATCGGCTTGATCTCGCCTTCGATGCCGGCATTGTTGAAGAACACGTCGATGGTGCCGAACCGATTGCAGGCCTGTCGGACATAGGCCGCGACCTGGTCCTCGTCGGTGACGTCGGCGGCCACGGCGAAGGTCTCGGCGCTTGCGGGCAGGCCGGCCGTCGCGGCGGCGAGATCGGCCTCGCGCCGGTCGACGGCGACGATGCGGGCGCCCCGCGCGGCCAGCAGCCGCATGGTCGCGGCGCCGATGACGCCGGCCGCGCCGGTAACGACGGCCACCCGGCCGTCGAGACGGATCGAATCAGACATCGGTTTCCTTCCCTTTGACGCCGGTTCCGTCCGGCTCTTGATCACGACTATCTCATTGGATGAACCGGCTGACCAGCACGCGGCGTGCTGGCAGCTCGCCCTTTCCCCGCCGTATTCGGCATGTTAACGGGAGGGCTGATCGAGAGCGGCGGATGGGTCATGACGCGATTTGATTGTCCCGAACCCCGATTCGCCTGATAAAGCCGCGCGAGATGCACCGAACAATCGTCCTGACCGGTATCGCGGCATTGCTGGCCGCCACATCCCTCACGCTGTCCGTGCCGGCGCGCGCGCAGATCGGTACTATTTTCTCCGATCCGGTTCCGCGCCCGCCGGGCAACATTCCGCGCCGTGGCGAGCCGATTCCGCCTCCCGAGGAAGAGGAGGAGATCCCCGAGCTGCCGCAGGGCCGGGTGCTGCCGGCGCCGACCCGGCCGCCGCCAGGGCAGGGCGCCGCCCTGCCGGGTCCGGTCCAATCCCAGCCGCTGGCGCCGCCGCCGGGAACGACGATCCTGCCACAGAACAATCCTCCGGTCGCGGCCGTGCCGCCGCCCGGCCAGCCGGGGGGTGCGCCCGGTCAGCGGCAGGCGCCGCCACGCGGCGCACCCCAGAATGCGGCGATCCCGCCGAACGGCGCGGTACCGCAAACCCCGGCCACCATCCAGCCGGGCGACGAGGTCGTGACCGAACCGCCGGCGCAGAAGATCGTCAACAAGAAGGCGAGCTTCTCCGGGCTCGACAAGATCACCGGCCGCATCATCAATTTCGACGAGGAAATCGGCGAGACCGTGCAGTTCGGCGCCCTGCGGGTGAAAACCGATGCCTGCTACACGCGGCCGGCCACCGAGGCCGCCAACACCGACGCATTCGTGGAGGTCGACGAGATCACCTTGCAGGGCGAGGTGAAGCGCATCTTCTCGGGCTGGATGTTCGCGGCCAGCCCCGGCCTGCACGGCGTCGAGCACCCGATCTACGACATCTGGCTGGTCGACTGCAAAGAGCCGCAGACCACGGTCGTCAGCGCCGCGCCGGATCAGAAGCCGGCCGCGGCGCCGCAGCCTGCGCAAAAGCGTCCGCCGCAGCAGCGGCAGGCGGCGCCCAGGTCGCCACCGCCGCCGCAGCAGTATCAGACCCAGCAGGTGCCGCCACCACCGCCGCCGCCCCAGGCGGGCGGACCGTTCGGCGGAGTGTTCAGATAACCGGCGCTCAGCCGCGCGCGGCGATGATCGCGAGTGCCTCGGCGCCTGAGATCGGCCGATCAACCGCCAGCCTGGCGAAATTGGCGGCCGGCCCCCTCAGGGCCTTTTCGAGCAGCACGGTGTAGCGCCGGCGCGGGATCTCGAGGGCGCCGAAGGTCTTGAGGTGCTCGGTGACGTATTGGGTGTCGAGCAGCTCGAAGCCGCCGGCGATCAGCCGCGCGACGAGATGCACCAGCGCGACCTTCGAGGCGTCGCGGGTGCGGTGAAACATGCTCTCGCCGAAGAAGGCGCGGCCCAGGCTGACTCCGTAGAGGCCGCCGACCAGCTCGCCATCCTGCCAGCATTCGACGCTGTGGCAATGGCCGAGCGCGTGGAGGCCGCTATAGAGCTCGCGGATGCGCTTGTTGATCCAGGTGTCCTCGCGGCCGGGCTGCGGCGCGGCGCAGCCATCCATCACCGCCTTGAAGGCCTGGTTCACCGTCACGGTGAAGGCATTCGACCGGACCGTGCGCGCCAGGCGCGAGGCGACGCGAAAGCCGTCGAGCGGAATGACGCCGCGCAGCTCCGGCTCGACCCAGAACAAGGTCGGGTCGTCGGCGCTTTCGGCCATCGGGAAGATGCCGCAGGCATAGGCACGCAGCAGGACCTCGGGCGTGATCTCTGACGCTGCGGAGTCGCGCGTATTCATGAGATCAGCATAGCAGGCCGACGTCGGCCGCGCGATGGTCGCGTTCCGTCCGCGCCAGCTCAACCGACCGCGGCAGAAGCGGGCTTGGGAGCATGCTTTTCGAAGCGGAATCGGACGACGATCTTGGTGCCGGCATGGTTCGGGTCCGGGCCGACGCTGGCATCGAGCTTGGTCGCCATGGCGCTGACGATGCGCTGGCCCATGCCGGTCGAGCGCGGGTCGCTGGTCGCGTTGAGGCCGACCCCGTTGTCGGCGATCCACAGCATGATGTCCTCACCCGCGAGCTTCAGCTCGACATGGATCGGGCCAGGGCCGTCGGGATAGGCGTATTTGACCGCGTTCATGACCAGCTCGTTGACGACGATGCCGATCGCGACCGCGCGATCCGGGTCGATCTCGACCGGCTCCGCCTTCAGGGTCAGCCGCGACATCCGGTTGCCCTCGGCCGAGCGGCGGAGGTCGTCGAGCAGCGAATCCAGGTACTGGTTGAGCAGCACGCTCTTGAGGTCCTGGGACGTGTAGAGGCGGCGATGCACCTGTGCCACGGCGGCGACGCGGCCCATGGCGTTGGTCAGCGCCGCCTTGACGTCGTCCTGATTGCTGGAGTTGGCCTGAAGATGCAGCAGCGAGGCGATGATCTGGAGCGAATTGCCGACGCGGTGATTGACCTCGCGCAGCAGGACCTCGCGCTCGGCGGCCAGCGCCGCGTAGCGGTCGCGTGACGCCCGCACCTCGGCCTCGGCCTCGTCGCGCGCCTTCTGCAGCCGTGCCTGCCGCACCGCGCCTTCGGCTGCGACCTGCAGCAGCGGGATGAACTCGCCCTGCACGTCCTTGACGAGGTAGTCGGCCGCGCCCGCCTTCAGGGCCGTGACCGCGATCTTGGAATCCTGTGAGGCAGTGACGAACACCACCGGCGGTGGTTCGGGCAGCGCCATGATGCGCTCCAGCGTCTCGAGCCCGTCGAAGCCTGGCATGTACTGGTCGAGCGCCACGACGTCGATGCCGCCGCGCTCCAGCCGCTGCAAGCCCGCGCTGCCGTCGCTCGCGTGTTCCACCGTGAAGCCCAGGCGCTTGAGCCCGCGCTCCACCAGCCGCGCCAGCGCCGCGTCGTCGTCAATGTAGAGCAGCGTGGGGGCGGCGGAGCTCATGCGGCGGGCGGAACCTGGATGACGGAGAAGAACAGGCCGAGTTGGCGAATGGCGTTGGCGAAGCTTTCGTAGTTGACCGGCTTGGTGATGTAGACGTTGCAGCCGAGTTCGTAGCACCGCTTGATCTCCTGCGAGTCGTCGGTCGTGGTGAGGATGACCACGGGCGCGCTCTTCAGGAAGCTGTTCTGCTTGACCATCTTCAGGATGTCGATGCCGGTCATGTCCGGCAGGTTCAGGTCGAGCAGGATCAGCAATGCGTGCCCCTTGTGATCGAGGCCGGTGCCGTCAGCACCCAGCAGATACTTCACGGCATCTGTACCATTGGTGAACGGCTTGATCTCGTTGTTGACGCCGGACCGGCGGATGTTGCGCTCGATCAGGCGGGCGTGGCCTTCGTCGTCCTCGATCATGATGATCGTCACGGGCATGGTCATCGGTCTGAATTCCGGTTTGAGGCGTTCCAGTTGATCGGGAGCGTGATGGTGAACGTGCTGCCCTGGTCGAGCTCCGACGCGACCGACATGGTTCCGCCGAGCCGGCGCACCAGCGCGCGGACATGCGCCAATCCAATCCCCTGACCCGGACGGTCCTGGGTCCCGGCGCGGCGGAACAGATCAAAGATACGTTGATGATCCCGGGGATCAATCCCCCGGCCGTTGTCCGTGATCTCGAAGATGGCGAAACCGAGCTTGGTGCGGGCGCGAATGGCGATGTCGCCGGGAACGCCCGGCTTGAGATATTTGATGGCGTTGTCGATCAGGTTGGAGAAGATCTGCTCTAGCGCCAGACGGTCGCTGACGATGGCCGGCAGCGGTTCCACGCGGATGGTGGTGTCGGTTTCGGCCGCCTGATGCGCCAGGGTCGAGACGATGCCCTCGATCAGCTCGCGCGTATCGATCCGCACCGGCACGAACTCGCGGCGGCCCTCGCGGGTCAGGTTGAGGATGGCCGAGATCAGCCGGTCCATCTTGGCGATCGAGGATTTGATGAAGCCGAGCGCCTCGGTGAAATCCTCCGACAGCTGCTGGTCGGCGCCTTCGAGCTCGGGCTCGGTGCCTTCCGCCGGCGGCGGCGCGTCGGAGGCCGCCCGCGCCAGCGTCGCGATGCGCCGGAAGATATCGTTGCGCAGTTCGTCGAGCTCGCTGGTGAAGCCCATGATGTTGACCAGCGGCGAGCGCAGGTCGTGGCTCACGATATAGGCGAAGCGCTGGATCTCCTCATTGGCCTCGCGCAGATCGGCGGTGCGCTCGTCGACGGTGGCTTCCAGATTGAGATTGCTCTCGCGCAGCTGTGCCTCGGCATCGTCGCGCGCGCGGGTCGAGCGGCGCACCAGCAGCACCGAGATGATGGCGAGCACGACGACCAGCGCCGAGCCGGTGATGGTGACGATGGCGGCGAGCCGCTGGCTGGCATCGGCATTGGCGGTCCGCAGCGCCAGCAGCCGCTCCTCCTCGAGACGCATCGCCTCGGCGGTGTCGCGCATGGTCTTGCTGCTGCTGGTCGAGCCCGCGTCGCGGACCAGGGCGATCGCGGCGGCGAGGTCGCCGCGCGCGACCAGCAGCTTTTCGCGGTCGAATTGCGACAGCCGGGTCTCGATCACGCTGCGCAGCGCGGCGAGATTTTCAACCTGGGCGGGGTTGTCCGCCACCAGCCCATGGAGCTTCTCGAGCACCGGCCCGATCGCCGCCACGGCCGCCTCGTGGTCGCTGAGGAACTCCTGTCCCTGGGTGAGAAGGTAGGCCCGCGCTGCGCTCTCGGCGCGCCGCACCTCGAGCAGCAGGGCGTTGATCTGGTTCTCGGCCTCGACGGTGTGCACCACCCAGGCGCTGTCGCTGCGGGCCTTGTTGACCAGCAGAACCGACGCCGTGCTGACCGCGACAAGCACGAGGAAGCCCGCTGACAGCAGCAGGACCTGTCCCAGCGTGCGCCTTCGTCTCACCTCAGGCGCCACCGCATACTCGCACGTCGTTGAAAATCACTGCCCCCTGGCGGAACTGATCCGACCCATCAGAACGCGGCTGCGGCCGGATGGTTCCGCTTCGGATGACAGTTTTCTGAATGCGGCCGCTCAGTCGGTCTTCTGGCCGGCCAGATACTGCTCGAGCCAGTGGATGTGATAGTCGCCGTCGATGATCGCGGGCTCGCGGACCAGGGCGCGGAACAGCGGCAGCGTGGTCTCGATGCCGTCGACCACCATCTCGTCCAGCGCGCGCCGCAGCCGCATCAGGCACTCGACCCGGCTCTTGCCGTGGACGATGAGCTTGCCGACCAGCGAGTCGTAATAGGGCGGGATCACATAGCCCTGGTAGACGGCGGAATCGATGCGGACCCCGAGGCCGCCGGGCGGATGGTACTGCTGGATCTTGCCGGGCGAGGGCCGGAAGCTGACCGGGTTCTCTGCGTTGACGCGGCACTCGATCGAGTGGCCGTTGATGACGACCTGGTCCTGGCTCATCGGCAGGTCGCCGCCGGCGGCGATGCGGATCTGTTCCAGCACGAGATCGATCCCGGTGATCATCTCGGTGACGGGATGCTCGACCTGGATGCGCGTGTTCATTTCGATGAAATAGAACTCGCCGTCCTCGTAGAGGAATTCGATGGTGCCGACGCCGATATATTTCAGCTCCTGCATCGCCTTGGCGACGGTATTGCCGATCTTGGCGCGTGCGGCCGCATCGAGCACCGGGGAGGGGCCTTCCTCCCAGACCTTCTGGTGGCGGCGCTGCAGCGAGCAGTCGCGCTCGCCGAGATGGATGGCGCCGCCGCGGCCGTCGCCGAGCACCTGGATCTCGATGTGGCGCGGCTTCTGCAGATACTTCTCCAGATAGACCGAGGCGTCGCCGAACGCCGATCTCGCCTCGTTGGCCGCTGTGGTCAGCGCCAGCTGCAGATCGGCCTCGGTGTGGGCGACCTTCATGCCGCGGCCGCCGCCGCCGGCGGCGGCCTTGACCAGCACCGGGAAGCCGATCTCCTTGGCGATCGCCATAGCGTCCTGGTCGGGCGTCACCGCACCGTCGGAGCCGGGCACCACCGGAATACCCAACCGCTTGGCCGTCTTCTTGGCCTCGATCTTGTCGCCCATCAGGCGGATGTGCTCCGCCTTCGGCCCGATGAAATGCAGATTGTGGTCCGCAAGAATCTCGGCGAAGCGCGCGTTCTCCGACAGGAAGCCGTAGCCGGGATGCACGGCGTCGGCGCCGGTGATTTCACAGGCGGCGAGCAGGGCGGGGATGTTGAGATAGCTGTCCTTCGACGGCGGCGGCCCGATGCAGACGCTTTCATCGGCGAGACGGACATGCATCGCATCGGCGTCGGCGGTGGAATGCACCGCGACGGTGGAGATGCCGAGCTCCTTGCAGGCCCTGAGGATGCGAAGGGCGATTTCGCCGCGATTGGCGATGAGGATCTTGTCGAACATTGTGCCTCGGGCGCGAGTGGCGAGTAGTGAGCGGCGGACGTGGAATGGCGGACCATTCGCTCGTCGCCGTCCGCTAGTCGCGCTTATTCGATGATGACGAGCGGCTCGCCGAACTCCACGGGCTGGCCGTCCTCGACCAGGATCTGCGTCACCGTGCCGGCGCGCGGCGACGGGATCTGGTTCATCGTCTTCATGGCCTCGATGATCATCAGGGTCTGGCCGACCGAGACCTTGGAGCCGACCTCGACGAACGGCTTGGCGCCGGGCTCGGGCGCCCAGTAGGCGGTGCCGACCATGGGCGAGGGCACCACGCCGGGATGTTTTGACAAGTCCGCGCCGGCGGCTGCCGCGGTGGCGGCCGCGACCACGGGAACGCCAGCGGTGGCGGCTCCGATGGCCGAATGGACGGCCGCCGCAACGGTCACGTTGCGGGCAACGCGGATGCGAAGGCCGGCACGCTCCAGCTCGATCTCGGTCAGGCTGGTCTCATCCAGCAGCGCTGCGAGCTCGCGAATGAGCTGGCTGTCTTCGGATTTCGCGATGGTCTTGTCGTCGGGCTGGGGCGCCATGATCTGATCCGGAACGTTGGGATGCGTGAGGACTGTGACGTCAGGCTTGCGCTAGATGTCGGTCTGCGTGACGGCTTTGGCGCCGATCTTGGCGGCGAGGCCGGTAATCGCCAGCCGGTAGCCGTCGATGCCGAAGCCGCAGATCGAGGCAAACGCGGCCTTCGCGGTGAAAGAATGGTGCCGGAAGCTCTCGCGGGCGTGGATGTTGCTGATGTGCACTTCGACGGTGGGAATCTTCACCCCCATCAGCGCGTCGTGCAGGGCAATGGAGGTATGAGAGTAGGCGCCGGCATTGAGGATGATTCCGACCACACCGCGGCTGCGGGCCTCATGGATGTGATCGACGAGCACACCCTCATGGTTCGACTGCCGGCACTCCGCCGTCAGGCCGAAGCGGGCGGCCGTCTCGACGCACAGCCGTTCCACGTCTGCCAGGGTGGCATGGCCGTAGGTCTCCGGCTCGCGGGTGCCCAACAGGTTGAGGTTGGGTCCGTTGAGGACATAGATCGTGTTGTGCGCGGCGTCGGCCATTCCCATCCCGGCGGTGTGGCGGCAGTGGGCGGCGTTATAGGTAACAAAGCCGCCAAGGGGAAGCCTTTCGGCAGCCGGGTAGGCTGACCGAGGCTTGGTCCGTCACACGAAAAAACCGTCTTAAGAGTACGAAATTGCTGAACAACCGGCTTTGTCCACGGGACTGCACGCGTTGCGTGTGATGGCTCCCGCGCGCGCTTTGCGCAATAGGTTGGGGCGGGCATTGCTGCCCGCCCCTCGTTCTCGTCGCCTGCCTGGTCGGGATCAGACGTTGAGAACCGCGACGATCTCGTAGGTGTGAGGATCGATCACGACGATCTGCTCGCGAACCAGGATGAAGTCATATCCGCGCCACTCCGGATAGATCGTCACGACTTCGGTCGGGAGCGGGTGGAAGTGAACCTCGCGCGGCACCCTTGTGCCGACGGAAATGTTGAAGTTGACGTTGGTCACCGGCTCGACGCGCTGGCTGCGGATCACCGTGGTGATCTTGGTGCGCTGCTCGGTGGTGAGCTTGGCAGCGGCGCCGGCCTGTCCGGTGGTGGTCTGCGAACGCTCGGTGCCGGTCTTGGTTTCGGCATTGGTGCTGGTGCCGGTCTTGCTGTCGCGACCCTCGGCCTTCATGTTGTTGTCGCGACCCTCGCGACCTTCGGCCTTCATGTTCTTGGCGCCGCCCTTGCTGTCGCTCTCGGTGCTCGCGCCCTTGGTGGCCGGGCCCTTCATGCCGTCCTCGGCGTGCTGGCTCTTGGTCGCACCGGGCTTCTGTTCCGATTGACTGGAGCGCATGTCGGACGCGCCGCCGGCCGCAGGCGAGGCGCTGTCGCGATGCATCGCGCCGCCGGGCGCGTTCATGCCGCCGCTCGATGCTCCGCTGGCAGCACCACCGGTCGCACCGCCCTGCATGGCTGCGCCGCCGGACTGTCCAGCTGCGCCGCCCGCACCGCCGGCACCTTGCGCATGAGCAAAACCTGCACCCGCCAGGAGCGCGATTGCAGCAACTGATACCATCAAGCGATTGGTCATTCTCTATCCTCCTCGTATTGGCACTGCCCGCGCCGACAACGGCAGGAAGTAGGAGTCGTTCCGTGCGTCTCCGATCGTTCCGGAAAAATGTCGCAGATCGCAACCTTATGAACGGATGCTCAGGGTCATGAACGCCGCATGACCATCGTGGCGATCAGTCGCGCTCGCATGAGCTACGCGCCGTGACGTTCGCGCGCGTAGCGGACGAGAGCCAAGAATCGATAGAGGCCGTGCACGAACTTGCCGTAGGGCATCGTGATGAAGAGCGCGAATACCGCACCGAGATGGAGCGCGAGCAGCAGGCCCATCGTGCTGGTCTCGCGTAGCAAGAGGAGGGCGAGACCGGTTGCGCCGGTGAGCACGAGCATCGCCAGGAACGCGACGTCCATGGCGCGGCTGCCCGCATCCATC
This sequence comes from Bradyrhizobium sp. SZCCHNRI1009, assembly GCF_032487575.1. Taxonomy (NCBI): domain Bacteria; kingdom Pseudomonadati; phylum Pseudomonadota; class Alphaproteobacteria; order Hyphomicrobiales; family Nitrobacteraceae; genus Bradyrhizobium; species Bradyrhizobium sp. SZCCHNRI1009. The sequence continues at coordinate 23,982 of NZ_JAUEUL010000009.1, read as the reverse complement.
ATCGCAGGCTCACGCCTGCGCTTGGCGGTGTAGAGTCCGAGCGGGCCGACCACGATGCCCAATCCGCCGAGCGTGCCGAGCACGACCGGCAGATCCCAAAATGGATACGGCGCCTCACGGTGCAGAAGATAGTGGTAGAGCGTCGCAACGCTGGTCGATGCGACGCAGAGCATGAAGCCCCAGAACGTCAGCTGGTGATAGAACCGCCTGGTGTCGCGCGGCCGCTCGTCCTCGTTGTAGCAGCCGACGCCGCCGCCATCGAGATAGCGCAGGCTGGCTGCGTCGCGGACGGCGCGCAGCAGTGGACGTGGCCGCGTCAGGGTCGAGCTCGGCTCGCCGATGTCGTTCCAGAAGGCCCGGGCGCCCATGATGAAGGCGATGATGGCCCACAGGAAGGCTGCGCCGAACAACAGTGCCATCGCGTTGTGGGGCATGAGCGCGTAGAACGAGCCGGGGCCGTGCCGGCCTGCAAACACCGCGGCCGGATCGTTGAAGGCCACGATGCCGAGGATGAACGCGGCCATGCTGATCACCGCGATGAGCGACACCGCGAGGCCGTTGCGCCTGAACAGCGGCGCCAGCGCGCGCGGCCAGGCATAGTCGGCATAGCTCTCGTGCCGCACCCGGGCCAAGACGGAGGGGACGCGAACATCGAACTCGTGCGGCGGCGCGAACTGGCAGTCGACGTAGCAGGCGCCGCAGGCATGGCAGAGATTGGCGAGATAGTTGAGGTCGCCGCCCGTGAAGGCGCGGCGCATCTCCATCGCCGGAAACACGGCGCAGAGTCCCTCGCAATAGCGGCAGGAATTGCAGATCGTCATCAGGCGATCCGCCTCGGTCAACGCCTCACTGCGCTGCATGTGTCGCTGCTCCCCGGCCGGCGATGCGCCCGAACACGCTGCCGATCGTCATGCCGATTCCTGCGGCATAGCCGCGGCCGAGCACGTTGCCGGCCATGATCTCGCCTGCGGCATACATGTTGTCGGCGGGACCGCCGGACTTCATCATCATCTTTGCGGCGTGATCGACCCGCACGCCGAGATAGGTGAAGGTAATGCCGGGCCGAACCGGATAGGCATAGTAGGGGCCGCTGTCGATGCGGCGCGCCCAATGCGATTTCGGGGGCATCAGGTTCTCGGTGCGGCAATCGTCGAGGATGTCGGGATTGAATTGTCCGTCGCGCACCGATGCGTTGAAATGCGCGACGGTGGCGGTCAGCCTGTCCGGATCGAGGCCGAGCTTGCCAGCGAGCTCGGCGATGCTGGCCGCCTCGATCGCGGGGTAGAGCGACGGCATGAACAGGTTCGCCGATTTCGCGTCGAAGATGATGTAGGCGATCTGGTCCGGCTGAGCAGCAACGAGGCGTCCCCAGATCGCGTAGCGCTTCGGCCAGACGTCCTCGCCTTCGTCGTAGAAGCGCTCGGCGTTGTTGTTGACGACGATGCCGAACACGACGCAGTCGAGCCGCGTGATGATGCCGCCGTCATATTTGGGGGCCCGCGCATCGATCGCCACCGCGTGGCACTGGGTCGGATCGCCGATGCTGTCGACGCCGGCGCCGAGCAGCATGTCGAGCACCGTGCCGCGATTGTTGGGCGTGCCGCGGATCAGGAAGTTGCGCGCGATCTCGCCCCAGCCCTCGACCAGCTTGTCGATATTGGCTTCGAAGCCGCCCGCAGCCGCCACCAGCGCTCTGCCGGCGATGCGCATCCGGCCATCGCCGTGCCGCACGATCGCCGCGCGGAAGCGGTTGCCGTCGATCTCCAGCCCCACCACCTCGGCCTCGTAGCGCACCTCGACGCCGAGCCGCACGGCGGTCAGATACAGCGCATTGAGCATCGCCCGGCCGCCGCCCAGGAAGAACGAGTTGGTCCGCCCCAGGCTCAGCGTTCCGCCGAGCGAGGGCTGGAAACGCACGCCCTGTTCGACGATCCAGTCGAGCATGTCCTTGGACTCGCGGATCATCAGGCGCGCCAGCTGCTCGTTGGTCTGGCCTTCGGTGACGCGCAGGAGATCGTCCCAGAACTCGTCCTCGGTGTAGGGGCCGCTCAACGTCGCGGTCGCCGCGTCATGGGCGCAGCGCATGTTGCGGGTGTGGCGCGTATTGCCGCCGCGATAGAACTTCGAGGCCGCTTCGAGCACGATGACCGATGCGCCGGCACGCCGGGCCGCAATGGCGGCGCAGAGGGCCGCGTTGCCGCCGCCGACGACCACGACATCATAGGCCCGCGGATGCTCAGCGATGGCATGCTCGGCCGTCATATCCGGCTCGTCCTGTCATACCGCGAGCGGACGTTCTCGCGCCCCCTCGGCAATGGCTCGGTCGATGGATGGAAACCGGGCTTAAACCCGTTCGAACAGCACATGATTTCGTATACTATTGTATACAAAAATATGCAAGAGATGGTGTCGTCACACGCGCGCATGTGAGACATTGCAGCCATGTCCTCAGGAAGCCCTACGCTCACCATCGATCGCGACAATGTCTCTCTCGGCGAGGCGGTGTTTCGCGCGCTGTGCCGGGCCTTGGAGAATGGCGTCTACCGCTCCGGCGACCGGCTGCGCGAGGACGAGGTGGCGCAGAAGCTGGAAGTCAGCCGGACGCCGGTCCGTGAGGCCTTCGGCAAGCTGGTGGCCAAGGGGTGGGTGCAGCCGGCCGGTGGACGCGGCCTGATCGTGCGCAGTCTCGACGAGAACGAAGTCCTCGAGCTGTACGCGATGCGGGAAATTCTCGAAGGCGCCGCGGCCCGGCTCGCCGCGCAGTATGCCGTGCCGGCCGAGGTCGCGGCGCTCCGCGACATTCATGCGAGCTTTGTCAGCGCGGGGGACGCCGCCGAGCTGGCGCGGCTGAACCGGCTGATGCACGGTGCGATCCAGCGCGCCGCGCGCAACCGCTATCTCGACGCCGCCCTCGAGGACATGCATGTCGCGACGGCGCTGCTGGGAACCACGACGTTTGCGGCCGAAGGACGTGCGGCAACAGCCGCGGCCGAGCATGGTGAGCTGATCGAGGCGATCGCGATCCGCGATCCCGATCGGGCAGAGGCGATTGCACGCGGGCACATCCGCGAGGCACTTCGAACCCGGCTCGGCATGAGGCTGAAGGGATAGGCGAGGGCGCTGCCGCCACCGGTCTGTCGCTTCTTCACCGGCTCACGGCAAAGAAGAAGGCCGGCTGAGACAGCCGGCCTTCGATTGATCCCATGATGGCGAGACGCTTTGGCAGATATGCTCAGCAGCTCGCCTTGCCGCAGCGGGCCGTGCTGATCTTCTCGCGCAGGCCCTCGACGCCGACGGCGCCGATCACGACCTGCTTGCCGATCACGTAGCTCGGCGTCCCGTTCATGCCCATCTCCTCGGCGAGCTTGAAGTTTTCCTCGATCGTCGCCTTGGCCTCGGGGCTCGCCATGTCCTTCTCGACGCGCGCCATGTCGAGCCCGAGATCCTTGGCGACGGCGAGCGCATGGGCCTTGTCGGCTTGGCCGCGGCCGCCCAGCAGCTTCTGGTGGAAGTCGAGATATTTCTGCGGGGCCTGCATGCGAACGGCAACCGCGACCTGTGCGGCCTCGACGGAGCCCTGGCTCAGCACGGGAAATTCCTTGAGCACGACCTTCAGCTTCGGGTCGCTCTTCATCAGCTCCATCATGTCGGCCATCGCGCGCTTGCAGTAGCCGCAATTGTAATCGAAGAACTCGACGAAGGTGACGTCGCCATCCTTGTTGCCGAGCACGACGCCGCGCGGCGAGTTGAAGATGGTCTCGGCGTTCTTGCTGACGCTGGCCTCGTGCTTGGCCGCCTCGGCCGCCGTCTGACGCTTCTGCAGCTCGGCCATCGCCTCTTCGAGCACCTCGGGATGCGCGATCAAATAGTTTCGGACGATGGTCTCGATCTCGCCCCGCTGGCTGTCGGAGAAGCTCTCCGCCGACGCGAGCTGAGGCACGCCGCAGAGCGAAAGCGCGAGCAACATCGCGGGAATGAGCGTGCGGACTGACGGCATGAAGGAGGTCCTCTGGGTCAAATGATCGGGTCCTTGTCGATGGTCGTGACGGTATTCTGATATTCTGGATCGGATGATAGCAGTAGTTCAAAACTTCAGCGGGCGCCAACCCCCGCTGTCCGACACCCTACTGGCCGGAAAGCGGCTTTGCCGTGACGATGTCGTCGGCCCTGACCCAGCCCGGCGAGCCGACCGCGAAGCGGGTTTTTGCACGCGAGGCAAGCTCGCGCGCCGTCTTGTTGTCGCCACGCAGGAAGGCGGCCTGCGCCGAGGCCAGATCCGCCTCCGCATAATCGCCCTTGCGACCGTAGGCCATCGCGAGCTGGGAATAGCCGAGCGGCGCCTCGGATTCGCGCGCGACCGCCGCGCGCAAGATTGAGATCGCCTCGTCAGTGTAGGCTTTGTTCTCGGATGCCACCAAGGCCTGACCAAGTAACATCTCGATGAGCGGGGCGTTATTGGACAGGTGCACCGCCTTGCGCAGCGGGGCGATCGCTTCGGCCGGGCGGCCGCCCTCCAGCAGGGCCTGGCCGCGGACCTCGTAGAAATAGGGGTTGTTGGGCTGCACCTGGATCAGGCCATCGATCTGGCTCAGGGCGCTGCGCAGGTCGCCATGCAGGTAGGTGGAGATTGCCCTGGCGTAGCGGGCGGGCAGGCCGGTGTCCGACAATGGATAGCGCCGTGCCACCGTGTCCGGCCGTTCCATGAAGGCCGAGATCTTGGCACGGACCATGTCGTGGCGGAGCTGCAGTGCGGGGTCGTCCTTCTTGTCCCAATAGGGGCTTTGGCGCGCGAGGCCCTCGAGCGCCTCGACGCGATCGGCCGGCATCGGATGTGATTGCAGATAGGGGTCGGCGCCGCGCGCGGCGAACAGGCTCTCATTGGTGAAGCGCTTGAACGTCTCGTACATGCCCTTCGGCGATTGCGCTGTCGCGGTGAGGAATTTCACCCCGGCACGGTCGGCGTTCTCCTCCTGCTGGCGCTGATACGACAACAGCGATCGGCGGATGACCTCGCCCGGGGCCGACAGCGTCGCGGCGCCCGCATTGGCCAGGCCGCTGCCGCCGCCGCGCGCGCCAACGGCGAGGGCGCCGGCCCCGAGAATGGTGGCGATGATCATCTGGGTCTGCGCGGTGGCGAGCTGCTGGCGCAGCTTGGCGAGATGACCGCCGGCGAGATGGCCCGTCTCGTGCGCGAGCACGCCGATCAGCTGATTCGGATTTTCCGACTGCAGGATCGCGCCGTAATTGACGAAGATGCGGCGGCCGTCGGCAACGAACGCGTTGAAGGACGCATCGTTGATGATGACCATCTGGATGTTCTGCTTTTCGAGCCCGGCGACGCGCAGGATCGGCCGCGTATATTCGCGCAGCAGCACCTCGGTCTCGGTGTCGCGCAGGATCGGCGGTCCCTTGCCCTGCTGCGCCGACGCAGGCGCGAGCGGCGCCAGCGTCACGGCCGCCGCGACGACCGCGGCAAGCCCGCCGGACAGTTTCTTGCGAAGAACGATACGGAGCGACATCAGGCGATCTTTGCAATTGGCGCGAGGCGCGAGACGGGCTATTGCCCACCAAACGGCGGAATGCGGCTCATCTGCGGCGAACGAGGCCCATGGGCTGACCTCGACCGGTTCACGGAGCGGGTCCGGACAGCCGGGGTCAATAGCAGATATCGATGGTGGATGCGACAGTGATACCGACATTGGAACAGCGGATCGCCAACCTGACGGCGCCGTCCGCGCGCAGCAATGTTCCACCGTTCATGGTGATGGACGTGATGGCTGCGGCCGAGCGGATCGAGTCGGGCGGCGGACATGTCATTCACATGGAGGTCGGCCAACCGGCGGCGGCTGCGCCACGAGCGGCCATCGCGGCCGCGCATGCCGCGCTCGATCAGGCCCGCATCGACTACACCTCGGCGCTGGGTTTGCTGTCGCTGCGGCAGCGAATCGCACGGCACTATCGCGAGACGCATGCTTGCGAGATCGATCCGGCGCGGATCGTGATCACGACGGGATCCTCCGCCGGATTCATCCTGGCGTTCCTGGCGATGTTCGAGCCCGGTGACCGCGTGGCCGTGACCGTGCCGGGCTATCCGCCCTATCGCCACATCCTGACGGCGCTGGGCTGCGAGCCGGTGCTGATCGAGACCACGGCGGAGAACCGTCACGCTTTGACCGGCGAGGCGCTGCTCGCCGCGCACCGCAAGACGCCGCTGAAGGGCGTGCTGGTGGCAAGCCCTGCCAATCCGACCGGCACCATGATGTCGCGCGAGGCGCTGGGCGGCGTCATTGCAGCCGCACGCGATGCCGGCATCCGCTTCATCTCCGACGAGATCTATCACGGTCTGGACTACGCGTTTCCGGCGGTGACGGCGGCGGAGCTGTCGAGCGAGGCCCTGATCATCAACTCGTTCTCGAAGTACTTCTGCATGACGGGCTGGCGCATCGGCTGGATGGTGGTGCCGGATGCGCTGGTGCGGCCGATCGAGCGTCTGCAGCAGAACCTCGCGATCTCGGTTCCGACCCTGTCGCAGATCGCGGCGGAAGCGGCGTTCGACGGCCGGGCCGAGATGGAGGCCATCAAGCACGGTTACCAGGAGAACCGCCGCATCCTGATCGAGGGTTTCCCGAAGGCCGGCCTGACCCGGTTCCTGCCGGCCGACGGCGCCTTCTACCTCTATGCCGACGTGTCCGACTTCACCTCCGACAGTTTCGACTTCGCCAAGCGGATGCTGGAGGAGACCCATGTGGCCGCCACGCCGGGCGTCGACTTCGATCCGATCCACGGCCGCAGCTTCGTGCGCTTTTCCTATGCGCGTTCGGCCGAGGACATGCGTGAGGCGGTGGCCCGGATCGCGCGCTGGCTAGGCTAGGGCGCGGGTGAGGTCGGTTGTGCACCCTTCGTGATTGAAGGGCACGAGCGGCGTTGACGGTGCCGGCTTCATCACCTTGGCCAGCAACGCTGGCGGTCGTGAAGCCGCCCTGGTTCCGGGCATGGCGATCGTGTTCTCGATCGACGAGTTCATGCGCGAGCCGCGCGCGCTGGCCAGCATCACCGGCAACGGCACGGCCGCCGTGTTCGTCTCGTGGAGGGAAGACGAACGCGACCATGATCTCCTGCTGAGACGGCTCAATCAGCAGATCGATCCGTCGGATGTCGAGACGGCCGTGACGAGGCTTGAGCGGCCTCCGGTCGTCACGGCCAGGAACGATCGCCATACGCCATATGAAAAACGCCCGGCCATCTGGCCGGGCGTTTTGCATTGAAGCGTCGGAGAGCGGGGGCTACTGCCCGCCACCGAAACGGCGGGACCACCAGCCGGCCCGGCGCGGGGCCGCAGGGGACGAGGAATCGGTGGCCGCCGGCTCGGTGGCAACCGGTTCGGACGCCGCGACATCGGCAGCCGGAGCGGGCGTGCTGCTCTCGGCGAGGTTGACGGCCGAAACCGCGCTCTCCGGCCTGGGCTCGGTGAGGAAGCTGACCTTCTCGCGAACCGTCGAACGCCGCGGGGTCTTCTCGGATTCCGTCTTCGGAGCCTCGGTCTGCTGCACTTCGGGTTGACCGGGAGCAGCCTGGGGCATTGGCGCGGAGGCGCCAGCGAGGGGCTCATCGGCCTCGGTTGCGGCCGGCGCACGGACCGGCGCCGCGGGTTCTGCCGGCTCTTCCTCGTCGTGGTGGGAAGCGCCGTTGCCGTCGAAATCGGCCACGGCGGTTTCTGCCTCCGATGCCGAAGCCGGCGCGAGCTCGTCGCCGATCGATGCGGCGAGACCTTCTTCCGCGCCACCGCGCCGCCGACGACCACCGCGACGTCCACGCCGGCGCGGACGCCGCTCGCCGCCGGGCTGATCCGTCTGCTCGCCTTGGGCGAACGCAGGCTGTTCCTCCGACTCGTCGTCTTCGCCGTCGGAGTCCTCGGCTGACTGGTCGGCGGCAGGGCCCGGCTCCGCGGGCTGCAGTCCGGCCGTTCCTTCAGGCAGCGCGCCCTCGCGGGTCTCGCCGCCGCGGCCGCGACGACGCCGGCGCCGCTTGCGACGCGCGCCATCCCGCTCGCCTTCGGCACCGCTGCCGTCGGCCGTGTCTTCGGACAGGCCTTCGGTCTCCTCGGTCTCGACCTCGGATTCCGTCTCGATGTCGAAGGGTTCTTCCTCGTCGTAGATGTCCTCGGCCACCAGCGGCGGGGCGGAGGCCTGCGCCGCGAGCAGCGCCTTGGCGGCCTCGAGCGTATGCACCTGCTCGCCGCGATCGATGATGAAGGATTGCTGGCCGCTCACGCTCGGGTCGGCGATGACGGCGAGCGAGACCTTGAAGCTGTTCTCGAGGTCGCGCAGATGGCCGCGCTTGTGGTTCAGCACGTAGAGCGCCACCTCGGTGCGGGTGCGGACCACGAGGTTGTGGGTCGCGCCCTTCATCAGCGTTTCTTCGAGGCTGCGCAGCAGTTGCAGCGCCACCGAGGATACCGAGCGCACATGGCCGGTGCCGCCGCAATGCGCGCACGGCTCGGTCGAGCTTTCCAGCACGCTGGCACGGATGCGCTGGCGCGACATCTCCAACAGGCCGAAGTGCGAGATCCGGCCGACCTGGATGCGCGCGCGATCCTGCCGCAGGCAGTCCGACAGCTTGCGCTCGACGGAGCGGTTGTTGCGCTTCTCGTCCATGTCGATGAAGTCGATGACGATCAGCCCGGCGAGGTCGCGCAAACGGAGCTGCCGCGCCACTTCCTCGGCCGCCTCCATATTGGTCTTGAGCGCGGTGTCCTCGATGTGATGCTCGCGCGTGGCGCGGCCGGAGTTCACGTCGATCGAGACCAGCGCCTCGGTCTGGTTGAGCACGATATAGCCGCCGGAGCGCAGCTGCACGGTCGGAGAGAACATCGCGTCGAGCTGGCTCTCGACGCCCATCCGCGAGAACAGCGGCTGGCCGTCGCGATACTGTTTCACCGCCCGGACGTTGGTCGGCATCAGCATCTTCATGAAGTCGTGCGCCTCGCGGTAGCCGTCTTCACCGGCCACCAGGATCTCGTCGATCTCCTTGTTGTAGAGGTCGCGCAGCGAGCGCTTGATCAGCGAGCCTTCCTCGTAGACCAGCGTCGGCGCCTGCGACTTCAAGGTCATGTCGCGGACCGTTTCCCACAGCCGCAGCAGATATTCGAAGTCGCGCTTGATCTCGGGCTTGGTGCGGTTGGCGCCGGCGGTGCGCAGGATCACGCCCATGCCCTCGGGCACGTCGAGGTCCTGCACCACTTCCTTCAAGCGCGAGCGGTCCTGCGCGGAGGTGATCTTGCGGCTTATGCCGCCGCCGCGGGCGGTGTTGGGCATCAGCACGGCGTAGCGGCCGGCGAGCGACAGATAGGTCGTCAGCGCGGCGCCCTTGTTGCCGCGCTCCTCCTTCACGACCTGCACCAGCATCACCTGGCGGCGCTTGATGACCTCCTGGATCTTGTACTGCCGGCGCGGACGGAAGGTGCGCTCCGGCACTTCTTCCAGCACGTCGTCGCCGCCGACGGATTCGACGAGCTCTTCCTCGATCTCCTCGCCGTCGTCCTCGTCGTCCTCGTGGTCGCCGGACACGGCCTCAGAGCCGTTCTCGTCGCCGGGCACGATGGTGACGCCGTGATCTGTGTGCTCGGCCATGGGAGCGACGTCATCGTCGTGATCGTGCTCATCGTGATCATGCTCGTGATGGTCGTGCTCGTGATGATCGAGCTCATCATGCTCGTGCTCGCCATCATGATGCTCGTCATGACCGTGGCTCTCATGGTCATGCTCGTCGGCGTGCTCGTCCGCTCCGAGGACGGGGCTGGCTGCCTCGGTGGCGGGCGCGTCGCCGGTCTGCGCGACTTCGCCAGTGGGCTGCTCGGCGGCGGCGTCGTGGGCCTGCGCGGCGACGGCATCATGCGGTTCTTCGGCATGGCCGTGCGATTCGTCGGCTGCGCCTTGTTGAGCTTCGCCCGGCGCGTCCTGGTCGTGGGTCTCGACCGGGCCCTCGGAGAAGCCTTGCGCCTCGGTCGCGTCGGCGTGCGGCTGATCGTCCTGCGCATAGGCGTGGTGCTCAGGCGCCTCGTGGTCGGCCTCATGCCCCTCGGTCTGGGCAGGGAGGCCCGCCTCGGCGGCCTCGACGATCTCGCTCTGGACGCGTTCGCCGCTGCCGCGGCGCCGTGAACTGCGGTGCCGGTTGCGGCGGCGATTGGAGCGGTTCTCGCTTTCCTCTTCGGCTTCGCGGTGCGCGCGCTCCTCGGCCTCGATCAGAGCCTGCCGGTCGGCGACCGGGATCTGATAGTAGTCCGGATGGATTTCGCTGAAGGCGAGGAAGCCGTGGCGGTTGCCGCCATACTCGACGAAGGCGGCCTGCAGCGAGGGCTCAACGCGGGTAACCTTGGCGAGGTAGATGTTGCCGCGGAGCTGCTTGCGTTGGGCCGTTTCGAAATCAAATTCCTCGACGCGGTTGCCGCGGACGACAACGACCCGGGTCTCTTCCGGGTGGGTAGCATCGATCAACATCTTGTTGGGCATATTGGAACTCTTGGAGGCGACGGGCGCGATTGGCCGCGAGCGCGTGGCGCGCTGTCGGATGACGCGACGGTCCACCTGATTCGGGGGTGAGGGGAAGGCCTAAACGCAGCTGGTCGCGCCGCGCCAACCCTGATGCCGGCGGGGCGATTGGCCGGGCGGGGGTCTGGCCCCGCATCGGCGCGGATCGTCCGCTGGTCATGGTTGGCAACTCAGTCTGGCGCATCAAGCGTCGGCCCGTCTGGAATATGTGGGCGGCAGCGGGTGCCGCCTTCTCTGTTGCCGAAGGCCAGATTGCGCCGAAACGCTTGCCTGGATCGAATACCCACCCTGTCACGGGCGCGGTATCAGGCTATACCGTGTCTGACCTGGTGCCCGGGCGGTCTCTGCGAGGAGGCGCCCTGACAGGCGCCACTCGGCTCGTGACCGGCTCTCCGTTGCGGCCGCGCGGGATCGCGCAGGCTTTGGTGGAGCGTCGGAAAGGCGCTGGAATCTCCGCCACGATCAAGGACTCGATACCGAGCACCCCGATCACGAAGCTTCCGGCGTTTCACCGGAGGTTGAACGCGACACAACCGGCAGTAAGGATTAGCCTTCAGCCCTTCGTACATACGAGGAATGGTCAGGTCGCGCAAGCGAAGCGTCGCGGAACCGCAACAATCGGTGGCCTTTAACGAAAATGACAAAATTTGGCGATTAACCCCTGGGATTGGTTGCGGTAAGACGATCCCGCGGAGGCATCGATTTGGCAGTTGGCCGGGCGAATTACCTTTCCTTGCTGGGATGCGCGTCACTGTGCGTCACGCAAATGTTATGCGCGGCCGCCATTCCGGCCCGCGCCCAGAGCGGGCCGGTCGGCCAGGTTCCGCCTGCCGTAGTCGGGCCCGGGTTCCCGATCGCCACCGATGCACGGGTCGCCGGCGATTCCCGACAGACCCGATTCGTGCTCGATCTCGACCGGACGGTGCCGTTTCGAGCCTTCCTGCTCAGCGAACCCTATCGCGTCGTCGTCGACCTGCCCCAGGTCAGCTTTCATCTGCCCACGGGAGCCGGGACGAGCGGCCGTGGTCTGGTGAAGGCGTTCCGCTATGGGATGGTGATGCCCGGTGGATCCCGCATCGTCTTCGATCTCACCGGCCCGGCCCGAATCGCCAACTCCACGGTGCTGGATGCCGCCAACGGCCAGCCGCCGCGGCTGGTGCTCGAACTGGAGGAGGTCGACGAGGCGACTTTCGCCCGCGCCGTCGGCAGCGACAGCCGGGCCAGGCCTGCCGATTCGGGTTCCGCGACGGCGTCCGTCGCGGTCGCAGGGACCCCCGCGCCGGCAGTCCGGCCGCCGCCGACGACGGTCGCCATCGCCACCCCTCCGACCGATGGCCCGCCGGACACCCGGCCCGTGGTCGTGATCGACCCCGGTCATGGAGGAATCGACTACGGCACCCAGGGCGGCGAGGTGCCGGAGAAGAATCTGGTGCTCGCCTTCGGCCAGGCGCTGCGCGACCGGCTCGAACGGTCGGGCAAGTTCCGCGTGGTCATGACCCGCGACGACGACACCTTCATCCCGCTTGGAGACCGAGTCCGCATCGCCCAGAAGCAATCGGCGGCTCTGTTCGTCTCCATCCACGCCGACGCGCTGCCGCGGGGTGAGGGCACTGCGCAGGGCGCGACTATCTACACGCTGTCGGACAAGGCGTCCGACGTCGAGGCGGAACGGCTGGCCGAGACCGAGAACCGCGCCGACCAGATCGGCGGGGTCAATCTGACCGAGGAGCCGGCTGACGTCGCCGACATCCTGATCGATCTGGCCCGCCGGGAAACACGCACGTTTTCCAACAGGTTCGCCCGTGTGCTGATGAACGACATGAAGACGGCGGTGCATATGCATAAGCGCCCGCTGAAATCGGCCGGTTTCCGCGTGCTCAAGGCGCCCGACGTGCCATCCGTGCTGGTCGAACTCGGCTATGTCTCCAATAAGGGCGATATGGGGAACCTGGTCTCCGACGCATGGCGGTCGCGCACGGCGGACGCAATGGCGCGGGCGATCGATGCCTTTCTGGCCAAGCGCATTGCCAATGCGGGCCCCGAGAGGCCGGACAAGCCGATGGCGGTCCGCGCAAAGCCCTAGTTTGGCCACAGCAACATCCGTATAAACGTGCTGCGAGGCACCCGGAATCAGTGAGGATTCCTTCTCGGCAGACTTGTGATAGGCTTGACCGCTGATAGGCTTGACCGTGCGTTTCTCTGGCATGGGTCACGCGGCATTGCAGCCGACCGTGTGATTTTTGGCGGTAGCGCCTGTGGGTGCGCCGCGTCCGAGCCGAGAGACGAAACAAGAGTTGGAACGGATATTCGCCGATGCGCTTTCTGGTGCGGTTTTTGGGCTTCCTGTTCGCGGCCGGTACCGTCTTGTTCCTGGTCGGTGTGGCAGCAGCGGCCGGCCTGATCTGGCATTTTTCCAAGGATCTGCCTGACTACTCCCAGCTGCAGGATTATGAGCCGCCGGTGATGACGCGCGTGCACGCGGTCGACGGCTCGCTGGTCGGTGAATATGCCCGGGAGCGCCGGCTGTACCTGCCGATCCAGGCGGTTCCCAAGCTCGTGATCAACGCCTTCCTCGCCGCCGAGGACAAGAACTTCTACGAGCATGGCGGCATCGATTTCACCGGCATGGCGCGCGCTGCCGTGGTCTACGCCCAGAACTTCGGCTCGAATCGCCGTCCGCAGGGCGCCTCCACCATCACCCAGCAGGTCGCCAAGAACTTCCTGTTGACCAACGAAGTGTCGTTCGCCCGCAAGATCAAGGAAGCGCTGCTGGCGATGCGCATCGAGCGCACCTACTCGAAGGACAAGATTCTCGAGCTCTATCTCAACGAGATCTATCTCGGCTCCGGCGCCTACGGCATCGCCGCGGCGTCGCTGGTCTATTTCGACAAGTCGGTCAACGAACTGACGGTGGCCGAGGCCGCCTATCTGGCGGCTCTGCCGAAGATGCCGGGCAGCCTGCATCCGATCCGGAACCGCGACCGTGCCATCGAGCGCCGCAACTACGTCGTCGATCGTCTGCTCGAGAACGGCTGGATCAAGCAGGCCGACGCCGACAAGGCGCGCAAGGATCCGCTGACGATCGCGAGCCGCAACACCGGCGCCCACATCTTCGCGGGTGAATATTTCGCCGAGGAAGTGCGCCGTGACATCTTCGAGCGCTATGGCGAGAAGAAGCTCTACGAGGGCGGCCTGTCGGTCCGGACGACGCTCGATCCGAAGATCCAGGTCATGGCGCGCAAGGCCATGGTCGCCGGACTCGTGAGGTACGACCAGGAGCAGGGCTATCGCGGAGCCGTCTCCAAGCTCGACACGTCGGGTGATTGGGGTGTGAAGCTCGCCGATATCAAGTCGCTCTCCGACATCTCGCCCTGGCGGATGGCCGTAGTGCTCGAGACCAGTGACCAGTCCGCCCGCATCGGCTTCCAGCCGCCGCGCGAACTCGGCGGCGCCGTCAGCAAGGAACGCCAGACCGGCCTGATCACGCTTGACGGCGTGAAATGGGCGCGGGCTGCGACGGCCAACGGCCGCGGCAAGGTGCCGACGTCGGTCGCCCAGGTGCTGCAGCCGGGCGACGTGATCTATGCCGATCCGCTGTACAAGGAAGGCAATCCGGTCGAAGGCCAGTATCGCCTCGAGCAACTGCCCGAAGTGTCCGGCGCGATGGTTGCCATGGACCCGAACACCGGCCGTGTGCTCGCGATGGTCGGCGGCTTCTCCTTCGACCAGAGCCAGTTCAACCGCGCAACGCAGGCCTACCGGCAGCCCGGATCGTCATTCAAGCCGATCGTCTATTCTTCGGCGCTCGACAACGGCTATACGCCGTCGACCCAGGTCGTCGACGCACCGATCGAGATCGACCAGGGGCAGGGCGGGCAGGTCTGGCGCCCCGACAACTTCTCCAACGGGAAATATCTCGGGCCCACGACCTTGCGCAACGCGCTGCGTCTGTCGCTGAACACGGTGACCGTGCGTCTCGCGCAGGACGTCGGCATGCCGCTGATTTCCGAATACGCCAAGCGGTTCGGAGTCTATGACGAGCTGCCGAATTACTTGTCCTACGCCCTCGGCGCCGGCGAAACCACGGCCATGCGCATGGTCACCGCCTATTCGATGATCGCCAATGGCGGCCGTCGGGTGAAGCCGACCTTGATCGACCGCATCCAGGACCGCTACGGCCACACCATCTTCAAGCATGATGCCCGGGAGTGCCGCGGCTGCGACGCCCCGGACGGCTGGAAGAACCAGAGCGAGCCGCAGCTGGTCGACCGCCGGGAGCAGGTTCTGGATACGATGACGGCCTACCAGATCACCTCGATGCTCGAGGGCGTGGTGCAGGCGGGCACGGCGACCGTGCTGAAGGAGGTCGGCAAGCCGATCGCCGGCAAGACCGGCACCACCAACGAGGCCAAGGACGCATGGTTCGTCGGCTTCTCGCCCGACCTCGCCGTCGCGATCTACATGGGTTACGACAAGCCGCGGCCGCTCGGTCGGGGTAACGCTGCGACCGGCGGTCATCTGGCCGCACCGATCGCAAAAGACTTCATGAAGCTCGCGCTGGCCGACAAGCCGGCCACGCCCTTCAAGATCCCGGCCGGCATCAAGCTGGTCCGTGTCGATGCCAAGACGGGCATGCGCGCAAGCCCTGGCGACGGCGGCCGCACGATCATGGAAGCATTCAAGCCGGGTACGGCGCCGCCGGACAACTACTCCGTCATCGGTGTCGCCGACGCCGATGGACGCGTGATGCCGTCGCAGAGCGGCGGCCAGCCTGATGCTGGCAGCTTCATCATCCGTCCAGGCACGGGAAGCCTCTATTAGGCTATTGGGCCGGCTGAAACTGATGCCGTTGCGGCGCGGAGCGATTGCGCTTTGCGCCGAGCGCCGTTACATCCCCCTGTGAGAGACGATGCTGCGGCGCTTGGAGCCGTGGCCTGAAGAGAGCGACATGCGCGCGGAAATCGAGAAAATCGTAGAAGAGATCAAGCAGTCGGTCGGGCTGCTGAGGAGGCATCTTTGACGTCGAGACATCGACGGCAAGGCTGGCCGAGCTGAATAAGCTCGCCGAAGACCCCAATCTCTGGAACGACCCCCAAAAAGCTCAGCGGCTGATGCAGGAGCGGACCTCGCTGGAGGACTCGCTCACCGGCATCGGCAAGGTCGAGCGTGAGCTCAGCGACAACATCGAGATGATCGAGCTTGGCGAGGCCGAGAACGATCCCGGCGTCGTCACTGAAGCCGAGAATGCGTTGAAGGAGCTGAAGAAGGAGGTCGCGCGGCGCGAGCTCGAGGCGCTCCTGTCCGGCGAGGCCGACAAGTTCGACACCTATCTCGAGGTCCATGCCGGCGCCGGCGGCACCGAGAGCCAGGACTGGGCGCAGATGCTGCTGCGCATGTACACGCGCTGGGCCGAGACCCACGGCTTCAAGGTCGAGTATCTCGAGGAATCACTGGGTGAAGAGGCCGGTATCAAGTCCGCGACCATCCAGATCTCCGGGCACAACGCTTATGGCTGGCTGAAGACGGAGGCCGGCGTGCATCGCCTGGTCCGGATCTCGCCGTTCGATTCGAATGCGCGGCGCCACACCTCGTTCTCTTCGGTGCAGATCTTCCCGGTCATCGATGACAGCATCAAGATCGACATCAAGGAGTCCGACGTCCGTGTCGACACGATGCGGTCGGGCGGCGCCGGCGGCCAGCACGTCAACAAGACCGAATCGGCGGTGCGGCTGACGCACATCCCGACCGGTGTCGCGGTGGTCTGCCAGGCCGGCCGCTCACAGCACAAGAACCGGGCCCAGGCCTGGGACATGTTGCGCGCGCGGCTCTACGAGATCGAGCTGAAGAAGCGCGAGGAGAAGGCGGCGGCGGATCAGGCGGCCAAGACCGAGATCGGCTGGGGCCACCAGATCCGCTCCTACGTGCTGCAGCCCTATCAGATGGTGAAGGATCTGCGCACCGGCGTGCAGACGTCGGACACCGCAGGCGTGCTCGACGGCGATCTCGACGAGTTCATGGCCGCGACCCTGGCACAGCGCGCGTTCGGCACGACGCCGGGCGCCGCAATCGAGGACGTGGATTGAGCGCGGCGCGCGTTGCCTTCATCGGGCTCGGGCGGATGGGCCACGGCATGGCCGGTCGCTATCTCGATGCCGGCTATTCCGTGGCGGTCTGGAATCGCAACAAGGCAAAGGCCGAGGATCTGATCGCGCGCGGCGCGCGCTGGTCGACCTCGCCGGCCGATGCGGCGATCGATGCCGTCGCCGTCGTCACCATGGTTGCGGATGACGACGCCTCGCGCGCGGTGTGGCTCGGGCCGGATGGCGCCGCCGCCACCATGCGGGTCGGCACGATTGCGATCGAATGTTCGACCGTATCGCGTGATCATACGCTGCGCCTGTCGCGCGAGCTGAATGCGCGCGGCGTGACATATCTCGACTGTCCGGTGACCGGGCTGCCCGACGCGGCCGCAAGCGGCAAGCTGACCCTGCTGATCGGCGCCGACGCCGCCGATCTCGACCGCGCCCGGCCCTATCTGGCGCCGATCGGCTCGACCATTCGCCATTTCGGACCGGTGGGCACCGGGACCGTCTACAAGCTGATCAACAACCTGCTTGGCGCGATGCAGATCGCGGGTCTCGCCGAAGGGCTCGCGATCGCCGAGCAGGCCGGGCTCGACATGAATCTCGTGCTCGAGGCGATCCAGGGCGGCGTCGCGGCGAGCCCGCAGGTGCTGCGCCACGCCCCGCGCATGGTCGCGCGCAACTTCGCCGACGCGAGCTTCACCGCAGCACTCCGTCACAAGGATGCAGCCTATGCGCTGCAGCTCGCCGAGGAACTGCTCGGTGAGCGCCCCGTCATGGCACAGGCGGCCGTCGACGCCTATGCGCGGGCGAAGGCGGCGATGCCGGATGAGGACGAAGGCCGCATGATCGAGCTGGTCTCGCGGCCGAGGTCCATGCCGTAGACACACCAACGGAAAGCGGGTGGACGGCGCGAGGCTTCGCCTGCAAGGCTCGCGCAGATGAAACAGCGGTTTGCGGCGATGACATCCCAGAACGAGAGCATGGACGCGCGGGACTGGTCGCTGCTCGGCCTGCTCTCGCTGCTGTGGAGCGGATCGTTCATCTTCAACGGCCTCGCCTTGAAGGAATTGCCGCCGCTGACGCTGGTGCTGCTGCGCATCGTGCTGGCGGCTGCGATTCTGCTGCCGGTGGCGCGCCTGCGCGGGCTCGGTTTTCCCAGGGGGATTGTCGGTTGGCTGCCGTTCCTCGCCGTGGCGCTGTTCAACAATGTCGTGCCGTTCTGCTTGATCGTGATCGGCCAGACGTTCATCACCTCCGGTCTTGCCGCGGTGCTCAACGCGACCACGCCGCTGTTCACCATCGTGGTAATGGCTGCCGCGGGGGATGAAAGGCTGTCGGTCCGGCGGGCTGCGGGCCTGATCGTGGGCCTCGTCGGCGTCGTGATCCTGCGAGGCGGATCGGGGCTCGGCGGCTCGGCAGGCGGCTACGGCATTCTGTTCGGTCTTGGCGCATCGCTCAGCTACGGCATCGCCGCACTGCTGGTGCGCCGCCATCTCGCCCAATCGCCGCCGCTCGCGACCGCCACCTTCCAGTTCTCGGCTTCGAGCGTGATGATGCTGGTCATCGCCGGCGCGGTCGACCAGCCCTGGCGTCTCCCGCTTCCCGGGCTGCAGACGTGGCTCGCGGTCATCGGCCTTGCGGCGCTGTCGACGGCATTCGCCTATATCGTGTTCTTCCAGATCCTGCGCCGCTCCGGGGCGACCAACGTGATGCTGGTGACCTTGTTGATCCCGTTGACGACGATCCTGCTCGGGTCGCTGGTGCTCGGCGAAAGCATCTCGTTGCGGGAGATCAGCGGTGCGCTGGTGATCGGGAGTGCGCTGCTGGTGATCGATGGTCGCATCCTCAGTGTCATTCGCCTTTCACCGCGACCGTCCTGCTGAACCGTTCACGATCACTTCGTGCCGAACATCCGATCGCCGGCATCGCCGAGACCGGGCACGATGTAGGCGTGGTCATTCAGCTTCTCGTCGATCGCTGCGGTCCAGATCGGGATGTCCGGATGCTCCTTCTCGAACTTGGCGATGCCTTCTGGTGCCGCCAGCAGGCAGACGAAACGGATGTCGCGGGCGCCGCGCGTCTTGAGCAGCTCGGCAGCCGCGCAGGCGGAGTTGCCGGTCGCGAGCATCGGGTCCATCAGGATCACGGTGCGGTCGCTCAGATCCTGGGGCGCCTTGAAGTAGTACTCGACGGCCTGCAGCGTGTTGGGATCGCGGTAGAGCCCGATATGGGCGATGCGCGCGGACGGCATCAGCGCCAGCATGCCGTCGAGGAAGCCGACGCCGGCGCGCAGGATCGGCGCCAGGGTGAGCTTCTTGCCGGCGATCTTCGGCGCCTTCATCGGGGCGATCGGCGTTTCGATGTCGACGAGCTCGAGCGGCAGGTCGCGCGTGACCTCATAGGCCAGCAGCATGCCGATCTCGTTCAACAGCTCGCGGAAGCCCTTGGTCGAGCGGTCACGCTCGCGCATCAAGGAGAGCTTGTGCTGGACCAGCGGGTGATCGACGACGTGAACGCTCGTGTTTGCCATGCTTCAAGTCCAGCGGGATCAGAGATTGTGTCGGAGATGGATACGCGCCTGGCTCATGGCAGCACCTCGCGGCGGTCGGCGAGCATCGCCTCGGCCTGGCTGCGGCGCTCGGAGAGGAGCCCGGCGCTGGCGTCCTGGATCAGGTTGAGCAGCACCTGCGCATCGCTGAGCCGCGGCACGGTCACATAGTCGGCGCCGGCATCGTAGAGGTCGTTGACGTCGGCGAGCAGGTCGGCGGTCGCGACGATCTTGGCCGTTGCATTGATGCTGCGCACGTGGCGCACCAGCTTCTCGTTGTTGGCGCCCTTGAGCAGCGAGTCCGGGATGCTCAGGATGATCAACTCGGCCTGGCCGACCCCCGCGTGAATCAGCGTGTCGACATTGCTGATGTCGCCATAGGTCACCTGGATACCGCGATCGGACAGGGTGCGGAAGACCACCGGGTTGAAATCGACCACGCCGATCTGTTCCAGCAGCGCCGGCTCGTTGCGCTCGATCTCGCTCAGCAGGGCGCTGGCCGTGCGGAAGAAACCGAGGAGAACGATCGGCCGTCCGGCGCCGTGCCCGCCCTCATGGCCGGCCTCGCCGTCCTTGCTCGAATCGAGGTCGCGCAGCCCGAGCCGCTTGAGCAGCGGGATGCTTCGCCGCGCGATCGGGTCAGAGCGGACGATGACGAAGGTCGAGAGCACCGCGAGCAGCACGAAGGCAAAGGACGCCGCGCTCGACGTGCCGTTCTTGAGGTGCCCGGCGGCGGCCCCGGTCTGGATCACGACCAGCGAGAATTCGCTGATCTGGGCGAGGTTGAGTGCCGGCAGCAGGCTGGCGCGCAGGCCCTGCCGCATCATGTAGAGCGGCGTGAACGTCGTCAGCAGCCGGCTCGCCACCGTGAACAGCGCGATCACCAGAGCCAGTCCGACCACGGACAGTGTCGGGATCGGGATGGTCATGCCGAGCGCGACGAAGAACAGCGTGATGAAGAAATCGCGCAGGGTCGTGACCTTGGCGGTGACGTCGAGCGCGTAGGGGAAGGTCGACAGCGAGACGCCCGCAACCAGCGAGCCCATCTCGCGCGACAGGTGCAGCCTTTCCGCGATCTCGCCGATCAGGAAGCACCAGGCCAGCGCGCCGAGCAGGATCAGCTCGGGGGTGCGCGCGATGCGGTGGAACACCGGCGGCAAGACGTAGCGGCTGAGCAACAGGGCGATCGCGACCAGCGTGCCGGCGCGGGCGAAAGACAGCAGGATCACGCTGACATGGAGGTCGTCGAGGCTCGGCTGCACCGCCAGAAACAGGATCGCGAACACGTCCTGCAGAACCAGCACGCCGAGCGTGATGCGGCCGGGCAGGGTGTCGAGCTCGCGCTTCTCGTACAGCACCTTGACGATGATGACGGTCGAGGACAGCGCGCAGGCGACGCAGAGATAGAGCGCGTCGTAGCTCTCGGCGCCCATCCGCATGCCGATCGCGACGAAGAACAGGATGCCGAGCGCGGCGCCGCCGAGCAGCTGGACCCCGCCGGCAATCAGAATCACCGGGCCGGCGCGGATGATCTTCTTGAGGTCGATCTCGAGCCCGATCATGAACAGCATGAAGATCAGGCCGAGTTCCGAGATCACGGAAATCGACTCCTGGGACTTGACCCAGCCGGTGCCGAAGGGGCCAATGGCGAAGCCCGCGACCAGATAAGCGAGAATCGAGGGCTGGCGCCATCTGTGCGCCGCCAGTCCAAGCACCCACGCAAACAGGATGCAGAGCGTGATGTCGCCGATCAGTTCATGCATGAAGCAACCCCCGAGGCGGCAACTTATGTCGGGCCGCCGCGCAAGGAAACCCGCAATCTGTCACATCCGGACCGGCGCATTCGCGCTGCTGCTCATCGCAGCTGTTGCGGCCGGCGCGGCGCAGGCCGCCGACGACGTGACCACCGCTTTCGCGAGCTCGCTGACGCCAGTTCCGGCGGAGCCCGTCACGGTCACGGGCGCCGTCTATGTCCCCGTCTATTCCAGCGTCGCGATGACCCCGGGCCGGGTCCAGGCCGATTTCTCGGTGACGCTGAGCATCCACAACGCCTCCGAGCAGCGGCCGCTGATCGTCCGGCGCATCAACTATTACGACACGGCCGGCACGCTGGTGGAGGCGCATCTGCGCGAGCCCGTCGCCTTGAGGCCGTTCGCGACCGTCGAGATCTTCGTGCCCGTCAAGGACACTCGCGGCGGCACCGGCGCCAATTTCGTCGTCGACTGGGCCGCGACCGGTGAGATCGCCGAGCCCGTCGTCGAGGCGTTGATGGTCGGCGGCATCGGCGCCGGCCACTACGCCTTCATCAGTCAGGGCCGCCCGATCCGGCTGACCGGGCGATGAGAGCGGGGCGGCTCAGGCCGCCCGCACGTTGTCGAGGAATCTGTCGACCTCCTGCCGCAGCCGGTCGCTCTCCTGCGACAGCGACTGCGCCGCCGACAGCACGCTTCCCGACGCGGAGCCGGTCTGCGAGGCGCCGCGCTGGACGTCGACGATGTTGGTGTTGACCTCGGTGGTGCCGCGCGACGCCTCCTGGATGTTGCGCGAGATCTCCTGCGTCGCCGCACCCTGCTGCTCGACGGCGGCGGCGATGGTCGAGGAGATTTCCGACAGCCGCTCGATCGTCGTGCTGATCTCCCGGATCGCCGACACCGATTCCTGCGTGGCCGCCTGGATGCCCGAGATCTGCTGGGCGATCTCCCCGGTCGCCTTCGAGGTCTGCTCGGCGAGCGCCTTGACCTCGGACGCAACCACCGCGAAGCCGCGGCCGGCATCGCCGGCGCGCGCCGCCTCGATGGTGGCGTTCAGCGCCAGCAGGTTGGTCTGGCCTGCGATGGTGTTGATCAGCTCGACCACGTCGCCGATCCGCGCGGCCGCCTTCGACAGCTCGTTGACGCGGTCGTTGGTGGTGCGCGCCTGATCGACGGCGCCGTTGGCGATGCGCGCCGATTCCTGGACTTGCCGGCTGATCTCGGTCACTGACGAGGTCAGCTCCTCGGTGGCCGAGGCGACCGACTGCACGTTCGTGGCGGCCTGCTCGGACGCGGCGGCCACGGTGGTGGCGAGCTCCTGCGAGCGCGTCGCGTTCGAGGTCAGCGTGCCGGCGGACGTCTCGAGCTGGGACGAGGCCGAGGACACCGTCTGCACGATGCCGCCGATCGCGCTTTCGAATTCGCTGGCGAGCTTGTTCATTCCGGCCTTGCGCGTGACCTCGGCCGAGTGCTGCACAGCCTTCACTTCCTCGCTGTTGAAGCGGACGATGGCCTGCACGGTCTGCAGGTTGCGCAGCGCCTCGCCGATCTCGTCGTCGCGCTCTACCGGAATGCGGTTGTCGAGCTTGCCCTGGCTGATGTTCTGCATCGCGTCGTTGAGCACCTTGAGCGGCCGCAGCACCGCGCGGATGCTCTGCAGGCTGAACGTGGCGCCGATTCCGATGCCCGCCAGGATCATCACCGAAATGATCGCGAGCACCACCAGATATTGACTCTCGGCCTCCTCGTAGAGCGCCTTGCCTTCCTTCACCTGGATCTCGACGAGCTTGTCGAGCTCGTGCTTGGCGGCCTCGAACAGATCATGCCCCTTGGTGGCGATATGCTGGCTCGCTTCGTCGAACTTGCCCTGCTCGAGCAGAGCCAGGCCTGGCCTGATGCCTTCCTCCAGATAGGCCTTGCGCCTGATCGCGAAGGCATCGGCGACAATCTTCTCCTCCGGGGTCAGGTAGCTCGCCATGTAGTCGGCCCAGACCTTGGTGATCCTGGCGCTGTTTCCGTCCACCAGCGCCCTGATGCCGTCAATCGGCTTTCCGGCCTTGCCGTTCGCCGCCGCGGACTGTTGCGACGACATGTTCTGCAAGGTGCGATCGTTGATCTCGAACAATTGCGCCAGCGGTATCGTGCGATCCTCGTACAGCGACTTCATGGCGACATTGGTGGAGCGGGTCGAAATCAGGCCGGCTGCGCCGATGATCAACATGAACACGCCCAGCACCGCGGCCAAGGTCGTCAGGCGCGCTTTGAGCGTACCCGTGAACAGCGACAGGCGGTCGAACACCGAGCGGCGGCGGATGATGCCCGCGCTGATGGTGTAGTCCTGCGCCTTGTTCTGGTTGAGAAGCCCGTACACCTTCTCGGCCTCGGCGCGCTGCTCAGCCGGCAGCTTGGTGCGGATCGAGGTGTAGCCGGTGATCTCGCCATTCTCGCGGATGGCCGACGCGGTCGCCTGCACCCAGTAGAAGTCACCGTTCTTGCGGCGGTTCTTGACGGCGCCGGCCCACGGCTTTCCTTGCTTCAGCGTGTCCCAGAGGTTGGCGAAAGCCGCCTCCGGCATGTCGGGATGGCGGATGATGTTGTGCGGCTGGCCCATCAGCTCGTCGGGAGTGAAGCCGGCGGCATCGACGAACTGCTCGTTGAAATAGGTCAGCTTGCCCTTCAGATCGGTGCGCGAGACGATCAGCGTCTCATCGGTGATCGTGTATTCATGGGTCGTGACGGGTAGATTCTTGCGCACGGTATGAACTCCATCTGCCCATTGAATCGGATTCGGAATTTGAACTTCGGACGAACGCGAGAAGGCGGTCCGATCGTTAAATGTTGCGTAAAAGATGGGCACCGTAGGACTACGCGTTGTGCATTGCGATGGTTCGAGAGCCGGATACCGTCTCAAACAATCAGCAATAGAGCATGCGAAATCCCTCGTGACGCACGGGCGTCCGAGCTTTCGGCAGCGAGCCCTCGAGACGAGGGCGCAGGGAATGCCGGGTGAAGGCCTCACCCATGGCCCGCCTGCGAAAAAAATGCAGGCG